>SSTB01000084.1 GCA_009469665.1 Azonexaceae bacterium | reverse complement strand
GTCGCGGTGCCGATCACGCCAACCTGATCACCTCCGCCTACGACGCCAACGACAAGCCGTTTCTGACCGGCGAGCGCCCACAGGCAGGCTTCTTCCGCGTCAAGAACGGCCTGGAGCAGTCCATTTCCCGCGGCGTGGCCTACGCGCCCTACGCCGACCTGGTGTGGTGCGAAACCGGCGTGCCCGATATCGGCTTCGCCCGTGAATTCGCTCAAGCCGTGCTGGCAGCCTGCCCGGGCAAGCTGCTGTCCTACAACTGCTCGCCGTCCTTCAACTGGAAGAAGAACCTCTCCGACTCCCAGATCGCTTCCTTCCAGGAAGAACTGTCTGCCCTCGGCTACAAGTACCAGTTCATCACCCTGGCCGGTATCCACATCAACTGGTACAACACCTTCCAGTTCGCCCAGGCCTACGCTGGCGGCGAAGGCATGAAGCACTACGTCGAGATGGTCCAGGAGCCGGAATTCGCCGCGCGCGAACAGGGCTACACCTTCGTATCCCACCAGCAGGAAGTCGGCACCGGTTACTTCGACGAAGTCACCACCGTCATCCAGGGCGGTTCCTCCTCCGTCAAGGCCCTCACCGGCTCCACCGAAGAAGAACAGTTCCACTAAGCGTTCTGCCCCTCAGCGCACGGCGCTGCGGTTCCGCACAAGGCCGGCTCCCAAAAGGGGCCGGCCTTTTGTTTTGGCGTTGCAGGTGTGCCGCGCCTCCCCCAACCCGCTACGGGCGGTTTCCCGGAAACCGTGGTGACCTGGAGCCAGCCCTGTACGGATCGTCCCCTGCCTGCTACCTTTTCGCCCGGCCCCTGGGCGCGCGCACCTCTGCAAGCGCCCATCACCTTCCGGGAAAGACATGACTTCAGACTGGCAATTGATCTTCGACCTCGCCGATCCCCGGACTGCGGATCGCAAGATCGCCCTCGGCGTCGCACTCGCGGTCGGTATCGTCGCCGCGTTCTGGTACTGGCGCACTTTGAAGACCGGGGGAGAGGCCATTCCTGCCTTCGTCCTCGGCTTCATCGCCGTGTCGATCCTGGTCGTTGGAGTTCTCGTTCCAATGTGGGACACCCATCAGACCCTGGCAGCGGTCAAAGACGGGTCCGCACACAAGGTCGAGGGACCGGTCACCCGGCACCGCCGCTGGCAGGAACGCACCAGTACCGGGACGGCAAAGCCCCTCGCGGCGACCGGCGACACGTCCAATCGGGAGTCCATCACCGTCGGTGGGGTCGAATTCGAGTTCATGGCTGGCGAATACGAAATTGCCATGGAGCAGCGCGGACTGGCGCCTGTCCCCCTTTACGACGGCATGTGGCTGCGCATCGTCTGGCGCGACCGTGCCGGGGGCGCCCCCAAGGACAGGCAGATCGCCACCTTCGAGTGGTCGCCCGCCCAATCCGCAGAGATTCCCCGGTGAGCGGACCTGAGATCGGCACCCTCAAGGGCAGCAGCGTCACCCTGGGACGCTATTCCTCCGGCGTGGTGGTACGCGCGCGCCAGGCATGGACCGATGCGGCGGGCCGCAGCTGCCCGGCAGACTACGTCGGGAGAATTCAGCAATTGACGCGGGAGCGCTTCGATCCCCAGTGCCCCATCGATGTCTTGCTCGAAGACCGCCAGGGAAACCCCCTGACCCTGCGCTACGCCCTGTCCCGCGAAGGCCCTCGCTTTGAGGATCTGTTCGAAGCCCTCTCTGCCCCTTGGGGGCTCTGGCCCGGCGAAGAGGAAGCGCCGATACCCTCGCCACCGGTCTTTCGCCCTGCTCCCGAACCCCTTCCGCAGGCGGTAGAGCACGCTCCCTTGATCGACGTTTCCGCCTCTGTCCCGCCTGCCCAGCCCCAGGCTCGCCCCGATTCACGCGGCGCATTCGATGAACGGCTCAAGCGCGCCCTGGCGTTTGTCAGGCAGGGGCAAAGTGCCCGTGCGGAAGACGACTGGCGGGATTACGTTTCGAACTACGGACCGATGGGCGACTGGGGCGCGGCTGCGCGCCTGGCGACCCGCTGCAGCGATCAGGCCATGGCTCTGCGGCGCCACGGCGTCATCACCGACCCCGCCGCCTGGCGCTGGTTGAGGGAACAGTCGATCCACTTCTGGTATTCCTGGGCCGGACAAGCCACCAGCGGCGGCGAAGGCACCGCGATGATGCGCGATGTCCGGGCCGCCGAGCGAGCCTTCGACGAAGCCGAACGCGAACACCTGCGCCGGGGCGAGCTGCCACTCGATCAGGAATGAGGCTCGCGGTCAGCGCAGCATCAGGTAGCGCACGCCGAAGGCCAGGAAGGGCGCCACTGCCCACAGCCCGGCAAGCACCCTTGCCCCGGCACCCATGAGCACCAGCAGGATCAACAGCCACACACCGCCACCGGAAATCGCCATCAGGCAAGCCTTCCAGCCCCAACCGGTCAGGGTCAGGGCAGAGACCACAGCGCAGGCGACGAAGACCAGAGTACCGTAGCCTGCGACCGCGAGCGGCGCCATCCCGACGCCGGAATTGCGGCTGTCGCCGTAATCCACGCTCATCACCAACAGGTACGCTGCGACATTGAGACCCACCAAGGTTCCCAGCCAGAGGCGCCCGACGGTCCACGCCCAACTCGCCTCCCCCCGCGGCCAGACGGCGAAGCTCAGCCAGAACAAGAGCGGCAAGGTGAGCACAGGCAGCCACTGAGCTCCGAGGAGCAACCGTTCGTTGCCGCGCGGGGTTGCCGGAACGTTCAGGCGCGCCAGGACGGCGCAGGCGACGACGACGACCAGCCAGTAGCCTTCTGGACCGAATAGCGCTTGGGGTATGGCCGACCTCCTTCGATAGAAGCGTGATGAACCGGGAAGTATGAAGCAATGAGAAGCCCCGATGGCTTTCCTCCTGCAGCGAGGCGTCGCGCTGTCAAATTTCCGGCCACGGTTCCGAGAGCAGGGAGAAGTCTTCCGTCCGGGCGTTCTCGACCGTTGCGGACCACGCTCAGTTTCCAGCGCAGGCGGCCTTGATCCGGAACCCGGCTGCGGAGAGAATCCGAACACCGCGCCCTATCCAGCCCATTTCCATGGAACACATTCAGCCCCTCGTCACCGTCGATGCCGTCCTGCTCACCTTGCGCGAAGGCGGATTGCAGGTGGCCCTCCATCGCCGACCTGCCGAGCCGTTCCGAGGGCTGCTCGCCCTACCGGGGGGTTTCGTTCATGCCGACTCGGACCCCTCGGCGGAAGCTGCGATTCTGCGTGTGCTGCTCGACAAGACAGGTTTCCGGCCGCGCTATATCGAGCAACTCGGGGTGTTTTCCGGGCCCGGGCGAGATCCTCGCGCCTGGTCGGTGGCCATCGCCTTCGTGGCCCTGGTCCCCGAGGCGTCGCTGAACGAGGCCCGGGAGGGGGTTTTTCACTTCCACGGCGTCGACGCGCTTCCGGGCCTTGCTTTCGACCATGGCGCCATCGTCGCCGCGGCCGTGCAGCGCCTGCGCAACAAGACCCGATATTCCACCCTGCCGACCCAGTTGCTGCCGCAGCGCTTTACCCTCAGCCAGTTGCAGGCCACCTACGAAGCCATCGTCGGCCACCCCCTGAACAAGGCCGCCTTCCGGCGCAAGATCGAGGACGAAGGGGTCGTGGTCGCCACCGAAGCCCACACCCAGGGAGGTGCCCACCGCCCCGCCCGACTCTATGAGGCGCATCCGGTGGAGCTTTTCGACCGCAGCATTGCCTGAGCTTCCCGTCTCTCTCCTGGCCGGAATGGCGAAATCCAATCAGTTGCCGCAAAAAAGAGCCTCGCAATTAGTTGCATAATGCGAATAACTGATCTACACTTGACTCACTTCGTTGCATATTGCGACTAACAGGAGGTGCCCCATGTTCGAACTCTGCATCAGCACCCGCCGCGGCTCCCGGCGCGAAATCGCCTGCCGGCCGGAGTCTTTTGTCTTCCCGGGCGGCGAGGTCCAGGTCCGGGTCGATCTGCCAGCGGAAGATATCGAAGCGGTGACCATCAACGCCGACCTGCGCTCCTCCGACGACGTGATGGCCCTGCTGCTGCTCACCGACGCCCTGCGCCGCCAGATCGGCAACGCGCCGATCAGCCTCGATCTGCCCTACGTGCCCTATGCCCGCCAGGATCGCGTGTGCAACCCTGGCGAGGCCCTGGCGGCCAAGGTGTTCTGCACCCTCATCAACGGCCTGGGCTTCGCCTCGGTGACCATCCTCGATCCCCACAGCGACGTGGTGCCTGCTCTCCTCGACCGGGTGCATGTAGTCGATGCCTCGGTCCCGCTTTCCCGGGTCGTGGCACGGGCGGAATTCCGCGGCGGCGTGACCCTGCTCGCCCCGGACGGTGGCAGTCGCAAACGTGTGGCGGGGCTTGCCCGCCGCCTGGCGCTGTCGGATGTGGCCTACGCCGACAAGGTACGCTGCCCGAGGACCGGCGAGATCACCGCGGTGGCGGTGCCCGACGCCCTGCTGCCCCAGCCCGTCCTGGTGGTGGACGACATTTGCGATGGCGGCCGCACCTTCATCGAACTGGCCCGGGCCTTGCGCGGCGTCACCGATCAGCCCCTCTACCTTTACGTCACCCACGGTATTTTCAGCAAGGGCGTTGATGTCCTGCTCAAGGATTACCAGGGCATCTTCACCACCCGCGACTGGACCGCCTCCGGCAATCCCGCCGTCACGGTCATTTCCTCAGGAGGTCAATCATGAGCACCCGCAGGCCCATCGGCATCAATCCGCTCACCCAGGCCGACTTCTACAAGACCGGCCACATTTTCCAGTACCCGGCGGGGACCGAGCTCGTCTATAGCAACTTCACCCCCCGCTCGGCGCGACTGGCCCCGGTGATTCCCGAACTGTTCGACAACAAGATCGTCTGGTTCGGCCTCCAGGGCTTCATCAAGAGCTTTCTCATGGATATCTGGGAGCGCAACTTTTTCCGGCGCCCCAAGGACGAGGTCGTGGAGGGCTATCGACGCCGCCTGGACGCAGCCCTTGGAGCCGGTGCCGTGCCGGTCGAGCACATCGGGGCGCTCTGGGAACTGGGTTACCTGCCTATCGAGATCCGCGCCCTGCCCGAGGGGTCGCGGGTCGACATCGGCGTGCCTCCCCTTACGGTGGTGAACACCCTGCCGGCCTTCTACTGGCTGACCAACTACATCGAGACCGTACTCTCCAACGAGCTTTGGAAGCCCACCACCACCGCCACCATCGCCTTCGAGTACCGCAAGCTGCTCCTCGGCTATGCCCGCCTCACCGGTGCGCCTGAGGAATTCGTCTCCTGGCAGGGACACGACTTCTCCGCCCGCGGCATGTCCGGCATGGCCGACGCGATGCAGGCCGGCGCGGGACACCTGCTGTCCTTCTACGGCACGGACACCATATCCGCCATCGACTACCTGGAGGACTGGTACAAGGCCGATGCCGAGCAGGAGCTGATCGGCGGATCGGTGCCCGCCACCGAGCACAGCGTGATGTGCATGGGCGGCAGCGAGGACGAGATCGAAACCTTCCGCCGTCTCATCACCGAGGTGTATCCGGCCGGGATCGTCTCCATCGTCTCCGACACCTGGGACTTCTTCCGCGTCATCACCGACTACGCGGCACGCCTTCGGGAGACCATAGAAAATCGCCGCCCAGACGCCCTGGGCAACGCCAAAGTGGTCTTCCGGCCCGATAGCGGCGACCCGGTGGACATCCTCACCGGCGAGGCCCTCGAAGTGAAAAGCCTGGACCCGAAGGCGCTGCGGGAAGTGCTGCGTAGCCGCGGCGGCAGCCGGGCCTACGCCCGCCTGGACGGCCAGTTCTTCGAATTGCGTCCCGAGGGAGAGAACGGCGTGCACGCCACCCCGGTGGCCGCCACCCCCCAGATGAAGGGGGCGGTGGAGTGCCTGTGGGACATCTTCGGCGGCAGCCTGAGCGCCCGCGGCTACCGCCTGCTCAATCCTAGGGTGGGCCTCATCTACGGCGATTCCATCACCCTCTCGCGGGCCCAGGCCATTTTGTCCCGCCTGGCGGCCAAGGGCTTCGCCAGCAGCAACGTGGTACTCGGCATCGGTTCCTACACCTACCAGTACCTCACCCGGGACAGCTTCGGCTGGGCCATGAAGGCCACCTACGGCGTCGTACAGGGCAGCCCGCGGGAACTGTTCAAGGATCCGGTCACGGACTCCGGCACCAAGCGCTCCGCCCGGGGCTTGTTGCGGGTGGAGAAGGACGGCGAACGCTACGTGCTGCACGACCGCCAAAGCCCGCAAGCGGCGGCCGGAGGCGAGCTAAAGCCCATATTCCGCGACGGGAAGCTCTTGCTCGAAACCAATCTGGCCGAGATTCGCCAACGCCTGCTTGCCTCCTGGAACCCGGCACCGGTGGAAGCGAGTGAACTCTCCGAGGCCTGATCCCCGGCCAGGGACGGACGCCCCCCCCGGGGGCGTCCGGCGCCTCTATCTCGACCTGGACGGCGTCATGGCCGATTTCGACGGCTTCGTCCGCGACGAACTGGGTTACGAGCCCCCGTCACCCTTGCCCGCCTCGGTCTGGCAGCGCCTGAGCGCCGTCCCCGCGCTCTATCGCCAGCTCCGCCCCCTGGACGGGGCCCGGGCGTTTTTCCACGACCTGGCCGCCGTTTCCCTGCCCCTTGCCATTCTCACCGCTACCCCCTTGCCAACGGAAAACCTGGCCACCGCTGCGGGCGACAAGCGCGCGTGGGTACGCCACCATTTGTGCCCCCGGGTGCCGGTAATCACGGTGAGCGGCGGTGAAGCCAAAGCGCTCTTTGCTGCCCCCGGCGCCCTGCTCATCGACAACAGCGAACGCAACCTGCGGGCCTGGCAAGCCCGGGGTGGCCTGGGCCTGCACCATCGTTCCCTCGGCGCAACCCGGGAGAGTCTCGCAGCCCTGGGCGTTCTGCACTGAGCGGCCATGGGCAGTTTCGGACCCGGCACCAGACCGGGCATGAGCACCTCAACCCGGCTCGCGCTCGACCCGCTCGAATCGCTCGCGGGCCCGGTCCTGCATGGGATTTCCGCTTCCCATGCGGCGCAGTTGTTCGGTACATCCCTCCCGAAAACTGGAAGACTTTGAGCGGCGCTCGCAGTCTTCCCGCGTAGCGGCTCCGGACTCCAACGCCCATTCGGCCCCGTCCAGGCGGGTGGCACTGCGATCCACGAGATCCGAACGCACGGCACCCCAGCCCCCAAGGCCCTGCACCAGGGCCGCAAGTGCCGCGCCACCCAGGACCGTGAGGCGCACGGACTTGAGCTGGATCAGTCCGAGGACTAGAAAGCTCAGGGCCACGACAAGCATTCCTGCGCAAATAGGCAGGAGTACCAGCAATGCGATCAAGGGCACCATGCGGGCGTAGGGGTCGCCCGGGCCCGACAAGGCGTCCCAGCAGGCTAGAGCCAGGGCTATCGCACCGCCGGTGAGGACCCAGCACACCAGGCAGTCGATAAGGCCGAAATTCCTGTCCCGCAAGGCGACCCAGCGGCTACCAATAGCAACGAAGCCGAGGACGACGCGGATGAACCCGACGACTTCACTGACGGCCACGATCAGCCCCCTCCCAAGTTAGCCCGCCGATTTGTGGCCAGCGGCACACGACCGGTTTAGCGCGGGCCGCCATACTCCGCCGCCAGTTCGTCGTAGTGCGCATGGGCCTCGGTTTCTCTCAGCGCAGCCGAGACCCATTCCTGCATGGCCGGATGGGCCATGAGGGCCGCACTGTAGGCAGCCGCGACTGGCGGCAGGGGAACGTTGTAGATGTGCAGACGCCAGACGATGGGGGCGTACATGGCATCGGCCACCGAAAAATCGCCGAAGAGCCAGGGGCCGGCGCCGGTGGCGAACTGCGTGCGGGCCTCGGTCCAGATTTCGATCACCCGGTCGATGTCCCGCTGCACTTCGGGGCTTGGTGTCTTGCCCTTGAGCTTCAGCTTGAGGTTCATGGGCATGGCGGTACGCAGCTTGGCGAAGCCGGCATGCATCTCCGCCGAGACGCTGCGCGCCCTTGCCCGAGCCTTGGCATCCGCCGGCCACATCGCCGGGGTGCGCTCGGCAAGAAACTCCGCGATGGCGATGGATTCCCAGACCTGGAAGCCATCATCATGCAGGCAGGGCACCCGGGCATTGCCGGACAAGGGCTTCAGGCCCGGGTTGTAATCGCGCCCAGCCACGGAAACCATGCGCTCCTCGAAGGGAACGCCGAAGTGCTTCATCAGGAGCCAGGGCCGCAGGGACCAGGACGAGTAATTCTTGTTGCCGATGTAGAGGGTAAACATGGCGCAATCCGCATGGAATGGACAACCGCCATGCTAAGGCCGCGCCCCCGGTGATTCAACCTGGAAACCTCAGTTGGACGAGCCCGATGGTGCATTCGGGCGGGTGTCTGGCGCGAAGTGACGACGCGGCAGGCTCATGCCTGCAAGGAGAAACGACAAAGCCAGGCGCCCGCCCGGATGCGCCAGCGGGCTCGTAGCGCTGTCACCCTCAGGGTGAGCGATTCGAAGTGGCCCGGAGGTCCGGGGCACAGAGGATTCCTGGCATTGGCAAGCGATCAACTGAGGTTTCCAGGTTTAACCGCACACCGCCCCTCCAGCCCCTACGCGGCGGGCCGCGACCACATCCAGGCCAGTACCCCCGCACCGATGACGCCGGGCACCCAGGCCCAGGCACCCGGCAGGGTCAAGGCACCGCCCACGGCGCTGATGCAGAGCATCCCCGTGGCGGCGATCTTGGCCACCCGCGGGATGGCCCGGTGGTCGCGCCAGGCGCGTATCGCCGGCCCGATCCGGGGATGG
>SSTB01000083.1 GCA_009469665.1 Azonexaceae bacterium | reverse complement strand
GAGTGGGAATGATTGACGGTGGCTATATCCATCAAGCAACGTGCCGACAGGGGTATCTGCCGCATTGAGCAGCCCGAGGTCTCGTTACCCTGAGCTTCTCGGACATTCTCGAGACCTTAAATCAGGCCTCCGCCTCCAAGCGTTGCTGTGTATGGCCATCGAGCGTGTGCTGGACGAGCCGCGCGGCGATTCGATTCCATCGGTGGATTCGCGAGGCAACGGCCGGACCGTCGCTCGTGTCGGGAGTAGGGTTCCTGTCGACGCATGCATAGCTTCCCTCACGAGTGCATTGTCAGGTCTAGACCACCAGGTTCAGCCAATCTTGATGGTCGCCGCAGATTGGCATGAGTTGATCGAAGGTGAGAGGTTCAAGGCACATCGACCATAGAACTCCCGAAGCGTTGCCGGGCGCCCTGGTGATTCCCCCCGTCGTGCCGCGGGAGGCCGGCTCAGCGAAATCCCAGGCGCACCGCCAGCGTCGCTTTGGCTTCGAAAACGAGTGTGGCCCAGAAACTCGTGGGTCGGCTCTCGACACAGTGATGGAATATTTGCCCGGCAAAGATACTGCACGACCAGGCTGCGACAATAGCCACCAGGGCCAGGGTCTGACTGTCATACCCAAAACGCTCGTAGAAGGCGTTCATCAGCAGGTAGATGGGGAAGTGGACCAGGAAGACTGAGAACGAAATTCGTCCAAGGTATTCCATGAGGCGAAAATCCGGCCAGCGATGAAAAAGGCCGAGCCTGCGGCTGGCACCGAGACCTAGGGCCACAGTCAGCGCCACGGCGATGCGCAGGCGGAAATCCAGGGCTAGGGCAAAAATGCCGAACGCCCAGAGCACGCCCAGCAGAAATGCAGGGCGGCAGCGGTCCGAAACCCAGTATGAGACGGCGCCCAGGGCGTAGGAACCGAAAAAATAAATACCCCAGTCATCCCAGGAAGCCAGCCGATTGAAGTAGAGGAGCGAGGCGAGGGCCAGGAGGGCGACAAGGAAGGGCGCAAGGTTCAGCCTTGCGCTGCCGAACTTGCGTCCGCTCCAGAGCACGAGCGCGAACAGGACGAACAATTGGAAATCGATAGTCACGTACCAGACCCCGGCGGAAAGCGCGTCGAATTCCAGTATCCCTTGCACGAGAAAGGAATGGGCCAGGAATTGCAAGAGCGTGGGGCTGGCGGGGATGGCGTCGTCGTCCAACCAGTGGCGGGCCAGGGCGGAACAGGCGACTGCGAGGAGCAAGGCCGCCGCAAAGGGGGGCGCCAGACGAAGGTAGCGCTTTGCGATGACTTGCAGCGGGTTGAAAGCTACTGGCCGGGCTCCGGGAGCAAGACTGCGCGCCGCGAGGAAGCCCGCCACCACCAGGAAGACTTGGACTGCGATGCGACCGTAGTCATAAAGCCATGCCTGAAGCTGGGGGGCGAAACCCTCAAACGCCTGGGACAGGGGACCATAGGCCGAAAAGTGGTGCAGCAGGACCAACTGGGAGGCCAGCGCCTTGAGGGCGTCGATCAGGGGGAGGCGAGCCGTGGGCAGGGTCGAGGCGGCTGGCGCGGATTCTGGTGATGTCGCCACAGGCTTAGGCTTTGAGGCGCGAGGTTTTGTGGCTGGCGATGAGTTGCAGCAGGGGGGCGAAGACCTTGGGAGTTCCGGCGACGATATTGCCGCTCTCCAGGAAACCGGGGTCCCCGTTCAAGTCGCTCACCAAGCCGCCGGCTTCGGAAATGACCAGGGCTCCGGCTGCCATGTCCCAGGGCGACAGGCCAAGCTCCCAGAATCCGTCATAGCGCCCGCAGGCGACGTAACAAAGATCCAGGGACGCAGCGCCGGGTCGGCGCAACCCGGCGGTCTTCTGGGTCAGTTCCCTGAAGATTGCCAGGTAAGCGTCGACATTGTCGAACATGCGATAGGGGAATCCCGTGCCGATCAGTGCTTCCTGGAGTTTGGTCCGCCGGGAAACGCGGATGCGCCGGTCGTTCAGGAAAGCGCCGGCGCCCTTGCCGGCCGTGAAGAGTTCATTGCGATTGGGGTCGAAGACGACGGCCTGCTCGACCGTTCCGGTTCGGGCAAGGGCGATGGAAATGGCGTATTGGGGTAGGCCATGGATGAAATTCGTCGTTCCGTCCAGCGGGTCGATGATCCACTGGAACTCTGCATCCCGAGCGCCTTTGCCGGCGGTCTCGCCGGACTCCTCTGCTAGAATCCCGTAGTTGGGATAGGCCTCGCGCAGGATTTCGATGATGGCCGCTTCAGCTGCTCGATCCACCTCGGTTACGAAGTCGTTGGGCTGTTTTGCGGAGACCTTCAGGAGGTCGAGGTCGTTCGAGGCGCGGTTGATGATTTGGCCGGCGCGGCGCGCGGCCTTGATGGCGATGTTGAGGGCGGGATGCATATTGGAAAAGAGCTGGCGACCCCGCCGCGGACCAGGGTCTTCACGGGTGTCGCCGATTGTTATAACCCGTTAATTGTACTATGAAAGCGGACGATCTGCTGGCCCGCATTGCCGTCGTGCTCTGCCGTCCCAGCCATCCGGGCAACGTCGGCGCCGCCGCGCGCGCCATGAAAACCATGGGGCTCAGGCGCCTGATTTTGGTTGCGCCGCGCTCTTTTCCAGACCCAGAGGCCGATGCCAGGGCTACCGGGGCTGTCGATCTCCTGCGGGAGGCGCGGGTTTTTGCTTCCCTTTCCGAGGCCCTCGCCGGAACGGTCCATGCGGTGGCCCTGACAGCCCGGGCTCGAGATCTGGGGCCTGCCCCCCAGGGGGTGCGGGACGCCGCCAGCCGGATCCTCGCCATCGCCAAGGAGGGTGAGGTGGCCCTGGTTTTTGGCAACGAGACCAATGGACTGAGCAATGCGGAAGCGCTCTGCTGCCAGGAATCCGTCACTATTCCGGCCAATCCCGAGTTTTCGTCGCTCAATCTGGGAGCGGCCGTGCAAATCCTGACTTACGAGTTGCGCATGGCAGCCTGGGCGGGTCGTCCGCCAGAGTTGCGCGAGGCGACGCCCTTCGTCTCACCGCCGGCCACCCTGGCCGAGATCGAAGGCTTCTATGCCCACCTGGAGCGGGTCATGACCGATAACGGGTTCTACAATCCGGAGCATCCGGGTAGGCTGCTGCCGAAGTTGCGGCGGCTTTTTGGTAGAGCAGGGCTGGAAAAAGACGAAATCAACATCCTGCGCGGCATCCTGGCGGCCACCCAGCAGGGGACTGGGCACGGAAGGTAGGGCATTCAGGCGCTCAGCGCCGAGCGCATCGACTCCGCATCGGCATCGATCTGGGGAAGCAGGGCGGCGAAATTGCGGCGGATGATGCCGGGTTCGCCGGCCTCCGGATCTATGTCCTGGTACAGCCACTCGAAATGAGCGCCCGCGAGTACGTTGGCCACGTAGACGATCTCCGGGAGGGTGCGCACCGCATTGAGCGCCTGGCGCGGCTGGTCGTGGTCGATGGTGGCCTCGACGATGTCTTCCGGCATCCCGAGAGCGTTCAAGAGGCTGACGCCGATACTTTCGTGCCACTGCACGATCAGGTACTTGACCGTATCCGGACGGGCGCGCAATTCCGGGTACTGGGCGGCACGATAGAGCATGTAGAAAGCCCCCAGGTCGTGCACCAGTCCGGCGAGATGGGCTTCGTCCGGATTGATGCGGGTTTGGGCCCTGGCGAGGAGACGGGCGGCGGCGGCCGATTTCAGGGTGTGGTCCCACAGCAGCCGGGTCAGTTCGGCGAAGGAGGCCATCTCCTTGGAACGCAGCATCTGGCCCATGGCGATGGCCAGGGCGGTGGTGCGCACGGTTTCGAGACCGAGGCGCTGAATGGCCGCGCCCAAGTCGCGCACCGTCGATCCGGCCCCGTACATGGCCGAGTTGGCGAGCTTCATCACCCGGGCGGCGATGAGCGGTTCCAGGGCGATGACGCCGACGATCCTGGCCAGGGGCTGGTCCGTATCCTGCAAGGCTTTGCGCAAGCGGAAAGCGGCGTCGAAATAGGTCGGGAAGACAACGTCGCCGGCCAGTTCCTTGGCGATGTCTTCGAGCATCTGGAAGCGCTGGGCGTTGAGGGCGTCGCCGACCTTGTCGTTATCGGCGGGAGGATTCGTCATGACTTTTCCTGGGGCGCAGGCAATTTGAGCAGCGGGTGCCCGGCACGTTCGAATCGCTGGGGGCGGCCCGGCAAAGGAATTTTCGGAGGATCAGCGCGGATTCTGAGGCATCGTGGCCCGATTGTCATCGGGGATGCGCACCGGTGAAGGGCTCCCGCCTTGATGCGGCGAAATAACTGACAAATTCAGTCGAGTATTTTACAATTCGCCCACAACAGCACAGGGGAGATTCTTGCGTCATGTTTCTTGGGCAATTGCGTGAAGACATCCGGTCGGTTTTCGACCGTGACCCGGCGGCTCGGTCTGCCTGGGAGGTGCTCACCTGTTATCCCGGCATCCATGCCCTGATTCTCCATCGTATCGCCCACGCGCTCTGGCAGAGGCGCCTGCGCTGGCTCGGGCGCTTCGTCGCCCATTTGTCGCGCTTTTTCACCGGCATCGAAATCCATCCCGGCGCAACCATCGGCCGTCGTTTCTTCATCGATCACGGCATGGGTGTGGTGATCGGCGAGACTGCGGTCATCGGGGACGGAGTCACCCTTTACCACGGCGTGACCCTGGGGGGTACTTCCTGGAACAAGGGCAAGCGGCATCCCACCCTGGAAGATGGCGTGGTGGTGGGAGCTGGGGCTAAGGTTCTCGGACCCATCGTGATCGGGGCCGGCGCCAAAGTGGGTTCCAATGCTGTGGTGACCAAAGCAGTCCCACCGGGGGCGACGGCTGTGGGCAATCCGGCCCGGCTTGTCGATACCTCGGAAGCTGCCCAGCAGCGGGCCGCCCAGGCCGAGAAAATGGGATTTTCCGCCTATGCCGTGGCCCGGGATCAGGACGACCCGCTGGCCCAGGCGATCCATGGTCTGCTGGATCACGCGGCGGAAACCGACCGCCGCCTCGCCATGCTGCTCAAGGAACTGGACGAAGCCGGGATCAAGTGCGACGAACAAGTCCAAGCCGCCGACGGCTTCGATCCGAAATACTTGAGTAAAATGGTTGACTAATGTGGCGGCGGCCAGATATTCTTGACAAGAACAGTAGGTTATTTTCAGGAGAGCAAGCATGCGCTTGACGACAAAAGGGCGTTTCGCCGTTACCGCCATGATTGATCTGGCTCTGCGCGGGGACGGTGGCCCCGTGGCCCTCGCTGGCGTGAGTGAGCGCCAGGGGATTTCCCTGTCCTACCTGGAGCAGTTGTTTGGCAAATTGCGCCGCCACCGCCTTGTCGAGAGCGTTCGTGGCCCCGGGGGGGGGTACTGCATCGCCCGTTCCCTGGCCGAAGTTTCTGTGGCGGACATCATCCGTGCAGTGGATGAACCCCTTGACGCGACCCAGTGCGGGGGGCGCGAGAACTGCCAGGACGAGCACCGGTGCATGACCCACGAACTCTGGGCGACCCTGAATGCCAAAATGTACGACTATCTTGCTTCCGTTTCCCTGCAAGACTTGGTCAGTCGTCAAAAGGACAAACAGAACCCGGCGGCTGTGACGGTCCTGGCCGATCAGCGCCGGGAATCAAACCAGAGCGGGGGTCGCGCATCCCGCGACAAGCTCGCGGTTTTGGCCTGATGCCCTCCCAACCCATGCGCGACACTTTTCATTCAGTTCGCCTCGCCCTCCACCCTTCTCCCGTCAGGCGAGCGAGGGGAGGGAGCCGAGGCTAGGGCGTCCGCTTCGCTAAGACCATGTTCAGACCTGTCTACCTCGATCACAACGCGACCACGCCTCTCGATGAAGGCGTTCTAGCGGCCATGCTGCCGTGGTTGCGGGAATCCTGGGGCAATCCCTCCAGTCGCCACGAGTATGGCCGGGAGGCTCGGCGCGCCCTGGACGAGGCGCGCCAGCGCGTGGCGGTGGCCGTCGGGGCTCATCCGACGGAAGTCGTCTTTACTAGTGGTGGCAGCGAGGCCAACAATCTTTTCCTGAAGGGCGCTGCGGCCGGTCTGCGCCCCGGGGTTGTTGCCGTCGGTGCGACCGAGCATCCTTCAGTCTCCAGGGCTGTGGCCCAGTTGGCACCCCTGGGTTGGACGATTCAGAACATCGCAGTGAATGCCGCAGGCCATCTCGTCCCGGAGGCCTGGGCCGAGGCCCTGGCACTGAGGCCACGCCTCATATCCGTGATGCTGGCCAATAACGAAACCGGCGTCGTTCAGGACATTGCCGCCCTGGCCCGAGCAGCGCAGTCTTACGGCGCCTGGTTTCACAGTGACGCGGTACAGGCATTGGGCAAGGTGGCGCTCGATTTCCGGGTGCTCAATGGTGCCGGAGTCCATGCCCTGACCGTGTCAGGGCACAAGATCGGCGGGCCGAAGGGGGTCGCGGCCCTGGTGATGGACAAGCGTGTAGAATTACGGCCCCTGATTGCCGGCGGCGGTCAGGAAAGGAATCTGCGTTCCGGAACGGAGAACGTGGCCGCTATCGTCGGTTTTGGACTGGCCTGCGAACGAGCTGCATCGTGCTTGGCGGCGGAGTCGGCTCGCCTTCATGGGCTGCGCAATCGATTGGAGCGTGGCCTCGCGGGTTTGGGTGCGACGATTTTTGCATCTCAGGCAGAGCGTCTTCCCAACACCGTTTTCTTCGCCTTTGCCCGATTGGATGGCGAGACCCTGGTCGGTAAGCTCGACCGGGCCGGATTCGCTGTGGCGAGTGGGTCGGCATGCTCCAGTGCGGATCCTGAGCCTTCCCCCGTGCTGGCAGCCATGGGAGTGCCCGACGACGTCGCCCGAGGGGCAGTCCGGGTGAGCTTCGGGGCCTGCAATAGCGAAGCCGACGTGGACGCTTTATTGACAACTCTGGGGGCTACGGTCGGAAGCCTGCGGGGACTTGCTGCCATGGCGGCCTGAGCTTGCCAGAAACATTTCCGACGAGACGAGAGAAACGATGAGACTGCCTATTTATCTGGATTATTCGGCAACCACCCCGGTGGATCCGCGCGTGGCGGAAAAGATGATTCCCTTCCTGGTGGAAAAATTCGGCAACCCGGCTTCCCGTTCCCATAGCTACGGCTGGGAAGCGGAGGCTGCGGTCGAAACGGCCCGCGAACAGGTCGCCGCCCTGGTGAATGCCGACCCCAAGGAGATCGTGTGGACCTCCGGTGCCACGGAATCCAACAATCTGGCGATCAAGGGTGCCGCCAATTTTTACGCTGGCACCAAAGGCAAGCACATCATCACGGTAAAGACCGAACACAAGGCCGTGCTCGATACGGTACGTGAAATGGAGCGCCAGGGCTTCGAGGCGACCTACCTGGACGTCCAGGAAAACGGCCTGGTGGACCTGGAGGCCTTCAAGGCCGCCATCCGTCCCGACACCGTGCTAGCCTCGGTCATGTTCGTCAACAATGAAATCGGCGTCGTGCAACCCATTGCGCAACTGGGCGAAATTTGCCGCGAGAAGGGCGTCATCTTCCACGTGGATGCCGCCCAGGCTACGGGCAAGGTGGACATAGACCTTGCCAGCCTCAAGGTCGACTTGATGAGCTTCTCGGCCCACAAGACCTATGGCCCCAAGGGAATCGGCGCCCTTTACGTGCGCAGGAAGCCTCGCATCCGCCTAGAACCGCAAATGCACGGCGGCGGTCACGAGCGGGGTTTCCGCTCCGGTACCCTGGCCACCCACCAGATCGTCGGCATGGGCGAGGCGTTTCGCATCGCCAGGGAAGAGATGACCGCGGAGAACTTGCGCATCGGTACCCTGAGAGACCGCCTGCTTGCCGGACTTTCCGATATTGACGCCGTGTATCTGAATGGAGACGCTCATCAGCGGGTGCCCCACAACCTCAACATGAGTTTCGCGTATGTGGAAGGCGAATCCATGATCATGGCCATCAAGGACTTGGCGGTGTCGTCCGGGTCCGCGTGTACCTCGGCCAGCCTGGAACCTTCCTACGTCCTGCGGGCCCTTGGCCGTGACGACGAACTCGCGCACAGTTCGATTCGCTTTACATTGGGGCGATTTACTGTCGAAGAAGAAATTGACTATGCAATCAAATTGTTGCATACGAAAATTGGGAAATTACGTGAACTTTCACCCCTCTGGGAAATGGTCCAGGAAGGCATCGATCTGAGTACCGTCCAGTGGGCTGCGCACTAAGGAGACTGCCATGAGCTACAGCGTCAAAGTCATCGATCACTATGAAAACCCCCGCAACGTGGGGACCTTCACCAAGGAAGATGAGGGTGTCGGCACCGGCATGGTGGGAGCCCCCGCCTGCGGCGACGTGATGAAGCTGCAAATCAAAGTCAATAAGCAGGGCGTCATCGAGGATGCCAAGTTCAAGACCTACGGCTGCGGTTCCGCCATTGCTTCATCGTCCCTCGTCACCGAATGGGTCAAGGGCAAGACGGTAGACCAGGCCCTCGAGATCAAGAACACCGAAATCGCCGAGGAACTGGCCCTGCCGCCGGTGAAGATCCATTGTTCCATTCTGGCCGAGGATGCCATCAAGGCGGCCGTCGCTGATTACAAGAAGAAGCACGGGGACTGAACATGGCCATCACCTTGAGCGACAAGGCGGCGAAGCACGTCGCCAACTATCTGAACAAGCGGGGCAAAGGTATCGGTCTGCGCTTGGGGGTGCGCACCAGCGGATGTTCCGGGATGGCGTACAAGCTTGAGTTCGTGGATGAGAGCGCTGGCGACGATCTCATTTTCGAGAGCAAAGGGGTCAAAGTTTTCGTCGATCCCAAGAGTCTGCCCTATCTCG
>SSTB01000082.1 GCA_009469665.1 Azonexaceae bacterium | reverse complement strand
GATGATATTGGCTGGCACAAGTTGAGTCAAGACGCGACACGAATTTGGACGAAAGTACCGATTTGCAAAGCTTTACGGGCTTTGATGTGAATTAACCGGAGACACGTTGAGATGGCGGAAAAGCGGACTTCCTCTCCGCCAGACCCTCCCAGGAAAAAGCCCGCGTTCGACGGGCTTTTTTCGTTTGGGTTCCGAGAAGGCCCACCGCGAGGCGTTCCAAGAGGAGCCGCCTAATCCTTGGGCATCGCACTGGAAGCGTGGCGTTTTGATGGCGTCCGCGTGACTATCCACAGACTTATCCACAGATTTCCTGAAATTGCCGGTTGCGGTGCACAGAGGCGAGACCGCCCCGGACCGGGTATCCCGGACCTGCCGAGGCAGGGGTGGTCGCGGGGAATTTGGTCGCTTGTTTCGTTCCGAATGCAGAGCTGCCCGGTGCAGCATCTGCGCTGTCACGCAGAGCTCGTGAGTTTTTCGGGCGCGACCAGAGGCTTCGCAGGCTCTCAGGGCCGGTCCGGCCTTTGGCGGCCGAGCAGGGGCTGGTGGTGCTGGAACCATTCACTGGCAGCGCGTTGCCAGGGCCAGACGCCGGCGGTGGAAGGCCAGACGAGTTGGACGACGTCGTAGCGGCGTCCCTCGTAATAGCGCTCGCAGCCGAGCGTGTATTCGCACAGGCGCAGGGGCTTGGCCGGTTCCACGTAGATGGGAAATCCCTCCAGAAAGCCCTCGTAAAGGGTGCCGCGGACGAAGCGAGTACCGCCCCGGAGTTGCCGCAGGTACTCGTTGATCATCGAAGCACCCAGCTTGGGGGACAGTCCCACCACAATGGCCTCCGGGCAGCCGGTGGTTTCCTGGATTCCGATGGAGTAGGAAAAGGTCGGCAACTGCTCTTCGGGATCGAACACGCTGATGACGTGGCAGCCGAAGCGCCGGATGTCGTCGGCAACGCGGCGGTCATTGGCGGAGCGTGGGTCTTCTGCTTGAGTCATGGACTGGTCTGGGGCGAACAATGATCTGGGGATTGTAGGGCGTGTTCGAAGTAACCGGAGGGCCGTCCCGTACTGGGAACACGCCCCAAGGCGGCCTCCCGTATCCACGCTGCCGCCATCTGCACGGCGGGGCGCGCCTTGGCTGTTTCGTGCAGCAGCCAGTAGGCGTAGCCGCTGGGTCGGGGGGGTTCTGGGGTAGCTATGAGGTGCAGGAGGCCCTTATCGAGTTGGTTGCCGACGAGCGGCAGGCGCCCGAGTGCGACGCCCTGGCCGCCCAGGGCGGCGAGGATGACCTGGTCGTACTGATTGAAGCGAACGACGCTTCTGGGCCGGGCGGCGGCCCAGCCCTGGGCCGCCAGCCAGTTCCGCCACTGAAGCCAGGGGCGCTGGGGGTCCTCGTAATCGAGCAGCACCAGGGGCGCGAAGTCTGCGGCGGAGGTCAGCCGGGCCAGTCCCAGGGCCGGGTTGGCGACGACACCCAGGCTTTCCTCGAACAGCAGGGTAGCCCCGGCAGGGACGTCTTCCGGCTTGCAGTAGCGGATGGCCAGGTCGATGGCTTCGCGCTGGAGGTCCACTACCCGGTTGAGGGCCATCACCCGCAGGTCGATCTCCGGATAGCTGGCCTGGAATCCTCCCAGGCGCGGTAGCAGCCACAGGCTGGCGACGCCGACGCTGGCCGTGACGGTGACCGGGCGCGCGCCGGGTTGCAGGGCTTCGAGGGCCTCTTGCAGGCGTCGCAGGGCCGGCTCCGCCTTGCGGAACAGGGCTTCGCCCTCCGCCGTGAATGCGATGGCCCGGTGGCTGCGTACGAAGAGCTTGCAGGCCAGAGCGTCTTCAAGGGCAAGAATCTGGCGGCTGACGGCGGATTGGGTGAGAAAAAGCTCCCGGGCGGCAAGGGTGATGCTCAGGTGGCGCCCGACGGTGACGAAGCCTTTGAGGAGATCGAGGGAGGGGAGGCGAAGCGCGAGGGCCTGGCTCATTTGACATTCATTAATAGAATGTAATGCGTTCCAAATAATCGTTTGAAGCGTCGATAGATTGCAAATTTAATCACGGTTATGCCTTAGCGCAATACATGATTTAGGAGAATGTGTCTGTGGATCGACTCCCCAACGGCGTGGCGCCCGCAATAAGGGTGAGCCTGCCCACCCGCGATGGACAGGAACTCGCTGGAGACCTCTGGCTGCCGGCTTCCCGGTCGCAGATCGGCACGGTGATCATCAACCCGGCAACGGCGGTGAAGGCTGCCTATTACCATCGTTTCGCGCGCTATCTCGCCGCCCATGGCTACGCGGCGCTGACCTACGATTACCGCGGCATCGGCGCCTCCCGCCATAGGCATCCCCGGGCGACTCCGGGGTTCGACAAGTTCAGCTGGGGGGCCTGCGACTGCGATGCGGCGCT
>SSTB01000081.1 GCA_009469665.1 Azonexaceae bacterium | reverse complement strand
GAACCAGTGCGCCGGAGGTCATGCACTGTGAAGGGATCAAGAGCCAGTCCTTTGGTCTTGGCCCGTTCGGCAATCAACTGGGTGACTCGGTTGAGCGTGGCATTGGACATGCACTTGTCTGCGTCGTAGCGCGATGGAATCAGGTAACGCGACCCGCCGGCACAGGTGCGCAAAGCCACCATGATGTCGAGGGCTTGCTGCGAGAGATAAATATTATGCGGCTTGGATGTCTTCATGCGCTCCTTTGGAATGCTCCAGACAGCCTTCTCAAAATCCACTTCATCCCACGTCGCATGGACCAGTTCGCCTTTGCGCACCAACGTCAGCAGTATCAGGCGCAGACCAAGTTTGATCGTCGGATAGGAGGCAACGTGCTCCATCTGCGAGAGCATGATTCGAATCTCGCTGGGTGAGAGTGCGCGATCCTTCGGCACGAAGGTGGCTATCGACGACGGCCCAACATCATCCGCAGGGTTGCCCACTTTCTCGCCATGCAGGATGGCAAAGCCATAGACTTGTTTGACGATGTCGCGCACGTGAACAGCGGTAGCCGGTGCGCCCCGTGCCTTGACCTTGTTACATAGGTCACGCAGATCGTTTGCGGTGATTTCGGTCAGAAGCCGATTCTGAAAAACGGGGAGGATGTCGCGATCCAAGATGCTCTGACGCATCGAACGCGTACTGTCGGCCATACGCGCCTCCTCCGCCCACCTGACGGTAAATTCTCCGAAGGTTTTTGCTTCAGCTACGCGACGCTTCTGTCGCTGCTTCTCCTGCGAGGGAGACGCCCCCTCGGAAACCGCGCGGCGAGCCTCGATGCAACGTTCCCGCGCCTTGGCCAGGGAAATGCCACTTGGCCCGTAGCGCCCGATTGTGAGCGTTTCCCGGCGGCCGTTGAGCCGGTAGTCATAACGAAAGGTGATAGTTCCGGCCGGGGAAACAGTGACGTACATCCCGTCCCGGTCGGCCACCTTGTACATGGATTCCTGAGGCTTCAGGTTCTTCAGCGCGGTATCGGTAAGCATGGCGTTCTCCTGTACGGGAACGTTTTACCGTCACCCGCGATTCAGACTACACACCCGCTTGAAACCCGCATGAAATCTAGCGTTTCGCCAGAATTTTTACCGTCACACGTTGAAAACGGGCTGACGGTAAAAATTGTAGTACATCAGGAGGTCTTCTGGCTACCGTCGGATTTACCGTCATATCGATCCGCTTGCCAGCGATAGATGACGATAGCCATTGGTATTTTTTATGTTTTATTTCAACACGTTACATAAAATTATCGATAGGTGCCGATAGACCAGGAAGGCACAGGAATTATTCCCACTCGATGGTCGCTGGCGGCTTTCCGGAGATGTCATACACCACCCGGTTGATGCCCCGCACCTCGTTGATGATGCGGTTGCTCACCTTGCCGAGTAGCGCATGGGGCAACTCTGCCCAGTGGGCGGTCATGAAATCCTGGGTCTGCACGGCGCGCAGGGCCACGACGTACTCGTAAGTACGCCCGTCGCCCATGACGCCGACACTCTTTACCGGCAGGAAGACGGCGAAGGCCTGGCTGGTCTTGTCGTACCAATCGGCGGCGCGTAGTTCGTCGATGAAGATGGCGTCGGCCCGGCGCAGCAGGTCAGCGAATTCCTTCTTCACCTCACCCAGGATGCGCACTCCGAGGCCGGGGCCGGGGAAGGGGTGACGGTAGACCATCTCGTGGGGCAGGCCGAGGGCGATCCCCAGTTCTCGGACTTCATCCTTGAACAACTCGCGCAGCGGCTCCAGAAGCTTGAGGTTAAGGGTTTCCGGCAAGCCGCCGACATTGTGGTGGCTCTTGATGGTGTGGGCCTTGCCGGTCTTGCTGCCGGCGGACTCGATCACGTCCGGGTAGATGGTGCCCTGGGCCAGCCATTTGGCGTTAGGCAGCTTCTTCGCTTCGTCCTGGAAGACCTCGACAAACTCACGGCCGATGATCTTGCGCTTCTGCTCCGGGTCGGAAACGCCTTGCAAGTGACCCATGAACGCCTCGCTGGCGTCGACGTGGATGACCTTGACGCCGAGGTTGCGCGAGAAGGTCTGCATCACCTGCTCGGCTTCGTTCAGACGCAGGAGGCCGTTATCGACGAAGACGCAAGTCAGTTGCTCGCCGATGGCCCGGTGCAGGAGCGCCGCCACCACCGAGGAATCGACACCGCCGGAGAGGCCGAGGATGACTTCTTCCTGGCCCACCTTGGTACGTACCTTGGCGATGGCCTCATTCACGTAGTCCGGCATGTTCCAGTCGTGGCCGCAACCGCAGATCTCATGGACGAAACGGGCGATCATTTCCTTCCCCTTGAGGGTGTGGGTGACCTCGGGGTGGAACTGGACGGCGTAGAAACCGCGTGCTTCGTCCGCCATGGCCGCCACCGGGCATGACGCGTTGCCGGCGATAACTTTGAAGCCCGGCGGCAGTTCCGTGACCTTGTCGCCGTGGCTCATCCACACGTCGAGGAGCCCGTGGCCCTGGTCATTGCTGCGGTCCTGGATGCCGTTGAAAAGGCGGGAATGACCCCGGGCCCGCACCTCGGCGTAGCCGAATTCCCGTTTGCCCGAGCTCTCCACCTTGCCACCCAACTGCTGGGCCATGGTCTGCATGCCGTAGCAGATGCCCAACACCGGCACCCCCAGCTCGAACACAACCTGGGGTGCCTTCCAGTCCAAGGCTTCGTAGACCGAATTCGGGCCGCCAGAAAGAATGATGCCTTGGGGTTTGAACTGGCGCACAAAGTCGCTTGACACATCGAAGGGATGCAACTCGCAATAAACTTGCTGCTCCCGAACCCGGCGAGCGATCAATTGCGTCACCTGGGAACCAAAGTCGAGGATGAGGATTTTCTGATGGGACATGGTGCGGGACCCGCCACAGTGGTCAAGAGGAAAGGTGCCGGCACGCCGGCTCCTGTCAAAGATCAAATTTGCTCACGCCCAGTTTGTCGAAGTAGAGCATGAGTTGGGATACCCCCAACGCTGCGCCCAACGCCAAGACAATGAGTAGCGCCTTGAGCCAGCCAGGCCATTTGGACATGCATCAGTCCACGTGGTAGTTGGGGGCTTCCTTGGTGATCTGCACGTCGTGAACGTGAGATTCACGCACACCGGCGGAAGTGATTTCCACGAAGCTCGCTTGCTCGTGCATCTGGGCGATGGAGGCACACCCCAGGTAGCCCATGGAAGAACGCAAGCCGCCCATAAGCTGGTGAATTACGGCAAGCACCGGACCCTTGTAGGGAACACGTCCCTCAATGCCTTCGGGCACGAACTTGTCCACGTTGGAGGTATTGTCCTGAAAGTAGCGGTCAGAGGATCCAGCCTGCATGGCACCCAGGGAGCCCATGCCGCGATAAGACTTGTAGGAACGCCCCTGGAAGAGCTCGACCTCGCCCGGTGCTTCTTCGGTCCCGGCGAAGAGGCCACCCAGCATGACTGTGTCGGCCCCCGCCGCGATGGCCTTGGCGATATCCCCCGAGTATCGGATGCCCCCGTCGGCAATCATGGGCACGCCCGTGCCCTTCAGCGCATCCGAAACGTTCTGGATGGCCGTGATCTGCGGCACGCCCACGCCGGCAACGATTCGAGTGGTGCAGATGGAACCGGGGCCAATTCCGACCTTGACGGCGTCGGCGCCATGATCGACCAGCGCCCGTGCCGCCTCGGCTGTCGCGATGTTGCCGCCGATGACCTCGATATGGGGGAAATTCTTCTTGACCCATCTGACGCGATCGAGCACGCCCTGGGAATGGCCATGGGCGGTATCGACCACGACCACGTCAATGCCGGCTTCCGCCAGGGCCTCGACCCGTTCTTCGGTACCGGCACCGACCCCGACGGCTGCACCGGCACGCAGGCGGCCGGCAGCGTCCTTGTTGGCCAGCGGGTGCTCGTGGGACTTGAGGATGTCCTTCACCGTAATCAGGCCGCGCAGGCGGAAATCGTCGTCCACCACCAGTACCCGCTCCAGGCGATGATGACGTATCAGTTCCTTGGCATCCTCAACGCTGGCCCCCTCCTTCACCGTAACCAGGCGCTTCCTGGGCGTCATGATGGCCTTCACCGGCTGATCCAGGTTGGTCTCGAAACGTAGGTCGCGGTTGGTGACAATGCCCACCACCTTGCCCGACTTGTCAATCACCGGCAGGCCCGAGAATTTGTGCTGGCGGGTGATTTCCATCACCTCGCGGACGGTGATGGTCGGCGGAATGGTGATGGGATCCTTGAGAATACCGGATTCGAAGCGCTTCACCTTCGCCACTTCGGCCGCCTGGGCTTTGGCCGAAAGGTTCTTGTGAATGATGCCGATACCCCCTTCCTGGGCCAGAGCGATAGCCAAGCGACCTTCCGTCACCGTGTCCATGGCAGCGGAAAGCAGAGGCAGATTGATCCTGATATTGCGGGTCAGGCGCGTAGACAGGCTGACGTCGCGGGGGAGAATCTGGGAGTGAGCGGGGACGAGCAGGACATCGTCGAAAGTGAGCGCTTTTTGCAGAAGTCGCATGGCCTTTGTTCCAAGGTCACAAATGGATATTATACAGCATCGTCCCCCTGCCCAAACCGCCCATGAAAGCCCTTTCCTGCGTCATTCTCGGCCTTGCCGCCACCCTCGCCAACACCGTCCAAGCGGAAATATGCCAATGGAAAGACAGCGCGGGCCGCACAGTCGTCTCCGACCAGCCCCCCCCCGGCAATGCACGTGACATCCGCTGTTCTTCGGGGGGAACGCCTTCGGTCAGCGCGGCACCGGCTCCGGCAGCAGCGCCCAGGAGCACGGCGGAAAAGGACATGGACTTCAAGAAGCGCCAGCAGGAAGGGAAGGAAAAATCCGAGAAATCCGCGCAAGATGAAGCGGCCGCAGCAAACCGCAAGGAAAACTGTGAAAAGGCACAGCGTCAACTTGCCGTTATCGAGTCCGGGCTGCGCATGTCCAGCGTCAACGCAGACGG
>SSTB01000080.1 GCA_009469665.1 Azonexaceae bacterium | reverse complement strand
TGGTTGGTGCGGACGGCCCGGGAGGACGATCAGGGCGCCAGGGCAAGCTGATGGGCGGCCGGACCGAGGCGTAGGCGGTGTTCGCCCCGGGGGGTGGCGATGACCACCAACCCTTCGGCCCGTCTGCACTCCAGCTTGGTGATCTCGCCGCCGCGATGTACCGGTTGAGCCGCGACCCGTCCCTGGGCGCTCTCCCGATACACCGCCAGGCGATCCCGGTCAGTGAAAAACGTGGGTGCCTGGGCACCGCAGGCCGCCAGCAGGGAACGCTCCGGGTCGTAGCCCACCACGCGGCGCTGGTCCGTGGCCCGGGCCACCGCTACCAGAAGGACGATACCCAGGACGGCCAACAGGGCCAGGCCGATGTGGCGGGAAGCGGTTTCGGGTTTCATGGCACTCTCCTCGTGGGATGACGAGGCCATTGTGCCGAGGCAGGAACGCCCGTGGGGCGAGGGTTTTTCATCGTCCGTAAGAAGGAATTTCATGGAAGGCAGGGCGTGGCGCATCCCGCGCAAACCGCCTCGAATCCCCTGACGCCACCGGGCGGCCGATGGCGTGGGCGCGCGCTAGCGCGGGGCGGGAAAAAGCGGTGCGACGCCCAGCTTCTTGATGGTCTTGCGAAAACCCCTGTAGGTCTGGCTGCCCAGATGAACGATGAACAGGCGGATCGGGTAGGGACCGGTGGCCAGGGCCTTGCACATGGCGGGGCCCTTGTCTCCCAGGGTGAAACGCCGGGTCTCGAAGGCCAGGACGTAATCCGGGACACTGGGGTCGCTGGCAAGGACGCGGCGCAGCAGATAGGCCTTGCGCACGTGTTTGCCGTCCCGGGCGATCAGGCCAGCGATTTCCGCCAGGACTTCCGGCGGCAGTTCGGCGGGGGCAAGTCTGGCCTTGGGCGGCAGGGTGGCGAGCTCCTGCTCGACCCGCTGCTCGTAGTCGGCCCGTTCCTGCCAGCGGCGGCGGTAGGTCTCGGCCGCGGCGGGCTCGCTCTCCTGGGTGTGGCGCCAGAGGATTTCGCAGCCGCTCAGGGTGGCGCCGGGGTCGGCGGCCATGACGGCCTCGATGTCCTCGGCGCCCCCGGGCTCGCCCGCTTCCAGTCGCAGGCGTCCACGCAGGAAACGGGCCGAGAGATGCTCGGGCTCCTCCGCCAGAAGGGCCTCGACCTCGGGCCGCAGTTCGTTGGCGGGGTCGAGTTCCTGCATGAGACGAATGCGTTCCCAGCGCTCACCGGGGGCGAACTCGGCTTGTCCGTCCAGTTCGCTCAGGCGTTGGCGGCATTCTGCAAGGTGGCTGTGGCGGGCCTGCCAGCGCTCGGCAACAGTCTGGCGCCAGGTCTGATCCAGTTCGGCCTCGACGCGGGAGAGCGATCCGGCAAGCCAAACCGTCGCGGCGCTGTGGTCCAGGGAGGGAGGCGGAAGGGGCGCCGTGTCGTCTCCGGCTATGGCGGCAAGCCGATCCCGCAGAGAGGGGTGGGTGTCGTGGTGGTCGGTGACGCGCTTCAGGGCGCGTTCCAGGCAGGCCTCGCTACCCAATTCCAAGGGGCTGGCCGCCGCCAGTTGCGCCCAGCGGCGGCTGCGGTCGGCGATGGGCTCCGGCTGCCTGGCGGCAGTGCGGTCTATCTCCGGCCAGAAGCGCTCGTGCTCCACGAATCCGGCAATGTTGATGCGGACCAGGGCCTGGCTGGCCACGCTGCTGCCTACGACCTCGGCGGAGAAGCGGTCGGCGGCGTACTCGTGTTGCCGGGCGAGGACGAAGGTGTAAGCGTTGAAATAGGGGGCGTACCAGCGGAAGAGTCGGGCGATGAGGCGGGAGCCCCAGTCGTTCCACTGCTCGGAGAGCGCCTGCAAGCGGCCCCAGGCGGCGCGCAGGCGGTAGATGAAGCCTCCCAGGCGGCCGTGGCAGCCGGCCAGGTGGCCGTACTCGTGGGCCACCACTGCCAGGGCCTCGGGTTCTTCCAGGGCCTGCAGAAGCGGGAGTCCCAGGATGAGGATATTCTTTTCCCAGCCGAAGAGGCCGAAGCGCGGGTGCTGGACGATGGCCGCGTTGAGCTCGTCGGTGACCAGGACGGTATGGATGCGCGGGCCCTGAACCCGGCTGCGCAGGGCGTCGAGGTGGGCGAATAGGGCAGGCGCCTCGTTGCGGGTCAGGGGGCGGCCGGCGGGGTGGGGAAAACGGGCGAAGAGCAGGGTAAAGGCGGCACGCA
>SSTB01000007.1 GCA_009469665.1 Azonexaceae bacterium | reverse complement strand
CATCTTGAAGATCTTGACCTTGTCGTGGCGGCCGTGGGAAACCACGGTGGCCTTGACGGAAGCCCCAGCGACGAGGGGGGCGCCGACCTTCACGCTCTCGCCTTCGCCTACCATGAGGACTTGGTCGAGGGTGACTTCTGCGCCAACTTCTGCCGGTATCTGTTCTACTTTGAGTTTTTGGCCGGCGGACACGCGATACTGCTTGCCCCCGGTTTTTACGACCGCATACATGTTGGACTCCGAAACGTGTTGCAAAGAACCGCGCATTCTACACAATTTCTCAGGCGAGTCAAAGCCTTGTGCTAGACTTGCCGCCTTTTCGAAGGAATCCCCATGGCTGAAATCACCACTCCCTCCGGCCTGGTCATCGACGACCTGACCGTGGGCAACGGGCTCGAAGCGAGCGCCGGCCAGTACGTTTTCGTGCATTACACCGGCTGGCTCACCGATGGATCCAAGTTCGATTCCAGTCGCGACCGGCGCCAGCCCTTCGCCTTCCACCTCGGTCGCGGCCAGGTGATCGGCGGCTGGGACGAGGGTGTGCAGGGCATGAAGGTGGGCGGTAGCCGCCGCCTGACCATTCCGCCCAATCTGGGTTACGGAGCGGCCGGTGCCGGTGGAGTCATTCCCCCCAACGCCACCCTGGTTTTCGAAGTCGAATTGCTCGACGTACGATGAGCGAGCCAGGGGGCGGGGATCGCAAGCCGCCGCGGGCGGTGAAGCCAGCCGAGGATCCCTGGGCGCGCTGGCGCCGGGATGATTCCGCAGCGGGCGCCCCCGAGCCGGCTAGGCAAACGCCATCCGGAGCGGGCGGGCGGCTCGTCGGCGAAGGGCGCTCGGGTCCGGAGGGGCCGGCCCGTGCGGACGCACGCCCCACCCGAAGAAAAGCGTCCCCAATTTCGTCCCCCTGGAATGAGGCGCCCGGCGGCCCTGTGAAGAGCAACATGGGAGCCTCGCCCGTCGCGGCACGGGCGCCGTCGTCCCCAGCTCCTGAAGTGCAAGGCACTCCCCCCGCCGTTCCTGGGGAGCGGCCCCGGGAGGGCGTGCGTCTGTCCAAGATCATGGCCGAGAGGGGCCTGTGTTCGCGCCGCGAGGCCGACGCCTGGATCGAGCGGGGCTGGGTCTTCGTCGATGGGCAACGCACAGCCGAACTGGGCACCCGCATCGACCCCCAGGCAGAGATCAGCATCTCCCGCGAGGCGCAGAAGGACCAGGCCAAACAGGTCACCATCCTGCTCAACAAGCCGGTCGGTTACGTCTCCGGCCAGCCGGAACCTGGCTGCACGCCAGCCGTGAGTCTGATCGACGCCGACAGCCAGGTGCGGACCCTGGGCGACCCCGAGTTCAAACCCTGGATGCTGCGCGGCCTGGCCCCGGCCGGGCGTCTCGATTCCGATTCCAGTGGCCTCCTGGTCTTCACCCAGGACGGGCGGGTGGCCAAGTTGCTGATCGGCGAAGACGGCAAGGTGGAAAAGGAATACCTGGTGCGGGTTTCCGGCCAGATGGCGGCCAATGGCCTCAGTCTCCTCAGGCACGGACTGGAACTGGACGGCAAGGCCCTCAGACCTGCCCGGGTCAAGCAGTTGAACGAGGACCAGTTGCACTTCATCCTGCAAGAGGGAAAAAAGCGCCAGATTCGCCGCATGTGCGAAGGGGTGGGCCTCAAGGTGATCGGCCTTAAGCGGGTGCGCATCGGCCGGGTCATGCTGGGCGACCTGCCCCCGGGGAAATGGCGCTTCCTGCACGAAGGCGAGCGGTTCTAAACCAGCCCCCGGTCGGAGAATTCGGCTTTCAGGTAGGCGTAATAGATCGGCGCCGCGACCACGCCGGGGATGCCGAAGATCGATTCCATCACCAGCATGGCCACCAGCAGTTCCCAGGCGGTGGCCCCCACGCCGGCGCCGACGATGCGGGCGTTGAGGAAGTACTCCAGCTTGTGGATCACCACCAGAAAGGCGAGGGAGGCTCCCGCGGCTTCGAGGGAAACCGAGAGGCTGACCACCACGATCACCACGTTAGAGACCAGATTTCCGAGCACAGGTATCAAGCCGGCGACGAAGGTGACGGCGATGAGCGTCTTGGTCAGGGGGAGATGAATCCCCAGGAGCGGCAGGATCAGGGCGAGATAAATCCCGGTTAACAGGGTATTGACCGCCGAAATCTTGACCTGGGCAAAGACGATCTGGCGAAATGCGCTGGCGAAACGCCGGATGCGTTCGCCCAGGGCCGAGGCGAGGGGGGCGGGATCAGCGGCGGCACAGGCCTCCCGCAGGGCGGCCATGGCCCCGATGACCATGCCGATGAGGATGTGGGCGAAGGCGTGTCCGGCCTCCTTGCCCAGAGTTTGCAGTTCGGCCGCGTGATCGCGCAGCCAGTGGCCGATGGCCTCGCGGATTTCGTCGGTGCTGCCCGGCAGTCGGTCCGCCAGCCAGCCGGGCAGGCGATCCCGCGCGCCTTCGATGATTTCCGCCATCTTGGCCAGCAGTACGGTCAGGCTGCCCTGGTCCGAGCGGAAAAAGGCTAGGGCGCCGATCAGGGCAGCGCCTACGGCGAGCACGACGACTACGGCGAAAAGCAGCAAGGCCAGGGTCTTGCGGCGCTCCCCCAGCCCCTTGGGCAGGCGTGCTGCCAGGCGATGCACGAGTTCGAAGACCAGGAGCCCCGCAAGCAGGGCCGGAAGCAGGTGCAGAAGCAGCGCACCCAGGAGCGCCGTCGCCGCGAAGATCCAGGCAGCGACTTCGTGGCGGGTGACGGCGGTGCTCACGGACGGGGCGCCTTGGCGGGCATCATGGTCGCCTCGCCTTCGATGACCACCCGGTCGCCCACGGTGCATACGGTATCCAGTACCACCCGGTTGCGTTCGGGGTACACCTCGCGCACCGTCGCCGTGGCTTTGACCGTATCTCCCGGTCGGACCGGTGACTTGAAGCGCAGGCTTTGGGCCACGTAGATGCAGCCGGGGCCTGGCAGGCGGGTGCCCAGGACGGCGGAGATGAGGCTGGCGGTCAGCATGCCGTGGGCGATGCGGCCGCCGAATTGGGTGCTCTTGCCAAACTCCTCGTCGAGGTGGGCGGGATTGACGTCGGTGGAAATGCCCGCGTAGAGGACGATGTCCGCCTCGGTGATGGTTTTGGCAAGACTGTCGGTCATTCCCGGGGCGAGGTCGGCGACGGTGTAGATCATGGCAACTCCTGGCGGGTGGTGGGGTGGGTGAAGGGGGATTACTGGGTGCGCAGGGCCTCTACCGGGTCGAGCAGGGCGGCGCGGCGGGCGGGGAGTACCCCGGCGATCAGGCCGATGGCCGCCGCGGCAACTTCGGCCACCATGACGAAAGCCAGGGGAGTATGGACTGGAAGCGCCGGCATGGCCAGATGGATCGCCTGAGCCAGCCCGACGCCCAGGATGAGGCCGAAAAATCCTCCCAGGGCGGAAAGCGCCACCGCTTCGCCGAGAAAGAGGCCGAGGATGGTGCGCCGTGGCGCCCCCAGGGCCACCAGCAGGCCGATTTCGCCGGTGCGTTCGCTGACCGCGATGGTCATGATGGTGACGATGCCGACGCCTCCCACCAGCAGCGAAATCCCGCCCAGGGCCCCGACCGCGAGGGTCAGCACGTCGAGGATGTTGGAAAGCGTCTTCAGCATCTCCTCCTGGGTGACGATGGTGAAATCCTCCCGTCCGTGGCGGGCGATCAGGCGCTCCTTGATGGCGCTGGCGATGATGGCCGAGGGCACGCCTTCGGCGGCGGAGACGTTGATCTCGTCAACGCCCTCCCGGTTGAACAGCTCCTGGGCGCGGCCGGCGGGAATGAAGGCAGTGTCGTCCAGGTCGATGCCGAGGAACTGGCCCTTGGCTTCCATGATGCCGATGATGCGGAAGTGCAGACCGCCGATGCGCAGGCGCTGGCCGAGGGGGTTCTCGCTGCCGAACAGTTCGTCCTTGAGCTTGGCGCCGAGAACCACGAAGGCCCGGGCACCGGCATCGCTGTCCTCGGGGGGCAGGAATTGACCGCTCCTCAACCTGCCCTGGAACACGGCCGGCATCTGCGAATTCACCCCATAGATCAGCGTGCGCCGGGTACGCCCGTTGCCCTCGACCTCGGCATTGCCCCGAGCATTGGGGGTGACGGCGACGATGTGGGGCAGCCGCTCCAGGGCCCGGGCATCGTCCAGGGTCAGGGGGCGGGCGCTGGAGGGCAGCCCCGAGGGCGTGCCGCCGGTCTTGGTCTTGCCCGGCACGATGGTGATGTTGTTGGTGCCGAACTGGGTGAATTCGCCCAGGACGAAGCGGTGGATGCCTTCGCCGATGGAGGTGAGCAGGATCACCGCCGCGATGCCGACGGCGATGCCCAGCAGGGTGAGGAAGCTCCTGAGGCGTTGGGCCGTGATGGCGCGCAGGGCAAGGCGGAGGGCGTCGGTGAACAGCATCAGTGCTTCATCAATGCCTGCACCGGATCCAGCCGTGCCGCCCGGCGGGCCGGCATGACGCCGAAGACGAGGCCGGTGGCCAGGGCGGTGCCTAGTCCGGCGATGACCGCCCAATCCGGCGGGTAGGCCGGAAAGACCGGAAAAGCCAGACGAACGCCCAAGGCGCTGGCCTGGCCCAGGCCATAGCCGACGCCGGCCCCTACTGCCGAGAGCATGGCCGCCTCGGTGAGAAACAGGGCGCGGATGGTGCGGCCCGGGGCGCCCAGGGCCTTGAGCAGCCCGATTTCGCCCGTACGTTGAGTGACGGCCACCAGCATGACGTTCATCACCAGGATGCCGGCCACGGCGAGGCTGATGGCGGCGATGCCGGCCACCCCGAGGGTAAGGGCGCCGAGCAACTTGTCGAAGGTGGCCAGCACGGCGTCCTGGGTGATGACGGTGACGTCCTCCTCGCCCTGGTGGCGGGCCTTTAGGATGGCCAGCACCTGGTCCCGGGCGTCGGGTATGGCCTCCCGGCTCCTGGCCTCCACCAGGATGCGGAACAGGGTGTTGGAATTGAACATGGCCTGGGCCAGGGCCACGGGGACGATGATCAGTTCGTCGGTATTCATGCCCAGGCCCGTCCCGGTGGATCTGAGCACCCCGACGATGCGCACCCGGCGGTCGCCGATGCGCACCAGTTGGCCGACGGCGGGGTTGGCGCCGAAGATTTCCTCGCGAATCTTGGCGCCGATGACGGCTACCGCCGAACCGCGATTCCAATCCTCCTCGGGAAGAAACTGTCCCTGGGCCATTTCAAAATTGCGCACCGCCAGAAATTCGGCGGTGGAGCCCGCCACCATGCCCTCGCGCAGCTTGCCTCCGGCGCTGATTTCCGACGTGCCCACCGCCAGTGGCGCCAGGCGCTTGACCGCCGGCGCCCGCAGCAGGGCGGCCGCGTCGTCGACGGTGAGATCCCGCGGTGTACTGGTGATGGCGGTGGCCGGGTTGAAGCCGCCGGTGCCGGTCCTGCCGGGCAGGACGATGACCAGGTTGGTGCCCAGGGAGGAGAACTGGCCGACCACGTAGCGGCGCGCTCCGTCCCCCAAGGCGGTGAGGACCACCACGGCGGCGACGCCTATGGACATGGCCAGCACCGAAAGGCTGGTGCGCAGGGGGGTGCCGACGGCGGCGTCGCGGGCGAAGCGCAGGATGTCGGCGGTGCGCATGGTTGGCTCCTGCTAAACCTGTAGCGCACCAGCCGTTCGGGCTGAGCTTGTCGAAGCCGGGTGCATTCCGCCCTTCGACGGGCCTGTCCTGAGCAAAGTCGAAGGGCTCAGGGCGAAGGGAAGGTCGCTCGGTCGTTCAGTCACAGCACATTCCCCGCGCTGTCGTGCTTCAAGCGCCCATCCTCCATTACCAGTTGCCGCTTGGCACGAGCGCCCAGGGTGGGGTCGTGGGTCACCACTACCAGGGTGACGCCGCGGCCGTTGAGTTCTTCCAGCAGATGCACCACTTCGTCGCCGGTGTGGCGGTCCAGGTTGCCGGTGGGCTCGTCGGCCAGCAGCAGGGCGGGTTCCATGACGGTGGCGCGGGCGATGGCCACCCGTTGGCGCTGGCCGCCGGAAAGCTGGTCGGGGCGGTGGTCGGCACGGTTCTCCAGACCGAAGTCGGCCAGGGCGCGGGCGACGCGGCCGGCCCGCTCCTTGGGCGGGATGCCGGCCAGGGTCATGGGCAGGGCGATGTTCTCGGCGGCGCTGAGCCGTGGCACCAGATGAAAACTCTGGAAGACGAAGCCGATGCGCCGGCTGCGCACCCGGGCCTGCTCTTCCGGTGACAGGGTGGTGACGTCCCGCCCCTCCAGGCGGTAGATGCCGGCGTTGGGGCGGTCGAGGAGGCCCAGCAGGTTGAGGAGCGTCGATTTGCCGGAGCCTGAGGGGCCCATCACCGCCACGTACTCCCCCGCGTCGATCGTCAGGTCGAGCTGGACCAGGGCGTGGACCTCGCTGTCCCCCAGTTGGAAGACGCGCTCGATGCCGGTGAGCTCGATGAGGGGCATGGTCTAGTAGTCAGTCACACAGGTTTGCGTGGATGCCGATGCGCGCCTCCGCGCCCCGGGCGCGCGAAGCGAAGCGCAGCCATAGCCGAAGCTATGGCGAGGATGAGCGACAAAGCGAGCGGGGATGCGGGGCGTGCCGAACATAGCGGAACCTGTGTGACTGACTACTATTACTGCGGTCCGCCAAACCGCGTACATGAAATCGCGCCTTCTCGCGCCATGCGGAGTTGCAAATCCTCGTCATGGCTTCGACTATGACTGCTGTTTGCGCCTTGCCTGACACGAGAATGCATCGATTTCATTTGTAAGCTCATTGACGGAACGCAGTACTACTTGGCCGCCTTGGCCTTGTCGTCCGGCACGACGCGGGCGCCGGCCTTGACGCCTTCCTTTTCCAGGGAGGTGACGATGCGGTCGCCGGCCTGGAGGCCTTCGGCGATCTCGGTGTATTCCCAGTTGGCGAGGCCGGTTTTGACGGCGCGTTCCTCGAGTTTTTCCGTCTCGGGGTTATAGAGCAGCACCCGGTTGCCTTCGAGGAGGGCGGCGGTGGGAACGCGCAGGACCTTGTCGCGTACGGCGAGCAGGATTTCCACGTCGGCGCTGTAGCCCACGAGCAGCTTGCCGGCGGTCTCCGGCTGGGCGAAGTCGACCTCGATATCCACTGTCCGCGCCTGCTTTTCCACCGCGGAGACGTAGGGTGCCACCCGTCGCACGGCGCCTGGAATCACCTCCTTGGGCAGTGCGTCCAGGCTGATGCGTACCGGCTGGCCAGGCTTGATCTTGGGGGCGTCCACCTCGTCCATGGGGGCGGTGACGTAGAGGCAGGTGTCGTCGATGAGGTCGATGGCCGGCGGCGTCGGCACCCCCGGGGGGGAGGGGGTGGAATACTCGCCCAGCTCGCCGACGATCTTGGCCACGATGCCGTCGAAGGGGGCATAGAGGGCGGTGCGGCCCTGCTCGACGCGGGTGGCCTGGAATTTGGCCTGGGCTGAGGCGACGTCGGCCTTGGCGGTGTTGCAGGAGGCCCGCCTGGCCTCGGCTTCGGTGCGGGCGGCTTCTTCCTTGCCCACCGAGACGAAGCCTTGGGCCCGCAGGCGGCCCTGGCGTTCGGCCTCACGCTCGGCGTTGGCGGCGACGACGCAGGCTTCCGTCACCCGCTTTTCCGATAGGGCGATCTGGCTCTGGGCCAGGGCGGCCTGGGCCTGCTGGTCGTCGTTCCACAGTTTCATGAGGAGCTGGCCCTTCTTCACCCTATCGCCTTCCTTGACCCCCAGGAATTCGATGCGCCCGCCCTGAATGGTCGAGAGCTTGGTGCGCTGGCAGGCATCGACGGTGCCGGCCCGGGTGTTGGCGAGGGTGGATTCCACGGTGCCCGCCGCCACCTCCTTCAGCACCACGGGGATGGGCTTGGGCCGGGTGCCCCACCAGACAAGGGCGGCGAGCCCCGCGATGACAAAGGCAACGATGGCGAAGCGGCGCAGGATGATCGGCATTTCAAGCGAATCCGGGCAGGAAACCGGTACGGGGATAGCCCCAGATGGGTTCGAGGGCCCCCTGGAACAGGGCCTCGATGACCGGGGGCTCCTTCCAGGGATCGTCCATGAAGGTGAGGCCGATTTCCTCCACCGTGCGGCCGGACCAGTAATGTTCGGCCACTTCGTCGAGGGCGGCCAGGGAAAGGCTGTGGGGCAGGCGCAGGTAGTCCAGCCAACTGGCGTCGTGGAAGGAGCAGATGTAGGGCCCCCTGGTGCGGGCGCCGACCAGATCCTTGCCGAACACCCGGTCCGGGTGCTTGCTGCGGAAGGTCATGGCGTCGGTACGGGTGGCGAAGAGGAGCAGGGCGTGAAGGCGGCTGGGGAAATGGTTGTAGCGCCGCTGGCGGAAATATTCCAGATGGTATTCGGCGAAGTAGTTCTGCACGGTGACCAGTTGGCTGCCGGGGGTCGGCTCCCCCCCTTCCGGGGAAGCCAACGTGGCGCCGAACGGGCTGCCCTTCAGGATGTCCCAGCCCGGCAAGTCGGCGCCGGGGTCGAGCCAGGCGGCGAGCTCCAGCGTCGCGGTATCCTTGATCAGGTTGTCCATGGGAGGCGGGCTAAGGGGAATGTATCATTTTCGCCCATCAGGGGGATTTGACCAAACCTTGGCGCCACAAGGGAGAGAGCCCTAGCAGTCCCAGGAGGGGTCCGGGCAGTAGCAGCCAGGCGATATTCATGCCCCAGGCGTCCGCCCAGCGGGTGCCTAATTGGATGGAAATCATCGTAATGGCAAATCCCAGGGAATTCTGGAAGGCGAGGGCGCTGCCCACAATTTCCGCCGGGCAGGCTCGGGCGGAAAGGGCGGAAAAGTGGGGCGAGTCGGCTACCACAGTGGCGCCCCAGACGAGGAACAGGCCAATCTTGGCCCAGATCGGCCAGGGGCTGCTGAGGGGAAAGAGCGCGCAGCAAACGGCCGAAAGGGCCAATGCCGCGGCGGCCACCCGGGCGCTGCCGATGCGTTGGCTCCATATGCCGCCGGAAACGCAGCCCAGGGCGCCGATGCCTATCACCGCGAAGGACCAGACGGAGATTGCGCGACTGCCTGCGGGCGCCAGGTCGGCCAGGGCGACCAGGACCGGTACCAGAGTCCAGAAGGCGTAGAGCTCCCACTGATGGCCAAAATAGCCGAAGGCCGAGGCCCGGAATTCCCGTACCGAGAAGGCGTAGAACACCCGACCCAGGTGGAGGGGCGGCGCATCGTCGCGGCGCTTGAGGTGTGGACCGTCGCCCAGGCGGAAGATCAGCATGGCTGCCGTCAGGGCTAAACCGCTGGAAACCAGAATGGTGGATGACCATGACCAACCGGCGCCGAAGAAGCGTACTCCATGGGGCAAGGCAGTGCCCAAGGTCAGCATGCCCACCAGCTGGGCTAGGGCAGCGCCCGCCCGCTCCGGAACCCAGCTCACGATCAGCTTCATGCCCAGGGGGTATACCCCGGCCAGGCAAACGCCGACGGCAAAACGGAGTGGCACGCCGCTGGCCAGACCTTCGGCGTAGAGGGCAAAGGTCCCGTTGCAGGCAGCCCCCAGGGTAGCGCAGACAGCGAAGATGCGGCTCGCCGCATAGCGATCGGCCAGGCCGGTGACGGCAAAACTCAGCGTGCCCAGGATGAAGCCGAGTTGGACGGCGTTGGTCAGGGTGCCGATGGCCGCCGGCGCTATTCCCCAGGCCCGCACCAGATCGTCTGCCGCGCTATTGGCGGAAAACCAGAGCGAGGTTCCGCAAAGCTGGGCGATGACGATGATGGCGACCGGATTGCGCATAGCGGCAAGGATAGGGGCAATCGACCGGCACCCCAAGGGGGCCGGACGTGACACGGGTTAGATTTCGACAGTGCCGGCACTCCGGGGCAAGCATGCGCGGCCTCGGTGCAGGACGAGACCGGCGCTGATAAGTCCCGCACCCACCCAGACCCGCGGCTCCACGGCTTCGCCATTGGCCAGATTGCCGAGGAGAAGGGCGAGAACAGGCGTGATCAAGGTGATGAGGGCGACCTTGCCCGCTTCCAGGTGCTTGATCACGTAGTAATACAGAGCGAAACCGAGGACCGAGCCGAAACAGCCCAGGTAGACGATGGCAGCTCCGGCGCGGGGCGGTACCGCCGCAGGCAAGCCTCGGTCTGTCAGCCACCAGGTCGCGATGAAGAGGGGCACGGCCACCGCGAGGGTACCGGCGGTGGTCGCAAGGGGAGGGCTGTGGTCGCCGATGCGTTTCAGACCAACCAGACTGGCCGAGTAGATGATCACCGCCACAAGGAGGGCGGCGATGCCGTAGACGGCCCGGGGGCCCGCGACTTCATGGCTGGTGACGAAGATGACCGCCAGCCCGCAGAGGGCGAGGACAAGGCCGGCCAGGCGCGAGGGGCGCAGAGCGTCCTCGCCCAGCCAGAGGGCGGCGAAAAGGCTGGTCACCAGTGGTGTCAGGCCGAACATTACCGAAACCAGCCCGGAATCGATGTGGCGCGCGCCCCAGTAAGTAGCCAGCATGGCTCCGAAAGTGCCCAGTCCGCCGCAGAGATAACTACGCCGGGCGCGGCGGTGGAGCGGCAGGCCGGTGCGCCAGAGGACGACGAGGACAAGCGCGACAACGAGGCCGATGACCATGCGGGCCATGACGGCGAAAGCGAAGGTGGTGCCGACTGCGCTCCACTGGATGGCTAGGGGTGTGGTGGACCAGACGGCAACGATGGTGAGATAGGCAAGGGGGACAGACACGGTGCTCCCTTTCGTCATGGCGAAGGTGGATGGGGTTGGGCCGGACCGGCTAGAGGGACTGAGCCGGGCGCGAAAGCAATGAGGCAGGCGTGGCGAATGTCGGCCGGGGTGGAACGGGTCAGAGGCATGGCGATCTCCGGAACAGCTTGGGGAACAGACAAAGAAAAAGGCCGCGAACCTTGCGGTGCGCGGCCTTTTGGGAACGAGACGACTCTAGCTGGTCATCGAATTTTCGCCCGGGCCACGCGCCCACCCATCTGCCAGCGGCGCAGGGCTACGCGGCAGATCAGGGAAGTGGTCAGCAGGAAGGCGAAGAAAGAGACGAGGGAATCCATGCGCTGCAGTTTATGGGGCGCGCGGCGCAAGCGTCAAGCAGGGCGGGCACCGGTATCATGGCGCCCCATGGTTCCCCCGGAAGATCCCCGCCTGCCCCTCATGGCCGACAGCTACCGCCGCCTGACCGGGAGACTGCTGGTTCCTCCAGGGTTCGGCGTGGCGCGGGCGTTGTGGGAGGCTCCGCTAGTCATCGTCGCACACGGTACCGAGTCCGACCCGGTTTTCTTCTACGGCAATCGACTGGCACTGGAGGTCTTTTCACTGGACTTCGCTTCATTTACGCGGCTCCCGTCGCGTTTCTCGGCCGAACTTCAGGCACGGGAAGAACGCGCCAGGCTTCTGGCGCGTGTACGGTGCAAGGGGTACATCGATGATTACTCCGGTGTGCGCATCACCGCCGACGGGCGGCGTTTTCACATCAATGCGGCCACCGTGTGGAACCTGCTGGGTGCCGACGGCGTGGTCCATGGTCAAGCGGCGTGCTTTGCCCCACCCTCTGGAGCCGCGTCCTAAGCCTGATCCAGGAGCGCCTGGGCCTGGGTTCTGAATATCTGGCGGTCTGCTTCCCGGTCGATTTCTGCCGCCAGTTCCTCGATGAGTTGATGGGGACTGCGCGCCGTGCGCAGCGCAGCATCGGTGAGGACTTCGGCAAAGGGCCCCAGATGGACGGCCAGAAGGGACTTGAAGCGCGGCGCAAGGTTTTCCAGGGACGCGGCGCTGCCCTCTCCAGTTCCCTGGGGTGTCGTGAAGGCTACGGCGTACAGCCCCCGTACCGCTTCGAGAGGAGGAAAGACCACCGGAGCCCCTTTCCAGGCCATTGCATAAGCGACGAACTCCTCGCTGGCGGCCGCTGTGCATTCTGCCGGAATCTGCCCAAGCCGCCGCCGAGCGGCGCGTACCGCCGAACCCAGGAAACCGCCGGAACTGGCAAAAACGAGTCCGTGGTGGGCGAGAAGGCGTACGCGGCAGTCCGGGTGCGACTGGGCGAAGTCCTGTTGTAATGCCAGGAGGCGGCGCAAGGGGGCAAGCGCCTGGGCAGTTCCGTCAATGACGACGGCCAGGTAGCTTGGATTCTCCTCGTCAGGTAGTTTGGCAATGGAACAGATTCCAGCGACGGTGGCCCCCAGCCGTCCAGAGAAGGCTTTTTCCAGGCTTCCCCAGCTTTCGGTGCCACGCAGCCGGTCAAGAGATAGAGCGAAGACCGTGGCGGGCCGCGGCGTGTTGAGGCTATCGCTCATGGGAGTCGTGCACTATTTCTGGATTTGCGCGGATCGCATCGCTTTTTCGACACTGCGCCGTAGACGGTTGAAACTGGCTTCCAGATTGCGGATTTCTTCGGCACCCCGTTCGGGGAACTCGGCCAGGTCGAGATTGCCCTTGCTGATCTCTTCGCTGCCCAGGGCAATGCGGCGCAATGGGGTGATCACCAGCCGTGAGAGCATCAGATTCACCACGAGGAATATGGCCGCGAAGATGCCGGCCAGCACCGAGGCAAAGGCCCAGAACGCCTGCACGGCGCTTTTCTCGGCCAGATTCATCGGTACGGTGACGATCTGGGCTCCGATGATCTCGTTGTGCTGCCAGCCGAACCCATTCTTGTCGCCGTAGCGGGCAATCAGGGAAGCCGGTGCCGCCTCCGGGGTGCTGTGGCAGCCCAGGCAGGCGGCGTTCGTGATGCGGATGGGCCGCGCGATGTAAAGACTGGTCCCGGTGACGGTACGGCGCTCGCCGACCACCTCCTTGGCGTCGCGCTCGCGGAAGCCACGGATGATGGCGGTTTCCCAGGAATTGCCGAGATCGCGGGGATTGGTGGGGTTGAGGGCCGCCTCGCGATAACTGTATTCCGGGTACTTCTTCTGCAGCCGGGTGAAAGTTTCCACGGCGGAATAGGCGGGGACGGTCTGGGGCAGGAATTCCCGAGCGAGCAGAGGATCGAGGTGGGGTTTGATCTCGTCGACCGTATAACTGCGTACGGCGAGGGCGGTTTCCATCATCAGAGCACCGTTGCGGAGGACTTCGTCCTTGGCGTTGGCCAGGAGAACGCGGTAGGTGACTCCGACACTCAGGCCGAAGCCGGCGACGGAGAGTGCGAGGAGGGCAAGGCTGAAACGGGTCTGCAAGCGCATGGTTTGGATTCCAATGTCGTTGAGTGACATTATCCGGGATCGCCGCACCCCGCCGTGGGGACTTCGGGCGGCTGCGGATCAGGGTCTTCCCCGATACCCCGGGAGTGCGGCGGTGCTCGCCTTCCGAGAGGCAACTGGAAGGGTGGGTTCGTTCCCGGAATTTCAGACTGCCTGCGAATCGGAGTCACAGCCGATTCCGGATGCGATCCAGCGCAGCGCGATAGGGCGGGCAAGACCGCGTAAAGGACGAGGTAGCCAGGCGAGGTAGCGCTCAGGATTGTCGGCTAACCCGCAGTGGTAACGTGACAATTGGGGATCCCACTCCAGGGCCGGGCAGGGGCCGCGCACTTTCAAGAATACGAGACGGCCCAGGGGGCAGGTTTCGGCGGTGCAACAGACGCCACAGCCGTTGCAGGGGGCGCCGAGGCATGGTTTGGGTGGTGCCCCGGGGTGCAAAGGGATGAGGGTGGGGGACATAGTGACCACTCGCTATAAGGGGGGCAGTTACCCAGCTCAGAATTCTCCCGCTGTTCCAGTGATGCCTGACAGCAGCGGGGGCCGCCCGTGCCCGGTCAATGGCCCTGATCGCTGCCTGTTAGGCATAATGCGCCAAATATGGCGCGGGCGTCTTCATCCTGTGGGGGAAATGTGCTGGACAAGGAACACGCGGCCTTCATCCAGGGTGGGGTGAGCGTCAATCTGGCGTCGTGCGATGCGAATGGGTTGGGCTCCATGATCCGGGCCTTGGGGTGCAAGGTGCTGGGTGACGGACGGGTGGTCATCTTTCTCAATCGAACGCCGTGCCGCGAACTCTTGGCCAATATCGCCAGCGGCGGGCGGGTAGCCAGCAATTTCAGCCAGCCGTCGACCCACCGCACCGTACAGCTCAAAGGCCGGGATGCCCAGATCACCGCAGTGGAGCCCGGCGATCTTCAGCGCATCGGCCGCCACACCGAGGAATTCATCCTGGAGGTGGTGCCCCTCGGTGTGCAAGAGTCCATCGTCCGTACCCTCTACGCTTGTGATCCCGATGACCTGGCGGCGGTGGTGTTCACGCCCTGCGCCGTATTCACCCAGACGCCTGGCCCCCATGCTGGCGAGCCCCTGAAATGACGCCACGCCTGGAGACCATCCGCGAGTGCCTGGAGGGGGTCATTCCCGGCCTCATCGCCACCTGTGACCGGGAGGGCATGCCCAATCTCGCCTACCTCTCCCAGGTTCAGTTCATAGACAACCAGCACGTGGCGCTGACCTATCAGTTTTTCAACACGACGCGGCAGAACGTCCTGGCGGGATCTCCGGTACGTCTGTTAATCAGCAGCCACCTGACCGGCGCCCAGTACCGGTTGACCCTGCAGTACCTGCGCACGGAGACCGCCGGGCCCGTTTTCGAGCAAATGAGGGCCAAGCTTGCCGGCATCGCCTCCCACTTTGGTATGGCGGGGGTTTTCCGCCTGCTGGGGTCGGATATCTACCGGGTGCTGGCCATCGAGCAAGTCCCCGGTTCGACGCTGGCGCCGCCGCCGCCCGCGGTCAATTTCCTCACTGCCCTGCGGCGTGCCAACCAGCGCCTGGCCGGCTGCGCCAACCTGGCCAGCCTTCTGGAGACGGCGCTTGGTGCCTTGGCCGACGAATTCGGCATCGATCAGGTCATGCTTCTCATGCACGACGAAGGCCGGGGCCGTCTCTACACGCTGGCCAGCCGTGGCTATCCCGAGTCCGGAATAGGTTCGGAGATTCCGGTTGGGGCCGGGGTCATTGGTATCTGTGCCCGGGAGAGGACGCCCATCCGCATCGGCTTCATGACCAGCGAGTACGCCTACGGGCGCACCGTGCGTGACGGCATCGCCGCCGAGGGCCAGGAGGATGCCCTGGAGACGGCCATTCCCCTGCCTGGACTGCCGGAGGCGTGCAGCCAATTGGCCGTACCGATAACCGCCATCGACCGCCTGATCGGCGTGTTGTACGTGGAAAGCGTCGCCAGCCTGCATTTCGGCTACGACGACGAGGATGCCCTGGTGGCTTTCGCCGCCCAGCTCGGATTGGCGATGCTCCATCATCAGCGGGACGAAGAACTGGTAGACGATACGCCCGTCGGCGAGACCCCGGTCCCTGCACCGGCCGGGCTACCACTGTCGGTACGCCACTTTGCAGCCAACGACAGCGTTTTCATCGACGACGACTACCTGATCAAGGGGGTCGCCGGGGCTATTCTCTGGGCGCTCCTCACCGATTTCGTCGAACGTAAGCGGACGAGCTTCACCAACAAGGGTCTGCGGGTCGATCCCCGCATTCGCCTACCGGGCGTCAGCGACAATCTGGAAGCCCGCCTTGTCCTCCTGCAGCGGCGCCTGGAAGAGCGGGATGCCGGCATCCGCATCGACAAGGCCGGTCGGGGCCGTTTCAACCTCGTGGTGGGGAGGCCGCTGCACCTTACGGAGGGCTGAAAGAGGCCTTCTTCTTAAATGTTCATTCAGCGCTTCTTAAAAGATTCGTAAGGGGCGGTTGCCCGTCTTGCAAGGCTTCCCGGGCGGCCTAGACTTGCTTCCATGACAAACACGGGAGCAAGCATGAAGCCCAATCTTGACGATCCGCGACTGTTGGAGCAGATGCTCCTCATCCGGGCCTACGAAGAGGCCATCGTCGCTGGCAGCGCGGCCGGCCAGGTGCCCGGCACCTGTACCTCGGTCGGCCAGGAGGCCGCCGCCGTCGGCGTGGTCAATGCCCTGGCGGCGGACGATCTGATCCTCACCAATCACCGCAGCGCCGGGCATCTCCTCGCCCGGGGCGCCGATCCCGGGCGCCTGCTGGCCGAGGTCATGGGCCGTAGTG
>SSTB01000079.1 GCA_009469665.1 Azonexaceae bacterium | reverse complement strand
TCGATATTGGAATAGGTCCACCCGGCCGGCGGGACGTTGTTCTGCAGGGCGGCGTTCTCGGCGGGCATGCCGAAGGCGTCCCAGCCCATGGGCTGCAGGACGTTGTAGCCCAGCATGGTGTGGAAGCGGGAGAGGACGTCGCCGATGGTGTAGTTGCGCACATGGCCCATGTGCAGTTTCCCCGACGGGTAGGGGAACATGGAGAGACAGTAGTACTTGGGGCGGGTGGTGTCTTCGACTGCGCGGGCGGCGGCGGTCTTGACCCAGTGCTCCTGGGCGGCGCGCTCGATGGCTGCCGGTTGGTATTTGTCCTGCATGGCCGGGGGCGAAAAAGTCTGTGGAAAAACCCAAGATTATACGTGGTTCGGGAGCGCTTCCGGCCCCGGCCGGGGCGGGCGTCAGCCCTTGGGGTCCGGCACGAAGCCGCCCGGGAAGGGGTTGGGGCGCCCGTGCATGGGCGCCCCCGGAATGATACCGCGGGCGACCAGGTTGGCCCGGCTGTCGTAGTAGATGGCGATCACTTCGCTCGGCTGCTCGCTGGCCCGGCGGAATTCGGTGTATTCGCTGCGGGCAGCGATGCGTTCGCCGTGGCCGGTGCCGAGTCGGCTCTCGGCGGCCGGTGCCTGGGCTGCCTTGGCCTCGCTACGGGCGGCGCCGACGGCGCTGGCGGAATCCGCAGCCTCGGCCTTCTCGCGGGCAGCCAGGGCGGCGGGCAGGAGGACCGGCCGGGGCGGCTCCAGTTCGCGGAAGACGGCGACGCCGATGACGCCCACGTTGCGGGGGCGGTCGGTGCGACCGGCGTAGCTATCGGCCACGGAGGTGAAGTAGAAGGCGGCGACTTCGTCCTGGCTCTTGCGCCAGCCGGCGATGTCGGCGTCCTGGCCGGGGCCGAGGACGTAGCCGGTCTGGCGGGCGGCAGCGGTCTCGCCGCTGACGGCATTGATGCCATCCACCGAAAGCACTGTCAGCACGCGGGCGCCCGATCTGTTGACCAGATTGACGGCGTAGCGGTTGCCCGGTGTGCCGGCCACGTAGAGGCGCCCTTGATGGCGCCAGGTCTCCAGGGTCTGGCCGGTGCTGCGGTCGATAACCTGGACGTCCACCAGGGAAGCGGCGTGGGAAGGGGCGACCAGGCTGGTGGCGAGTACCAGGGCGGTGAGGAGAGATTTCACGGTGTTCTCCGATCAGGTTGAGGTGATCGGGTAAACGCCGGCTCGCCCTTCCCGGGGTTAAAGCTCAGCGCAAGTCTTCGGGCAGCGGGTAATCCGGGAAGGCGGCGCGGAATTCCCCCAGGCGGCGTTCAGCTTCCTGGGTGGCTCCCTGGCGGCGCAGGGCGCGGATTTCCTCGATCCAGTCGGCTGGGTTGGGGGCCGCCTTTTCGCGTTTGCCTAGGGCCCGGTCGGCTGTCGCCGGAGCAGGGGCGGCGCCGGTGGCAGGGATGGGAGCGGCGAGGGCCTTGCGTTCCTCGCGCAGTTCGCCGATGGAGCTTTCCGTCGCACGGACGGCGGCAGGGGCCGGGAGCGCCTGATTGTGGTCGGGAGCGGCAGGGGCTGGCGCAGGGCTGCCCGAAACGGCGGCGGCCGGGGCGGAAGCAGCCGGAGAGGGGGCGGCTGGAGAGGGGGCGGCTGGGGGGACATCGGCATGGTCCGCGGTGCTCGGCCGTGGTTCCGGCCGGGCGGGCTGCCGTGGCAGAGTCTTGGCTGCCGATGTAGGGACTCCCGATTGCCCGGGCTGCGGCGCGGTGGCCTGGCCCTTGGCTGCGGGAGCGGTCGCGGGGGCGGGCGCCTCTTTGCCCGGGGGGGCGATCTTGGCAGGGACGCCGGCTTCTTCGGGCGGGTGGCGCTCGATGCTCAGAGTGAGCATGACCGCAAGCATGACCGTGGCCGCCAGGGTCACCGGTACCTGGAGGCGACGCCACCATGGTTGCCGCTGGGGCTGCAGCGCCTCGCGCGACGCGGCAAGGATGGCTGCGTCCAGGGCGGGAGGAGGTTCCGGGGCCTGCGCCTGGCAATACAGGCGGGCAAGCTCGGCGTCCCGGGGGCTGTTGTCAGGGGGGCTCATAGCAGATCCTCCAGGGCGATGCGCAGCCGGGCGACGGCATAGCGCAGGCGACTCTTGGCGGTTTCCCGCCCCACCTGGGTGGCGGCGGCGATCTCTTCCAGGCTGAGTTCGCCCGCCTCGGCCAGCAGGAAAGTTTCGCGCTGGGGCTCGGGCAATTCCTCCAGGGCGCTGGACAGACGTCGCGCCAGACTTTGGCGTTCCGCCTGGCGGGCCGGATTGCTGTCTTCCCGGGCCGGGAGCGCATCCGGATCGGCGTCTGCGTCGTATCTGGAAGCGACCCCCCGGGCGTGCTGGCGGTAGTGGTCGAGGAGACGGTTATGGGCGATGCGGAACAGCCACGTCGAAAATTTTGCCAGGGGCTCATAGCCCGAGCGGGCCGCGATGACCCGCGCCCAGACGTCCTGGTAGAGGTCTTCGGCCAGCCCGGGGTCGCCGCATTGATGGACGAGGTGACGGTACAGCCGGCTGCGGTGGCGCCGGTAGAGGGTTTCGAAGGCGGCGGCATCGCCGGCGCGATACGCAAGCATCAGACCTTCGTCGCTGGGTTCATCCATGGCGGCGAGTGTAGGCCTCCGGGTGCCGATGGCAAGGGGGCTGCTATCATCCGTGGCAATCCATATTGGGAGCGTGACATGAGGCAATGGACAAAGAAACTGGCTGCGCTGGCCTTGTGGGGCCTGGCGCTGCCGCTGCTGGCGGCCCCCCACGCGGTGGTCGACGGGGTGCAGGCTCCGGCCTGGGTCGAGCGGGGCGGGGCGCGTCTCGCCCTGGCGCCGGGGATGGCTCTGGAGAGCCGGGATCGCCTGGTGACTGGCTTCGGAGGGCGGGCACTGGTCCAGATGGCCGATGGCAGCGCCGTGCGGGTGGGCGAGAACGGCCAGGTCGGCCTCAACGCCCTGGGGCGCAAGGAAAATGGCGTGTTTACCGCGGCCCTGGAAGTAGCCAAGGGGGCCTTCCGTCTGACCACCGACATCTTTCGGCGCAGCAGTGACCGGCGCGCGATCAATGTCCAGATCGGCACCGTGACCGCGGGAATCCGCGGTACAGACATCTGGGGCCGCAGTGACGATCAGCGCGACTTCGTGTGTCTGCTCGAAGGGCGCATCACGGCGTCTCATCCCGGCGGGGCGCCGGTGCAACTCGACCAGCCCCTCCAGTTCTATGGCGCGGACAAGGGCAAGGGTCCGGACCCGGTGGCCTCGGTTGATGCCGCCCAGGTGGAAAAATGGGCCCGGGAAACCGAACTGGAAGCCGGAGCGGGCCTCCAGAGACGGAGTGGCCGCTGGGGGGTACGTCTGGGAACCTACGCGGATCAGGCCGCTGCTCTTGCCGTCTATGACCGCGCGACCGCGGCAGGTTACGCGGTGCGCATCGTTCCCCGCCAGGCCGGCAAGTCCTACGAACTGCGCCTGGGGCAGATTCCCGGTCAGGAGGAGGCGGAAAAGCTCGCCTCACGCCTCGTGCAGGAACTCGATCTTCCGGCGGCCAAGCCCTATCGGCGCTGAGGGCCTCAGGCGGCCTTCTTGGCGCCGCGCAGATTGCCCCAGGTGTCCTGCCAGAAGCGGTAGGCGTTCTGGGCGGCCATCAGGGTGAGGAGAGACATGCCGGTCTGATGGCGGAACATCCAGGACAGGCGGGGGGCCGATTCCAGGGTGTAGGCGGGGCTGCGGCCGGCTTCGTCCTCGACCAGGGCGAGGAAGCGTTCGACGGCCAGACCCCAGTACTCGGGGCCCTGGGCCTTGCCGCACAGGTATTCGGCCTCGCCAGCGCCACGGCGCCAGAGTTTGAGGGCCAGTTCCTCGCTGATCCCGGCGCGCTTGGCGATCCAGGGCAGGATTTTCGGTGCTTTCATTGTGTTACTCCTTTCGCTACTGTGGCGGTAGCCACTTTCTCTGATGGCGGTCAGCCTTTTGGGCTCTCTTTGTTTTGTGCATTGCAGCATTTATTTGTGTCGAAGTCTACCGCGGCTTTGTGACTGTTTGTAGCGTATGAATTCACGATTGACATTGCGTTGCACAATGCGTAAGGCCTTGTTTGTTTATATGCCTTTAGTTATAGGTGCTGCCGGGTGTATATCTCCCGCTGGCGCCGGAAATTGATTCATGTCCGATCTTCTCGCTCTTCTCAATCCCCCCCAGCTCCAAGCCGTGACGCTGCCGGCGGTCCACGCCCTCATCCTCGCCGGTGCCGGTAGCGGCAAGACGCGGGTGCTCACCACCCGCATCGCCTGGCTGATTTCCACCGGGCAGGTCAGCCCCCACGGCGTGCTGGCGGTCACCTTCACCAACAAGGCCGCCAAGGAAATGATCGCCCGCCTGTCGGCGCTCGTGCCCATCAGTCCGCGGGGCCTTTGGATAGGCACTTTTCACGGGCTGTGCAACCGCCTGTTGCGGACCCACCATCGCGAGGCCGGGCTGCCCCAGACCTTTCAGATACTCGACTCCGCCGACCAGTTGGCGGCAGTCAAGCGACTGCTGAAGGCCCTCAACGTCGATGACGAAAAATATCCGCCGCGGGAGCTCTGCCATTTCATCAACGGCCACAAGGAACAGGGCATCCGTGCCGCCCAGGCCGAAGCCTACGACACCTGGACCCGGCGTCGGGTCGAGCTTTATGCCGAATACGAACTCCAGTGCAATCGCGAGGGCGTGGTCGATTTTGCCGAACTCCTGCTGCGCTGCCACGAGTTGCTCTCGCGCAACGAACCCCTGCGGCGCCACTACCAGGAGCGCTTTCGCCACATCCTGGTGGATGAATTCCAGGACACCAATCGTCTCCAGTACGCTTGGCTGAAGCTTCTCGCTGCCGGCGGGGCCTGCCTGTTCGCGGTGGGGGACGACGACCAGTCCATCTACGCCTTCCGTGGGGCCGAGGTGGCCAATATGCGCGATTTTGAGCGTGAGTATTGCCAAACCAGCGCGGGAAGCAACGTCATCCGCCTGGAGCAGAACTACCGCTCCCACGGCAATATCCTGGCGGCGGCCAACGCCATCATCAAGAACAACCGCGAGCGTCTGGGCAAGAACCTGTGGACCGACGCCGGTGCCGGGGAGCCCATCCGGGCCTTCGAGGCCTGGTCGGATGTGGACGAGGCGCGTTTCGTGGTGGAGGAAATCCGCGAACTGGTGCGTGAAGGCAGGCCCGCCGGGCAGATGGCGCTGCTCTATCGTTCCAACGCCCAGTCTCGGGTGCTGGAGCACGAACTGTTCAGCCGCGGCGTCCCCTACCGCGTTTACGGAGGCCTGCGCTTCTTCGAGCGCCAGGAGGTTAAGCACGCCCTGGCCTATCTGCGGCTCATCGCCAATCCGGACGACGACACCGCCTTCTTGCGGGTGGTGAATTTCCCCGCCCGCGGTATCGGCGCCCGCAGCCTGGAGAATCTTCAGGCCGCCGCCCACAAGTGCCAATCCCCGCTCTACAACGCCGCTGCCTCGCTCTCCGGCAAGGCCGGACAGACGGTGGGCGCCTTCGTCGCCCTGGTGGAGGCCCTGCGGCGGGAAACCGAGGCGCTCCCCCTGCAGGAGATGGTCGAGCATGTCATCGAGAAGAGCGGTCTCGCGGAGCACTACCGGCGGGAAAAGGAAGGCCAGGAGCGCCTGGAGAACCTGGACGAACTCATCAACGCTGCCGCCGGCTTCGTGGACGACGAGGGCGCGGTGGGCGAGGGTGGCGCCCTGGTATCCTTCCTCACCCATGCCTCCCTGGAAGCGGGCGAGCATCAGGCCGGCGAAGGCCAGGACGCGGTACAACTCATGTCGGTCCATGCCGCTAAGGGTCTCGAATTCGACGTGGTCTTCCTTACCGGACTGGAACAGGGACTCTTCCCGCACGAAAATGCCATCGCCGAAGGGCGCGACGGCCTGGAGGAGGAGCGGCGTCTGATGTACGTTGCGGTGACCCGGGCGCGCCAGCGCCTCTACCTCTCCTGCGCCCAGACCCGGCTCCTGCACGGTCAGACGCGCTACTGCGTCCCGTCGGGATTTCTGGAGGAAATTCCGGCCGAACTCCTGCTCAAGCTCAACCGGACGCAGGCTGCAACCCCAGCCCCGCTAGCGCCGGCCTACGGGGCGGCCGCACCGGCGCTGGCTGGAGGATGGCGTATCGGTCAGAGTGTCGAGCATCCCAAATTCGGTGTCGGGATTATCGTCAATAGCGAGGGGCGGGGTGCCGATGCCCGGGTGCACATTAACTTCGGTGCCGTCGGCCTCAAGTGGCTGGCCCTGGAGTACGCACGGTTGACGCCCCTTTGAGTCCGGGCTGAAACCTCGCCCTGCCGGGCAGGGTGGCCGTCTTGGTAGAATGGCCGTTTTGGGCTTCCGGACCGGTGGAGAAGGGATTGGGGATGGTTTGGCAGAAATTTATTCGGGCGGTGCTCGTCGGGCTGCTGTCGGTGGGCACGTACGCGGTCCACGCACAGGAGGGCAAGGCCCCGGACGCAACGGGCATTCGCGAAATGCCCACCACTGACGCCCAGCGCGCCCGGGCGTTGTTGGCGCGGGCGGTGAGCCATTTTGAGCAGCACGGCGACGAAGCCTTCGCCGCCTTCAATCACCCGACCGAATTCGTCGACGCGGAACTCTATGTGTACGTGGTCGGTACCGACGGTACCTTCCTGGCCAGCGGCGGCTCCTCCGCGGCCCTCATCGGGCGCAAGGTGACCAATATGCGCGATGCCTTCGGCACGCCCTTCTTCTACGACATGCTGGAAAAAGCCAAGGCCGCCGCTACCGGCAGCGTCGAATACCGCTGGCTCAACCGGCTGCACCAGAAGCCGGAGCGCAAGATCACTTTTTTTCACAGAGTCGGGACGCGCATCCTGGCGGTGGGCTACTACATCCCCCGGGCCTCGCCGGAACAGGCCAAGGCCCTGCTCGACCGCGCCGTGGCGGCGGTCAAGGCGGATCCCGGTAAGGCCATCGCCGCCTTCAACGACCTGAACGGCGGTTACATCGAGGACGATCTCTACGTCTTCGTCGTGGACCTCAGGGATGGCCGCTTCAAGGCCCATGGTGTCACGCCACGCCTGATCGACAGCGACGGACTGGCCCTCACCGATCCCAAAGGCACGCCCATCATCCGCCAGATGGTCGACGCCCTCAAGGACACGGACCGCGGCGAACTCGAATACGCCTGGCGCAACCCCGTCACCCGCAAGGTGGAGGACAAGCACACGCGCTTCCGCAAGGTCGGCGATCTGCTGGTGGCGGTGGGGTACTACACGCGCTAAAGCTAGTATTGCCCTGTCGTCTAAGCGCCGGCTGGGGCGAACCGTCGGCGCAACAGGCCGCGCAGGGGGCGGCCGCCGTCGGAGAGCAGGAGGGCGTCGATGTGCCCAGCGAGACGCCGGGCGATGGCCGCCTCGTCCGCCTGAGCCACTTCGGGCTGGATTTTCCGGGCAATGGGGGCGAAGGCGGCCACCAGGCTGGGATCGAAATGGCAGCCGGCGTCGCGTTCCAGCGCCGCCAGGGCGGCGTCGCAACTCCAGGGCGTCTTGTAGGGCCGGAGGGAGGTGAGGGCATCAAAAACGTCGACAACGGCGAAGATGCGTGCCGTGAGGGGAATCGCCTCGCCGGCCAGGCCCCGCGGATAGCCGCTCCCGTCGAACCACTCGTGATGGTTCTGGATGACCTCCCGGGCGGCCCTCAGCCAGGCCGAAGAGGCGATGATGTCCACGCCCAGGGCCACATGACCCCGCATGATCGCGCGTTCTTCCTCGGTCAGGGCGCCAGGCTTGAGCAGGATGGTATCGGGGATGCCGATCTTGCCGACGTCGTGCAGGAAGGCGCCCAGCATGAGCGCGCGCAGGGCTTCGCCGTGCAGGTCCATCGCTTCGGCCAGCAGGCAGGCGTAGAGGGTGACGCGGTAATTGTGGGCGTTGGTGTCGGAATCCCGTTTGGCGATGGCGGCGCCTAGGACTGCCGCCATTTCCAGATTGCCCCGCAGGACTTCGCGGGACGCGCGGAAGAGGTTGCGGTTGAGGGCGACGATCAACGGATAGAGCACCACCGTCGTCGCCAGCACGGCCGTCAGGACGGCGAGAAGGGTGCGCCACAGGTCGCCGCGTAGGCCCGCCAGGGTGGCGGGTTCCACCCGGTAGAGTCCCTCGAAGTGACCGGTGGGTCGGCCGTCCGTTGCGGCTAGAGGCAGAACCACGCGCACCAGCGTAGCGCCGCTGCGGTGAATCGTGCGGTAGCGGGGCCGGTCGCCGTGGGGGGCTTCGGCGTCCAAGATGGCGGCGACACCCTCGAAGCCGGGTCGGGCTGACCGGGCGAGGGGGGAGCCCCCGGGGGCCAGGATCTCGACGGCGACGAAGCCCTCGTGCAGGAAGTCATCGGCATGCCGGGCCAAATCCGCGGCGCCACCACCGTCGGGTGCATGGCGGGTCACCGCAGTGGCGGCCAGATCGACCACCGCCTGGTCGATCTGGCGCATCTCCAGCCAGTAGGTGAGGCCGCCACCGATGAGGGAAAGCCCAAGCCAGACCAGGAGAACCCGGGGAAGGATCAGTCGGTGCAGGGACGTCATGAGCGCATGATACCGGGTGGATTCGAGAGCGGGGCCAGTGATACTCTCCCGCCTTCGGGAAGCGCCCTCGCTGCCCTTGCCGCTCTGCCGCATCCACTGTCTGAGGAAACGACATGCCCCACGCCATTCGCATCCATGCCACCGGCGGTCCCGAGAAGCTCGTCTGGGAGGCCGTCGAGCTGGCGCCACCGGCGCCCGGGGAAGCCCGGGTGCGTCACGCCGCCGTGGGCCTCAACTTCATCGACGTCTACCACCGTACCGGCCTCTATCCATTGCCACTGCCCAGCGGGATCGGCCTGGAAGGCGCCGGAGTGGTCGAGGCGGTAGGCGAGGGCGTCAGTGAAGTGGCGGTCGGCGACCGGGTGGCCTACGCCGGGGGGCCGGTGGGGGCCTACGCCCAGGTGCGCAACCTCCCGGCCCATCGCCTGCTGGTGCTGCCCAGTGGCATCGCCTTCGAGACGGCGGCGGCGATGATGCTGCAGGGCTTGACGGCCGCCTATCTGCTGCGCCGGACCTACGCCGTGCGGGCCGGCGACGCGGTCCTCGTCCATGCCGCCGCGGGGGGCGTCGGCCTCATCGCCTGCCAGTGGGCCAAGGCCCTCGGCGCCACGGTCATCGGCACCGTGGGCTCCGCGGCCAAGGCCGCCCTGGCGAGCGCCCACGGCTGCGATCACGTCATCAACTACAGCACCGAGGATTTCACCGCCCGGGTGCGCGAAATCACTGGCGGCGAGGGCGTCTCCGTCGTCTATGACGGGGTGGGCAAGGACACCTTCCCGGGTTCCCTCGACTGTCTGCGCCCCCTGGGGACGATGGTGAGCTACGGCAATGCCTCGGGCCCCGTGCCGCCCCTCGACCTCCTGCTCCTGTCGCAAAAGGGCTCGCTCTTCGTGACCCGGCCGACCCTCATGCATTACACCGCCCGGCGTGCGGACCTGCAGGCCCTGGGCGGCGAGCTCTTCGCCCAGGTGGCGGCGGGCCTGCGCATCGAGGTCCAGCAGACCTACGCCCTGGCCGATGCGGCTCAGGCCCATCGCGACCTGGAGGCCCGCCGGACCACCGGGTCCAGCATCCTTATTCCATGATGGCCCGCATCAAGGCAGGCATTCTCTCCCTGCGCGACCTCTTCGCCACCGCCTGGTGGATCATCCTCATCGTCGGGATGGGCTTCGTCGTCGCTTATCAGTTCGTCCAGCCGGCGCCGCCCAGCCGCATCGTCATCAGCACCGGCGGCGAGGCGGGGGCTTACTACCAGTTTGCCAAACGCTACGCCGCCATCCTGGCCCGGGACGGCATCGCCCTGGAAGTGCTGACTTCTGCCGGGTCGTTGCAGAATCTGGAGCGGCTGAAGGGCGGCGAGGCCGATGTGGCCTTCGTGCAGGGGGGCGTGGTGACGCCGGCGGAGGACGGGCAGGAAGATTCTGGCCTCCTGTCCCTGGGCAGCATGTTCTACGAGCCGGTGTGGGTCTTCTACCGCGGAGCGGCGGCCCTCACGCGCCTGACGGATCTCCAGGGCAAGCGCATCGCCATCGGCCAGGAGGGCTCCGGCGTGCGTCAACTGGCGCAGCAATTGCTGGAAGCCAACGAGATCAAGCCCGGCGAGCATCTGGTGCCCCTGTCAGGCCTCAAGGCGGCGGAAGAACTCCAGCAGGGGCGCATTGACGCCGCCTTTATCATCGCTGCCGAGAACGCCCCCGTCGTCCAGGTGCTCCTGCGTTCCCCCGGGGTGCGGGTGATGAGCTTCTCCCAGTCCGGCGCCTACCAGCGTCGCTTCCCCTTCCTCACCCGCCTGACCTTCCCCAAGGGCGTCGCCGACCTGGTGCGGGATTTTCCGCCGGAAGACATCCGTGTCCTGGCGCCGACGGCCAATCTCGCCGTGCGCGATGACCTCCACCCTGCCCTCCAGAGCCTGCTTCTCCAGGCGGCGAGCGAGGTGCACGGCAAGGCCGGCTTCTTCCAGGACGCGGGCGAATTCCCGGCCTACAAGGATCCCATGCTGCCGCTCTCGCCCGAGGCGGCCCGCTATTACAAATCCGGCCCGCCCTTCTTGCAGCGCTACTTGCCTTTCTGGCTCGCCGTGCTGGCCGATCGGCTCATCGTCATGCTGGTGCCCATCATCGCCCTGCTCATTCCCCTGCTCAAGGTGGCGCCGGCGATCTACTCCTGGCGCATCCGCTCCAAGATTTTCCGTTGCTACGGAGAGTTGAAATTCCTGGAGGACGATCTGAAAGAGCATTTCGATGCGGCCCGCCTGCCGGAGTACCGCAGCCGCCTCGACGCCCTGGATGACGAGGCCAGCCGCCTGCGGGTGCCGCTGGCCTTCACCGATCTGGTCTATACCTTGCGGGGGCATGTGAACCTGGTGCGCAAGACCCTGGACAAGCTGGGACCGGCGCGGTGAAGCTTTTCCTGGTGGCCAATCCCAAGGGAGGCTCTGGCAAGAGCACCCTGGCCACCAGCCTGGCCGGTTACTTTGCGGCCAGGGGGCAGCGCGTCATGCTGGGCGACATCGACCGCCAGCAGTCCTCCCGCGAGTGGCTCGCCCTGCGCCCGGCGGCGGTGCCCGCCATCAGCACCTGGGAAATCGGCCCCGATGACATCGCACGGCCCCCCAAGGGCGTCACCCACGCCGTCCTCGACACCCCGGCGGGCCTGCGCGGCAAGACTCTGGAGAAAGTGCTCAAACTCTCGTCGCGCGTCATCGTGCCGGTGCAGCCCTCCTTCTTCGACATGCAGGCCAGCCGCCGCTTTCTCACCGAACTCCTGGCAGAAAAGACGGTGCGCAAGGGGCGGGCCGATGTGGCGGTGGTGGGCATGCGGGTCGACGCCCGCACCCGCGCTGCGGGGGATTTGGAGCGCTTCTTCGCCACGCTGGAAGTCCCGGTGCTGACCTGCCTCAGAGATACCCAACTCTACGTCCAGGCCGCCGCTGCCGGCCTCACCCTCTTCGACCTGCCCCCCTCGCGCAACGAGCGCGACGTGGAGCAGTGGCAGCCGATCCTGGAGTGGGTCGAGGCCTGAACCGCCGTCCCGGAGGCGGGTCCAACCCCGGAATTCCCAAGGAGTCCGGAGATGATCCGCCTGCGCCCTTCTTCCGAGCGCGGTCACGCCGACCACGGCTGGCTGCTGGCACGACACAGTTTTTCCTTCGCCGATTACCATGACCCGGACGAAATGGGCTGGGGTTGCCTGCGCGTCCTGAACGAGGACCGTATCCAACCCGGCCGCGGCTTCGGCATGCATGGGCATCGGGACATGGAGGTGGTCACCTACCTTCTGGCCGGAAGCCTCGAACACCGGGACAGCCTGGGCAACGGCGGCGTCATCGGGCCGGGGGAGGTGCAGCGCATGAGTGCCGGCCGCGGCATCCTGCATAGCGAATTCAATCCCTCCTTGCGGGAAGAGACCCATCTCCTGCAAATCTGGATCGAGCCGGCCCGGCGCGGGACGCCGGCAAGCTACGAACAGAAGGTGCTTTCTCCGGTCGCCCGGCGGGGCCGCCTCAGTCCGGTTGCCACGCCCGACGGCGCCGAAGGGAGTCTCTCCATCGGCCAGGATGCCCGCATCCATGCCGCCCTCCTGGCGCCCGGCGAGCGCTTGGTCACTCCTCTGGACCCGGGGCGCCTGGCCTACGTCCATCTGGTTTCCGGTGCCCTGAGTCTGAACGGCCTCGCCCTGGAGGGCGGTGACGGGGCCAAGGTGGCAGATGAAGGACGGCTGGAATTTTCGGCGGCAAAAGGCAGCGAGATTCTCTTCTTCGACCTGCCGCCGGGGGGGCACTAGGGTTGGAGCAGGGGCGTTGCCCCGCGCCGGTCCGCTCCCCGCGGCTCGAACCTCCTGCTATAGTGGCCGGACGCAGCGTTTTCAGGGGGTGCAGCCATGCCGGGTTCTTCAGCCCTTGCCGAAATTCATGTCGTTCTGGTCGAGCCTTCGACCATGCAGGCCCATCTGGTGAGTCGCATGCTCGCCAACCAGGGCGTCGGCAGCACGGAAGTCTGCCAGACCGGCGCCGAGGCGCTGCTGGCCCTGCAGAAGGTCGATCGGGGCTGGGTGGTCATCAGCAGTCTCTACCTGCCGGACCAGGCGGGAACCGATCTGGTGGCCGCCATGCGCGCCGACCCTTACCTGGAGGCGGTGCCCTTCATCCTCATTTCCAGTGAGACGCGGCCCCAGGTTCTCGATCCCGTGCGCCAGGCCGGCGCCTGCAGCATTCTGGGCAAGCCTTTCAACGAGCAGCAGCTTGCCAGAGCCCTCTACGCCGCAGCCGATTACCTCAATCCCCCGGCGGACCTGGATGCGGCCGAACTGGAGCGCCTGCGGGTTCTCCTGGTGGACGACAGCATGGCTTCGCGTCGTCACCTACGCCGTCTCCTGGAAGAGCTGGGCATCGAACGTATCACCGAAGCCGTGAATGGCAAGGAAGCGGTGGATTGCCTGCAGAACACCATGGTCGATCTGGTCATTACCGACTACAACATGCCGGAAATGGACGGCCGCGAACTCACCGAGTACATCCGCACCCAGAGCTGGCAGAACGCGGTGCCGGTGCTCATGGTGACCAGCGAACAGAATATGGGGCGACTGGCGGCGGTGGAAAAAGCCGGCGTTTCGGCCATCTGCGACAAGCCCTTCGAGGCGACCTCGATTCGCAGGCTGATCGGGGATGCGGTTCTGAACTGAGTCGCGGGCGGGGCAGTTCGTTCGCCTCCCCGTAAGGTTTCCCGCGTCAGACCGACTACTCTGCAGGAGCGGTCCCGGCGTTACGGTCCGGCGGTCCGCAGGTCCTGTCCATCCAGCGTTAGCACCCTTTTCGGGTCGTTGCGCTGCTCTCCGGAGGTTGCCATGCTCAAACTGTTCAGACTCTTCTTCATCGGCCTTGCCCTCGTGGCCGGGCAGGCCTTCGCGGCTGGTGTCGCCTACGACCAGGCCCGCTTCGACACTCTCCAGAAAGAGGGTAAGCCCGTCCTGGTCTTCATCCACGCTGATTGGTGCCCTATCTGCAAGGCCCAGGACAAGGTGCTCGATGAACTGCTGCCCACCCCCGAGATGAAGGCGCTTACCGTACTGCGGGTCGATTACGACAAGCAGAAGAACGCCCTGCGCGCCCACAAGGCCACCATGCAGAGCACCCTCGTCCTCTACCGCGGCGGCAAGGAAATCGGTCGCCTCACGGGCGAGACCCGCAAGGATCAGGTGGCGGCCTTTCTCAAGCAGGCGCTCTAGGCGGGCGTCCGGCCATGGATTTCGGTCCGGCCACCTTTGCCCTCGCCCTGGCGGCAGGGGGGCTGTCCACCCTGTCGCCCTGCGTGTTGCCTCTGGTGCCCATCCTCCTCGCGACGGCCCTTGCGGCGCACCGACTGGGGCCCTTCGCCCTGGCCGGGGGGCTCGCCCTGTCTTTCACCGTGGTGGGGGTTCTGGTCGCCAGCCTGGGGGTTGCCGTCGGCATCGACCAGGGCGCTTTGCGCAATGTGGCGGCAATCCTGCTGCTCGGCTTTGGCTTGGTGCTGCTCTCGGGGCGGCTGCAGGAGCGCTTCGCTGCGGCGACTTCAGGTCTGTCCGGCGCCGGTCAATCCCTGCTCGCCCGCATCACCCTAGACGGGCTCCCGGGGCAGTTCGTCCTCGGGCTCCTGCTCGGCGTGGTCTGGAGCCCCTGTGTGGGACCGACCCTCGGCGCCGCCATCACCCTGGCGAGCCAGGGGCGCGATCTGCTGCAAGTGACCGCGCTGATGGCCGTCTTCGGTATCGGCGCCGCGCTGCCCCTGGTGATTCTGGGGGTGGTCTCGCGGCAGGCCCTGGGCAGGATGCGCGGTCGCCTGCTGGCGGCCGGCAAGGCGGGCAAGCGGCTCCTGGGCGGCGTCATGCTGCTCCTGGGGCTGCTCATCCTGTCAGGCCTCGACAAGCGCTTCGAGGCCTGGATTTTGAGCGTTGCGCCGGAATGGTTCGTGGCGCTGACGACCTCTCTTTGATTACAGAACCTCGAAGCTGACCACGGCGTCCGGGGAGAGGATCACCACGTCGCCGCGTCGCACGGGCTGTTCGGTGACGCGTCCGCGGGCGACGTCGTTCACGAAGGTGCCGTTGGTCGAGCCGGGGTCCGAAACCACCCAGACCCCGTTGCGCTGGCCGATCCACAGGTGGCGGCCGGAAATCTTGTCGGCCACGACCACAAGATTGGATTTGGAGCCGTCGCGGCCCAGGTAGCTGCCCCCGGGCGGGACTTCGATACGCTGCCCGCTCAGGGGGCCGCTGCGAAACAGGATGGCCAGGCCACCGATGCCGGACCGGGCCACCACGGTGGCGTCGATGGGGGCCGCCGCAGGCGCCGCGGCGGGGGGCATGGGGGGAGGGGTCCGCGCTACGGCCGCCGGGGAAGGGGCTCCCGCCGGCCGAGCAGAGCGTCGGCGCAGAACGACTCCAAAGCCAATGCCGCCCAAGAGCATGGCCACTCCCCCGCCGATGACGGCCCACATCAGGCCCGGGTTGCTCTCGACCCAGCCCGGGGGCGCTTCCCGGATGCGGGGCAGCGCGATGCCGAGGTCTTTCATCACCGGCACGGCGACGCTGATGTCCAGGGCCCAGCCGATGCCCTGTTGCAT
>SSTB01000078.1 GCA_009469665.1 Azonexaceae bacterium | reverse complement strand
GACATCGGCCATATGCAGATCAATACCGGTTGGCTTCCGGTGCTTGAGCGATATGGGATCACGCAACAGAAGTTATTCGATGCCTGCACGAACACCTATGTCGGCGCATGGATCCTCGCACAAAACATATCGAAACTTGGCTACAGCTGGAATGCCGTTGGCGCTTACAACGCAGCCAGCCCAGGCAAGCGTAACCAGTATGCGTTAAAGATCGCGGCAGTCCTGCGTAGGGAAGGTGGGCCGTGAGCCGCATTTTGATGATGATGGCAGTTGCGGCAGGTCTGCTCACGGGTTGTTCGTGGCCATGGTTGGGCAAGGACGAGCCAAAAGCACAAGCGCAAAAACCCCAAACGATCGGCATCGGGTGGGGTGGTCAGGAGTGGCGTTCCTGCGACGTGGATAAGACCTGCCCAAAGCCCACACCCAAGACAGTCATTCTGCCGGCGCCGCAGCTGCAGACAACAGGGCAAACACCGTTGCCGGAAATCCAGGCGGCAAAGCCCGAGCCCGTCGTTGCGCACAAGGTGCATTTCAAGTTCGCGCAGGCGGTTCCGACACAAGACGGTGTCGAGCGGCTGACCAGGATCCTGCAAGAGATCCGTGCATCACACGTGATCCATATCACCGGCCATACCGACGACATTGGAGGAAGTCGCTTCAATGAACGGCTGGCACTTCGCAGAGCAGAGTTCGTGGCCGCGTGGCTGAAACGTCGCGGTATTCGCATTCCGATGGAAGTCGAAGCCAAAGGGAAGTGTTGCTACCTCGCCCCGAACGATACGGATGATGGACGCGCAGCCAATCGCCGCGTCGAAGTCGTCCTTCGTGAACGCCAGAGCGATATGGCTGGCAACAAGTCATCAACCACCAAGAAGGAGACCGTTAGGTGATTCCCAAGACAAAAGAAGCTGTTCGGGACACGCTGATCGCCAGTGCCTTCATCGCGATGGGATCCCTGCTTCCCGGATCGCTGCTCGATAAAGGGTTCGAAGCCCATATCGGCGGTATCGCGCTGGGCATTGGTATCGGCTGGCTCATCAAATCCGTTATCGACCATACCAAAGGAGTTAAAAAAAGTGAATCGTAATCCCCGTCATGCCGCTCTTGCTGTCGTCCTCTTTCTGCTTGCTGGAAGCGCACTCGCAGGTACCACCGGAACTGAATTTCAGGCGCTCTATACCTGGACGAACGATGTCGTGACCGGCTACTTCGGTCGCGCCGTGGCGGTCGCTGCTGTCGGTCTGGGCGCGATCATTTCCATCGCGCGCGTCAATCCCATTCCAATCCTGTCTGGAGCTGGCTTCGCGATCTTCCTGCAATACACGCCGACCATCATTACCGGCATTCTCACGGCCACGGTTTGAGGCTGGCACATGAACCACGGCGGCGATGAAACCGGCTATATCCCGAAGGCGCTTGATGCTCAGGAGCGTTTTCTGTGGTGGGAAATGGATCAGGCGGTCATCGCCATCATGCTGATCAGCATGGGGGTGATTGCCGGTTCCATGATTACAGGCATGGTCATGGGCGCGGCGGCTGCCTGGCAGTACGGGCGCATGAAGGCCGGCAAACATCCCAAGTTCGCCGCGCATGCCCTCTATTGGTGGTTTCCGAGCGACCTGTTCCTGAAGCTGCGTGCCACGCCGCCTTCCGACCAACGGTACTTCCTGGGGTAGGCAATGCTCTTTCGAAACTACCTCTCCGATCAAGCCAATGCGTCGCAGGAAATACGCTTCATGCGCATTCTCCTGGCCGGATTACTGCTGGTGATCCTGGTCGGCGCCGTCGTCGTCCTGAAGTTAATTGGCAATGAGAAGACAGTCCTGACACCGCCAGAAATCAAGCGCAGTTATTGGGTTTCGGGCGATGCGGTCTCCAAGGAGTACCTCGAAGACATGGCCTATTGGTATGCCGGTCTCGCTCTCAACATCACGCCGGCCGTCTCAAGCTATCAAAACGGGCTGTTCCTGAAGTATGCAGCGCCGTCGGAGTTTGGACGACTGCAAATGGAAATGGGCGCGCGGGCAGAGTTCCTCAAGAAGAACAACACGGCCACGCAATTTTCAGTACGCAACATCACGCCCGATGAGAAATCGCTACGTGTCGCCCTGTCGGGTGTTCTTTTTACCTGGGCATCCGACAAGAAGGCTGGAGAGCGACAAGCCACCTATGTCATCGGCTTCAAGAACATGAATGGAAAACTCTATGTATCGGAGTTCAAGGAAACCAGTGAACAAAATCCTTTTGATACCGCTCCTGGTCGCTAGCTTTTCGGCTAGTGCCGCTCAGGTGCTGGTTGGCAAGCCGGACGATACATTGAGCGCCAGAGTTTCGCGTGCCGAGCCGACCCTGATCCGTATCGATGGCCATCGTGTTCGCCGAATCTTCGGTGCTGAAGGTGAATTCGCGGTTACCGCCGACAAGGAAGCCGGTACGGCTTACATCAAGCCAAGCACGGACAAATCAACCCTCAGTCTCTTCGTGTCGGACGAAAGCGGTCGGACCTGGAAGCTGCTTCTATCGGTTATCGACGGGCCTTCGGACTCCATCACCATCAAAAGCCGATCAATCAGCGGCGCCGTTCCCGGACAAGGCAGGGATGTCCCCAGAAATCAGCTGATCAAGCGTGTCCTGTTGTCCCTTCAGTCTGAAGGCGATGGCGAATTCGACTTCCGTGTCAGCAACGAGATTGTGCCCCTATGGTCCGAAGCCTTGTTTGTCCTGACCAAGGTGATCGATGGCCCGCTAAAAGGGGAGAAGTACCAGCTCACCAATACCTCCGCCAACCTCATGGTGCTGGATGAACGGGAGCTCTATCGTCGTCATGTCGTGGCCGTATCGATAGCCAAGCCCCAGCTTTCGCCGGGAGAGAGCACGGATGTATTCGTGTTATCGGAGAGCACCGATGAGTGATCCGACTGCCGTTGCAGGGGGCATCTCGACGTACCTGAAGGGCTTGTCCCCCAAAGCCAAGCAGTATCTGGTGCTGGGAGGCCTCGGAACAGGTTTCATCGGATTGGTCTTTGGCAGCATCGCTTTGTGGGACAACCAACCGCCGGTTGTACCTCAGACAGCCAAACTGGATAAGTCCAGAAACATAGCGACGCCAGGTGCACAGGTCGATCCCAGAGATGTCTGGATGTCGCAATCGTCCCAGCAGATGAAAGAGATGGATATCGTCATCCAGGGCATGAAACAGAAACTGGCCGAGGTTGAGCAAAGACAGGCAACGCCTCAAGCGCCATCGAGGCAGGCGAGTGTGCTTCCGCCATTACCACCCATGCCACCCGCGCCGGCTCAGGCGGCAGTTCCCGGGGGATTGCCACAAGGCCCTGCGCCATCCATGGGGCGCGCATCCGAAGCAATGTCATCACCCTTGCCGCCACTGCCGACGCCAGTTGTGCCCAAAGAGCCCGGCATTGCCGCATTCGAGGTCAGTGACACGGTCGCCGCAAATCCGCCAATGCCCGAGGATGGCAAGCAGAACAAAACCTACATACCGTCCGGATCCTTCATGCGCGTGGCGCTGATGGGCGGTCTGGATGCCCCTACGGGGGGACAAGCTCAGAACAACCCCTGGCCAATCCTCCTGCGTGTGCAGGACAACGCCTTCCTTCCAAACCGATACCGCGCCAAAGTGAAAGAGTGTTTCATTCTCGGATCAGGCTATGGCGACATCAGTTCCGAACGCGCCTATTTGCGTCTTGAGTCGCTGTCGTGTGTTCTGAACAGCGGTGAAGTGGTCGATGCCACGATCAAGGGCTATGTGGTGGGCGAGGATGGCAAGGCCGGACTCCGTGGCCGATTGGTCAGCAAGCAAGGTCAGGTGCTGGCCAATGCGCTGATGACCGGAATCATCTCGGGGATCGGACAAGGTTTCCAGCAAAGCGCGACGAGCTACAGCACGAGTGCGCTGGGCACCGTTGGAACCGTGGAGTCTGGAAAACAGATGCAGGCCGGCATCGGATCCGGTGTGGGCAAGGCGCTAGATCGACTCTCCCAGTACTACATCACGCTCGCCGAGAAGATGTTTCCGATTATCGAAGTCGATGCAGGACGTGTCGTCGATGTCGTCCTGACCAAGGGCGTGTCGCTGGGAATGGCCGGCGGCGCCGAGGAAGACACCTACTCGGAAATCTGGAAGCGCGGACGCCAGATCATGAAAAAGTCCCTGAACCCCATGGAGTAAGCGCAGATGCGTAAATCAATCGTCGTTTCATTGGCCACCTTCCTCGTCTCTGTGGCGGTGGTTGCCAGTGCATCACCCAGTAATACCGAAACCGAGTTGGCGGCCCGTCTCAAGGAACTCTACCCGTCGACCCGTATTACCGCCGTCCGCCAGTCCGAGGTCGCAGGGCTCTTCGAGGTGACCATGGGCAGAAATGTCGCCTTTACGGATACCTCCGGCCGGTATTTTGTCTTTGGCCACTTGTTCGATATGCGCGAGCAAAAGGATCTGACCGCCCAGCGCCTGAGCGACATCAACCGCATCGACTTCGCCCAATTGCCGCTCCAGGATGCCATCAAGACGGTACGTGGCGATGGCAGCCGCATGCTGGCCGTGTTTTCCGATCCGGACTGCCCCTACTGCAAAGGGCTGGAAAGTGAGTTGGCCAAACTCGATAACGTCTCGATCTTTACTTTCCTCTACCCGCTGGAAGGGCTGCATCCCGACGCTAAGGGAAAAGCGGAGCGGGTCTGGTGCGCCCCTAATCCTGCCAAGGCATGGACTGAGCTGATGGCCACGGGCAAGGTGGCCGAGAGTCCGAAGTGTGCCACCCCGATCGAACGCATCAATCAACTGGCGAACAGTCTTGGCATCAATGGCACGCCCATGATGATTCTTCAGGATGGCAGTCTGATTCCTGGAGCCGCGCCTGCCGCCGAAATTGATCGGCGCCTGGCAGGCCATCCCGCCACAACGAAATCGGCGGTTACGCCAAGATTGAAAGGGAAT
>SSTB01000077.1 GCA_009469665.1 Azonexaceae bacterium | reverse complement strand
TTACTGGCGCGAACGTCACGAACGCGCTGCTCAGCGCCCGGGGGGGGAGCGGCTATTCGGGGCCGAACGGTGCCGATGGCACCATCGCGCTGCATGCGCCGGGCAGTTCCGACATCACGGTCGCCAATGTCGAGGCGCCAGTGAACGCGATCAGCGTCGAGTCGAGCGGAGGCCGTATCCTGCCCGGCGCGAGCGTCTATGGCGCCAACGTCCGGGCGCAGAACATGAACATCACGCTGACCGCCTACGGCGGCATCGGCAATTCGGAGGGCGATCCGCTGACGGTGGCGGGTCCGACGCCATCTTCGGTGGTGTTCCAGAACACCACCGGGAACGTGTATATCGCCGGGCATGGCTCGGAGGGCCCCGTGGCCATCGAATCCGGATGGAACTATGGTGGCGACGTCTATCTGGCGACGGGGTTTGCGGACACGAATCTGACGATCGAAACCGCAGGGGTGCACGCCAGCGGCAACGTCAAGTACGTCGCCGACAACTTGGCGATCTCTGGGCCAACGGTTGCCGGCGCGGCGTCGACCATTTCGGTGGAGCCTTTCACGACGACGCGGCCGATTTCGATCACCACCGGCGTGGTTCCCGCGACGCTCTCCTTGACCCCTGCCGATCTGGAGTCCTTCTATGGCGGGGGATTGGCTTTGACAACCGCAAGTGGAATCCAGATCGGCGCGTACGGCGCCGTGACGGTCGGCAGCCAGAACGTCGACAAGCTCGCGTTGAACGCGGGCTCGAACATTTTCCAGAGCAATCCGTTGACCTTGCCCTCGGCCATGGCGCTGGAAATGAACGGTTACGGCGGCGTGTTCATGAGCAATGCCGGGAACTCGTTTGGCTCGGCCGCCCCTGTTTCGGGTAGCGCGTCGATCAACGATTTTGTGGTGTTGTCCACGTCTGCACTGACCACCGGCGACATCACCGTCGGTGGAACCGGGCATGTCCACCTCACCGGACTCGGTGGCATTGCGCAGGCGGCCGCGTCGGCCATCAGCGCGGGCGGGAACATTACCGTGATCGCCAATGGCGCCATCACTCAGGGTACCGGCGCGACAATGTCGGCGGGATACGGTCTCAACGCGACCGCGGTTGGCGGCATCAACCTGACCAATATCGGCAACATCTTGCCGGGGATCATTGCGTCCAATTCGACTTCCGGCGACATCGCGATCGCGAGCAGTTACGGCGGCATCATTTCCGTCGGCGCGGTGACCAACAGCGCTGGCGGCGTGTTGCTCAACGCCCCTGCGGGCACGCTCAGCGGCTATGACACGGTCGCGGCCAACGGGCCGCTCGGCTTCGCCTTGCCTACAGGTGAGATGGGCGTCGCAGTGGCCTTGTACGGAGGTTCGGGGATCAATATGGGCGCGACCGCGCCAGTCACTGCCTACGGCGGCGCGTTCGTCGCCGATGGCGGAACGGGTGGCGTGACGCTGGGCGCACCGGTGACGGCCTACGGCGCGATTTCGACTGCGGGCGCCTTGCCGCTGGGCATCGGCATCGGCATCCGCGCCACGACGGGCGTGGTGGCGACCGATCTCATGATGGGCGGCGGCTCTACCGGGGCGATCGTGGTGGACGCGGGCATCGGGGCGTTTTCCGTCACGGACATGACCGCGACGGGCACCAGCACCATCGCCGGTGTGAGCGATGTCGGCATCGGTGTCTCCGCCGTGGGCGTGACCGTGGAAGGCGATGCCGATGCGGGCGCCGGTGCCGCCATCATGAATGCCAAGTCCGGGGTGGTGTCACTGGACCTGCTGGGACATGTCCGCAGCACGATCTCCGGCGATGCCATCCAGTTGGCGGGCGGGGCGTTCGTCAATTCCAGTTCCTACGGCGGGCCAAGCGTACTTGAAACGCCCAATGGCCGCTGGCTGACCTGGACGAACAATCCTGACACCGATACGCTGGGTGGGCTGACGCCGGCGTTCCGCCAATACAACGCAAACTTTGGCCTGACATCGGTGCAAACCGTCACGCCGGGCAGCGGTACGCTGTTCTCCGCCGATCCGGCAACCACACTGGTCCTTTCCGGAACCACGACCAAGGTCTACGACGCGACCACCGCGTCGGATGGCAGCGGCCTGAGCCTGGGATTCACCACCGCACATGGCGACGTGGTGACGTTCGGCATGACGGCCATCACCTACGACGACAAGAACGTCGGGTCCGGCAAGATGGTCGCGGCGACAACCGACGGCAATCCGGGAGTCGGCATGTACGGCGGCACGATTCCCGTCTATGGCATCACCATTTCCGGCGCGGCGTCCAACTATGGTGGGGATATCACCCCGGCGACGATTTCGGCGGTTACCGGCATCGTGGCCGACAACAAGGTGTATGACGCGACAACCAGCGCCGTGCTGAGCGGAGGGGGTACCTTTGCGGGGATGTACGGCGGGGACGTCCTGCAAGTGGACAGTGCCAGCGGCGTGTTCGTTGACAAGAACGTGGGCACGGGCAAGACAGTGAATATCAGCGGCATCGTCCTCGGCGGCACGGATGCCGGCAACTACGTGCTCGCCAATACCAACAGTACGTCGACCGCCGACATCACCGCCTACGGCCTGACGGTGACGGGTGCGGTGGCGCAGAACAAGGTGTATGACACCACCACGGCGGCGACCATCACCGGCGCGGCGGTGAACAGCTTCTACGGAGACACCGTCAGTCTCACCGGTGGCGGCACGTTCGCCAACAAGAACGTCGGCACGGCCAAGGCCGTGACTGCGGCGCTGGCGCTGGGCGGGGCGGACGCCGGCAACTACACGCTGACCCAGCCCACCGGACTCACTGCCGACATCACCGCCTACGGCCTGACGGTGACGGGTGCGGTGGCGCAGAACAAGGTGTATGACGCGACCAACCTGGCCACCATCACCGGCGCCGCAGTGGACAGCTTCTACGGTGACACCGTGAGTCTCACCGGCGGCGGCACGTTTGCGAACAAGAGCGTTGGCACCG
>SSTB01000076.1 GCA_009469665.1 Azonexaceae bacterium | reverse complement strand
GTATTCCGGAGACAGCTGCAACATGTTGAATGATCCATCGGTCATTGCCCTCCTGCTCGGCGCGGCTTTCATGGCCGGCGCGCTCAATGCTGTGGCCGGCGGCGGCAGTTTCCTGACTCTGCCGGCGCTCGTATTCACCGGCATGCCTCCCGTGGCAGCCAATGCCACCGGCACCGTTGCCCTGCTTCCCGGGTATGTTTCGGGCGTTCTCGGTTTTCGTGAAGACCTTGAAGCTCCACCGGGTTTGTCCATGCCGATGCTGATCTTGCTCAGTTTGGCCGGTGGCGCAATTGGCGCCACCTTGCTGCTGGTGACCGAGGATCGCACCTTCAACAAGATCGTTCCTTGGCTGTTGCTGCTTGCGACATTGCTTTTTGCCCTGGGGCCGAACTTGCTGCGCAGAGTCCGTGGCAACCCGGGCGGCCACGCTTCGCTGGCGAAATCGGCGTCGGGTATGCTGGCAGTTTCGATTTACGGGGGTTACTTCAACGGTGGCCTAGGGATTCTCCTGCTTGCCCTGTTTGGCCTGCTCGGACAAACCCGTTTGAATGCCATGAACGGCGCCAAGAATCTTGTTTCTGCCTTGCTGACCGCTATTGCGGTGGCAATCTATGCCTGGGGGGGCGTAGTGTCTTGGCCCCATGCGCTGGCGATGATGCTTGGCGCGACCGCCGGCGGCTATCTAGGTGCGCGCGTCGCCCGACGGATACCGGCCCCCGTGTTGCGTGGCGGCATTGTTGTCACCGGTTTAATCATGACTATTTTGTTCTTCACACGAGGATAATTCAATCAAATGGCATTGGAATTCGTTCTCGGACGGGTTCGTCGCGATATTCGACTGAACGGCAGTTTCATGGCTCATTGCTGCCCCACAACATCCTTTAGGCCAATGGCCGGAAAGGCCGAGGGCTTGCCGGCGAGCAGTGGTGTGCAACGGCAGCTACACTTTGTAACCAGCCAGTCAGCTGCTGGCGGGTCGAAGGGCAGCAGAGGGTCGTCTGCCGTCCGCCGGCTTTGAGAGCGCATGACCGTTTCGTCGTCTCCTGCCGTTCGCTCGGTCATGCCTTTGGCGCGATCCACCAAGTCGAACCGGAATCACTGATCACGTCGGATTGAACCCTATGCCCACGGGTGACTGGAATCCGCAAACCTTCCGCCCCAGCGGCTGTCGCCTTGACGGCGCTGCCACGAGGCCGCATCCGTCGTCGCAACGGAGGCAGGGCTGGCCCATCGGCAGAAAAGAAAAAGACCTGAGCAGAGTCTGGCCTTTAAATGGGTGTGGAACGTGGCGACGATTACCGCTACCCCCACAGCCTTTCGGCCGTGGGGGTGAAATCAGCTCAAGCGGCCTGTCGTACTTCTTCGGCGTCGACCTTCGCGCTACCGGCTTCGTCCTTGTCCAGGTCGAGCTGCTTGAGCAACTCGCGTTGCCGGACCAGCAGATCGGTCAGCCGGCCTTCATGCTCGAAGGATCGGGCCAGTTCCAGCCGGAGGTCTTCCAGGCGCTTGCGGCGTGTTTCCAACTGGATCTCGGCATCGGCGTGATGCTTGCCCACCGATTCCAGCACACCCAGCAAGGCGGCCACGAGGGCCGGACCGGTTTGATAAGGTTCGGCGTTGTACAGGCAGTGTCCCGCCAGGTACAGGTTGGGCGGCTGGTCGCCACGGGCCGCCAGCATGCCGAGGTCGAAGCCGCCAAACCGGCCGACGATCCGTTCGATCATCCGGCTGGCCGTGCGCACCTCTTCCCTGGCTGTCTTCACCAACCCGCGTAGCGCTTCGCCAACCGCATCGGGGCCGACGATCTTGCGCCCCGCCAGTTCCATGGCGATGCCCTGCAGGGTCTGCGGCTCGATCCGGGCCGCATCCTGCGCGTACAGCGCGACCTTCTTCTCCAGCGCCTCGATCATCATCGGCAGCCGGCCCACTTCGCTTTCGTTGGCATAGCGCTGGTTGCGCCATACCGAGAACAGCGTCGAGAGCTTGGCCACCTCCGCGTCCACGCCGGCCTTCTCGATCACCAGCGGGTTGCCCGACGCCAAGGCCTTCACCTCGGCATAGGACAGCGCCGCCAATTCCACATCCTCCAGCGACCGGATGCCCTGGTCGCCCTTCATCACCTGGGCGATGAAGCGCGCCTT
>SSTB01000075.1 GCA_009469665.1 Azonexaceae bacterium | reverse complement strand
CGCCGCCTTGGCTATTGGCTCAAGGCCCACCGCGATCGGATCTGCGATGGCTTCACACTCAAGCAAGCCGGCACCGCGGGACGCATGAAACTGACCCGCTGGCAGGTAGTTTGTGCGGGTGATGGCGAATCATCACCCGCAAGCAAGGAAGGCGCTTGAACATGGCCAAAACGCCGACCGTTACAGCGTTCCCGCTGTTTCCCCCTCTCCCCCTTCCATGTGTATTGCGGGTGAAGCGGGTGATGTTCCCTACAACGTGCGGAAAGTGTCAGAAGGAGGAAAAGACAATTAACGGCAATGGGCTGGAATATCACCCGCATCACCCGCATCACCCGCATCACCCGCAGTCCGATCGGTGCGGCCCGGGGCGCAATCCCAAGGGGTATCGGCCAAGCACTTGGTGTCGCGGGTCCTCCCTGGCCTTCCCCGACGCGGGTCATTCGCACCGCGTGTTGCCGGTAGGTAGTGGCCTTCGAACATAGTGAACTCAACGGGTGACTTTATGACCTTTGCCACCGAATCTGACCGCCGCGCGTCCAGGCCTGGCGAATCGCTTCCACTGGCCTTCGAGTCAAGTGCGGCCGAGCTGGCTGGCATCCGCGTACTGCCGGCGCAGTTCGCCAAGCTGATGGGCGTCTCGAAACAGGCCGTTACCGAGTGGAAAAAGGCCGGCCGAGTCACCATCGGCATCGACGGTCGCATCGACCCCCGCCAGGCCGTCGCCCAGCTTCTGCGCTCCGGCGACCCGCGCCGCCTGCGGTCGAAGATCCTGGCCCCGCTGATGGACGAGGTGCACAAGCGTGATCGCCGCATTCGAGAATTGACCGAGGCCCTGGCCAGCGCCCAGGAAGACGCCGACTTTCACGAAGGGGCCGCCGGTGAGTTGTTGGGTCTTTTCGATATTCTCAGGCTACAGGTGGAGATGAGTTGGGAGCGCATCCGGGAACTGCCGGCCGAAGTCGGCCGGGCCGCGATCCTCTCATGGCTGGACTTCTCCATGCAACACGGTACTGCCAGCGGCTCCACCATTCTGGATTTCGCCCTGCCTGAGCGCAGCGAAGGCGAAGGGGAGGGCGCGGGGTTCTAGCTGCTCACGGTCCCGCCGAAATGAACGACGCCATACTCCTCGCTGCTCGCATCGCCGCCACCGGGGAAGTGGACCGCGAGAGCGCCGCCTGGCTCGCCGATGGCATTCGGCGCTGGTGGCGGCTGGGTGATGAGGCGGCGCGCCTGCCGGCCTATCTGGGCCTTCCTGCGACCCGTGGGCGGGCCGCCCGTGGCGTGCGCGACTACTGGCTACGCGCTGCAGCGGAAGAACTCCTGCCGGAAGACCGGGCCGCCCACTTGCGACAGGCCGTTATGGTCTTCCTGCGGCACCGCTGGCACCTCTGGAAGGGATTCGCCGTTCCGCCTGCCGGCAGTTCGGCCCTTGATGAATGCCTGTTCTACGCCGCCCAAAGCGGCGCCGAAATGCGGCTATCCCGCCGGCAGTATTGCAACATCGTGGGCGGGAAGTGAAAACCCCGCCTATTTCCCGCGAGGTTTGGCGTAATGGCACCGTACAACAGAGAAAGGATCACTCCCATGCCTCCCGCCATTTTCCGAACCCATAGCCCGGCCGCGAGCCAGGTCGCCCACGAGCGGGCGGCCCGCGCTACGAGGGCCTTTTCGTTTAGCCGCATGCTTTCCCACATGGTCGCCGGTAGTCGCATCGACGGTTACGAAGGCGAAGTCATTGCCGAGGTCGCCCGCGTGTCGGGCTACGACGGCGACCTGCAGCGGCAAGCCTTGCCCCTGGCCCTGATTGCCGATCCCACCATGCGCCCGGAACATCTGACCCGGGATCTCGCCATCGGTGGCGGGACCGGCGGCTATCTGGTCGCCACCGCCCGTTCCGACGTTCTCGACATTCTGCGGCCGTTCTCCATTGCCGCCCGCTGCGGCATCACCAATCTGCCCGCGGGCGAACGGGACGGCCCCATTACCGTTCCGAAGGTCACTGCCGTCACCACTACCACCTGGCTGGCCACCGAGGCCTCGCCCATCACCGCCGGCCAGCCCACCCTCGGGCAACTGACCCTCGGCCGGAAATCGGCCAGTGCGCTGATCCGCTTCTCCCGCCTCCTGGCTCTGCAGAGCGACGTTGCCGACGCGCTCATTCAGAAGGAGCTGTTGACCACCGTGGGGCAGATGATCGACCAGGCCGTGGTCAACGGTAGCGGCGCTTCTGGCCAGCCCACCGGGATCTTGAATACCGCCGGCCTGGCAACACAATCCGGCACCTCGTTCGGCGCCGCGGCCGCCCTGGCAATGGAGCAGACCGCAGCCGACGCCAACGGCGATGAGGCCAGCTTCGGCTTTGTCACCACGCCGGCCGTGCGCAAGCTCCTGCGAACCCGTGAGATCGCTACCGGCTCCGGTGCCTTGTGGACGTTCGACGGTAACGAGAACCACCTGGCGGGCCGGGCCGCCAATGTCTGCACGCTGATGCCGGCGGCCACCATGTTGTCGGGACCGTGGGCGAATGCGCTGCTCGCCACCTGGGGATCGCCGCATGTGGAACTCAACCCGTACGACCCGAGCGGCTTCAAGGCCGGCACCGTGGATGCCCGCTTGATCTACGACGTGGACGTGGCCGTCCAGACGCCCGCCGCCTGGACCGTATCGAGCAGCATCACCTAAAGGAGCGCAGCATGGCACCCGCAAAATTCAAGGTCATTTCCCCCTTCTTCCTGGCCGGCAGCGATGGCTTTCCGCTTCGCCAGGAACCTGGCGCCGAGGTCGAACTCGACGACCCCGACCTCATCATGAGCCTGTTGAACGGCGGCAAGATCGCCGCCGCGGACCACGCAACCGCCGCCCGTATTCGCACGGCGGGCCTTGCCTGGACGGCACAGGGGCCCGTTGTTCAGAACGGGGCGCTTGTGCGCCGATAGAACGTCGTCGCACCCCGGGGCGAGAAGAGGGCCGCCATAGCCCCCGGGTGAGCTGTCCTGACCGTGGTTAGCGGCAGGGCAGCGTTTCCGCAACCATGGCGGCCTACTGCGCGAGCGGCGGGTGACGTTCGCGGATGTGCCTCAGGCGGGCCAATCCTCCTTGCAGGCCCTTTACGGCACAAGCCCAAACCCCGGCCGGAAAAATCCGGCTGGGGTTTTCTCTTTTGGACGGTGGGCTAGCGTAGCGGAAATGATCGCCTATTCGGCTGCGGACTG
>SSTB01000074.1 GCA_009469665.1 Azonexaceae bacterium | reverse complement strand
CCGACGTGGAAGGCGTCATCCTCGGTCCGGACGGTCTGGCAGCAGGGCTGGCGCCGGGCTCGGTGGTGGTCGATTGCTCGACCATCGCCCCGGACGCGGCGCGCCGGCTGGCCGCCCACCTGGCCGGGCGGGGAGTCGCCTTTCTCGACGCCCCGGTGTCCGGCGGCGCCCAGGGAGCCCGCGACGCCACCCTGGCGATCATGGCCGGCGGCGATGCCGAGGCCCTGGAGCGGGTGCGGCCCCTGCTCGAATGCCTGGGCAAACGCATCGTCCATGTGGGGCCCAGCGGTGCCGGCCAGGTGGCCAAGGTCTGCAATCAGATCATCATGGTCGCCGCCATCCAAGCGGCTGCCGAAGCCGTGCATCTGGCCGCCGCCGCGGGCGCCGACCCCGCCCGGGTGCGCCAGGCCCTGGCCGGAGGTTCGGCGGCCAGCCGCGTCCTCGACGTCATGGGCGAGCGCATGGTGTGCCGGGATTTCGCGGCCGGCATCGAGGCGCGGCTGCACCACAAGGATTTCGGCATTGCTCTGGAGGCCGCCCGCCGGGCCGGAGTGCCGATGCCGCTGGCCGCCGCCGTGGGGCAGCAGCTGAACGCGTTGATGGCCCAAGGCTGGGGCAAGGACGACACCGCTTCCCTCCTCAAGGTGCTCGAATGCGCCCGGGCCTGAAATCCCTCGCCCTGGCGCTGGGCGTTCTGGCCCTGGCCGCCTGCGTCTCGCTCCCCAAGGCGCCGACCCTGTCCTGGACCGGGGTCAATCTCGACATCGTCGGCTTCCGGGAGCAGCGCTTCACCCTGAAATTGAAGGTCGCCAATCCCAACGACGTCGATCTGCCGCTCGAGCGCCTGGAGTTCGACATCGAACTGGCGGGCCAGCACTTTGCCCATGCCCTCAGCGACCGGCCGATGACCGTCCCGTCCCGGGGCGAGGCCACCCTGGCGGTCCAGGCCAGCGGCAACGTGATTGAATTCATCCATCGCCTGGGGCCCCTGCGCGGCGATTCCGCTAGCCTCGACTACCGCCTCAAGGGCGATGCCGTCGTCACCGGCTACGGCCGCATTCCCTTCGACAAGAAGGGCAAGGTCTCCCTCCTGCAGATGCTGCGCGACGATCGTAAAGGAGACAGCAAGGCCTTGCCCGGGGCGATCTGATCCGGGCCGGCGTAGAGCCCGGCGAATTGGCCAGATGCGCGCGTTGCAGCGGGATTGGCTGAGGCCCGGCTACCCGCAGAGCGGGAAGAGCCTGAAGCGGGCCGGGCAGGGGCGAATTGGCCAGAAGAGCGCTCCGGGCGGCAGGGCGGCATCCTCCTGTCCCCCGGAATCGTCTGCAGTGGGCGAGGCTCAGTCCTGCTGCCCGTAGCCGGCGAATTTGGCCAGCACTTCGGCCATCTCCTCCGCCGACAACAGCACCGGTTCGCCCAACTGACAGGCGCGCCAGTACTGGCCGCAGAGTTCCTCCAATTCCACGGCCAGCCCCAGGGCGTGGTCCAGATCGCGCCCCCAGGCGAGGAGGCCGTGGTTGGCCAGCAGGCAGGCGTTGCGGCCTGCCAGGGCGGCGAGGGCGGCATCCGACAGCGCCTGGGTGCCGAAGGTGGCGTAGGTGGCGCAGCGCACGGTATCGCCGCCGAAGCGGGCGATCATGTAATGGAAGGGGGGAATATCCCGGCGCAGGCAGGCGAGGCTGGTGGCGTAGGGGGAATGGGCATGGACGACGGCGCCGGCTTGCGGCCGGGCGGCGTAGAGGTCACGGTGGAAGCGCCATTCGGAGGAGGGGCGGCGGCGGCCGGTGACGCTGCCGTCCAGGGCCATGGCGGGGATGTCTTCCGGTTCCAGGCGGTCGTAGGCCATGCCGGTGGGGGTGATGAAAAACCCGTCGCCATCGCGCACGCTGACATTGCCGGCGGTGCCGGCATTGAGCCCCGCGGCCGCCATGGCGCGGGCGGTGGCGATGAGGGCGGCGCGCGGATCGCTCACGCCACCGCCTCCGGATAGAGGGCGGCGAGGCTTTCCCGGCTGGCGGCGGCGGTGCCCCGCTCGGTGACGATGGCCGTGACCAGCCGGGCCGGGGTGACGTCGAAGGCCGGATTGCCCACTGCTGCCTGCTCAGGCAGTTGCCGTACGGTGGCGGGAGCACCCCGCTCGTCGAGGCCGGCGACCCGCCGCAGTTCGTCGCCTTCCCGCTCCTCGATGGGGATGGCGGCACCTTCAGGGCAGGCGAAGTCGAGAGTGGAGCGCGGGGCGGCGACGTAGAACGGAAGGCCGTTGTCGGCGGCGGCCAGGGCCTTCAGATAGGTACCTACCTTGTTGGCGACGTCGCCGTTGGCGGCGATGCGGTCGGCCCCGACGATGACCGCGTCCACGCGTCCTTCCCGCATCAGGATGCCGGCGGCGTTGTCCGCCACCACGGTGTGGGGCACGCCGTGCTGGGCCAGTTCCCAGGCGGTGAGGAGGCCCTGATTGCGCGGCCGGGTCTCGGAAACCCACACGTGCAGATCGATCCCGGCATCGAAGGCGGCGTAGACCGGCGCCAGGGCGGTACCCCAGTCGACGGTGGCGAGCCAGCCGGCGTTGCAGTGGGTCATGATTTCCAGGCGGCCTTCCCGGCGCGGGGTCAGGCGGCGCAAGAGGCCGAGGCCGTGCTGGCCGATGGCATGGTTCTGGGCCACGTCCTCGTCTTCGATGGCGGCCGCCTCGGCCCAGGCGGCGGCGGCCCGGTCGGCGGGCGGCAGGGGGCGCAGGCGCTCGGCCATGCGGGCCAGCGCCCAGGCCAGATTGACCGCCGTCGGGCGGGTGCGCCCGAGGATGGCGAGGGCCTGGTCCAGGGCTTCATTGGAGGCATCGACCCCCAGGGAGACCGCCAGCCCGTAGGCCGCGGTGACGCCGATGAGGGGCGCGCCGCGCACCTGCATGGCGCGGATGGCGTGGGCTGCCGCCGCGCGATTGGCGACGCGCACCCAATGCAGGCCGTGGGGAAGCCGGGTCTGGTCGATGATGTCGAAAACGCCCAGGGCCGGATGGGCTCTGAGGCTGCGGGAGGGGACGCCGTCGATCTTCATGGCCGGATTCTGGCACATTCCCGGCCGTTCGCCATGCTTGCCGACTCCGGCCGGGCGGCGTAGATTGCCCATGCCGCCGTCACGGCGGTCCCGTTCCCCGCTCGAAGGAGAAAACCATGAACCCCACCGACCTTGCCCGCTGGCAGGAGATCGCCCTGCAATACGCCACCGACCTCGGCGCCAAAGTGCTCGCCGCCATCGCCTTCTGGGTCATCGGCCGCTGGCTGATCGGCCTGGTGGGCCAGGCCCTGCAATCGACCCTGGAGCGCCAGAAGGTGGACGCCACGGTGATGCGCTACCTGGGGACGGTGATCAACGTCACCCTCAACATCCTGCTGGTGGTCGGCATCCTCGGCTACTTCGGCATCCAGACCACCACCTTCGCCGCCCTCTTCGCCGCCGCCGGCGTGGCCATCGGCATGGCCTGGTCGGGGCTCCTTTCCAATTTCGCCGCGGGGGTCTTCCTCATCATCCTGCGGCCGATCAAGGTGGGGGATTTCGTCACCGTCGCCGGAATCACCGGGACGGTCAAAGAGGTGGGGCTCTTCGCCTCGGCAGTCAACACCCCGGACAATGTCATGACCCTGGTGGGCAATGGCAAGATCTTCGGCGACACCATCCAGAATTACAGCGTCAATCCCCATCGCCGCGTCGATCTCAAGGCCCAGCTCGCCGGCGCCGCTGACTGCGCCCGGGCCGCCGCGGTGCTGAAGGAACGCATTGCCGCCATTCCCAACGTCCTCGCCACCCCGGCGGTGGAGGTGGACATCCTGGAATTCAATCTGGTCGGGCCGGTCCTGGCCGTTCGCCCCTACTGCCACAACGACCACTACTGGCAGGTCTATTTCGACACCAACAAGACGATCCGCGAGGCCCTCGGCGCGCCCGAATTCCCGGCGCCGACGCCGTCCCAGGTGGTCTTCGTCAAGCAGTAGTCGCGGCACGGGGGGGCGGGCTGCCCGCCCCCTGGGTCACCTTCGCTCTCCCTTTGCCGCCGCCATGATCGACGCCGCCTTCCCGATTCACTCCCGCTTCCCCGGCCTCGGGACCACCATCTTTACCGTCATGTCGCGGCTGGCGGCGGAATGCGGGGCGGTGAATCTCTCCCAGGGCTTCCCGGATTTCCAGGCCGAGCCGCAGCTGTTCGACGCCGTCCACCGCCACATGCGGGCCGGCCGCAACCAGTACGCCCCCATGGCCGGCATGCCGGAACTGCGCAGCGCCATCGCCGCCAAGGTCGCCGCCCTCTACGGCGCCGACTACGATGCCGGGAGCGAGATCACCGTCACCGCCGGCGCCACCCAGGCCCTGTTCACCGCCATCGCCGCTTTCGTCGGGCCGGGGGACGAGGCCATCGTCTTCGACCCCGTCTACGATTCCTACGGCCCGGCCGTGGACACCGTCGGCGGTCGCGTGCGTCATTCGCGCCTGAGCTTCCCCGATTACCGGCCGGATTGGGAGCATGTGGCCTCGCTGATCAATCCCCGCACCCGGATGATCGTGGTCAACAGCCCCCACAACCCCACCGGCAGCCTGCTGACCCCCGCCGACCTCGACGCCCTGGCTGGAATCCTGCGCGGCACCGGCATCGTCGTTCTGAGCGACGAAGTGTATGAACACATCGCCTTCAGCGCCCGCCACGAAAGCCTGTGCCGCCACCCCGAGCTGGCCGCCCGCAGCCTGGTGGTCTCATCCTTCGGCAAGACCTATCACATCACCGGCTGGAAGATCGGTTACGTCGTCGCCCCCGCCGCCCTCACCGCCGAATTCCGCAAGGTGCACCAGTTCAACGTCTTCACCGTCAATACCCCGGCCCAGCTGGGTGTCGCCGACTACATGGCCGACCCCGGACATCACGCGGGCCTGGCCGATTTCTACCGGCAAAAGCGCGACCGCTTCGCGGCCCTCATGGCCGCCACCCCCTTCGACCTGCTGCCCTGCCACGGCACCTACTTCCAGCTGGCCCGCTACGGTGCCATCAGCGACCGGCCGGACCGGGAATTCGCCGAATGGCTGACCCGGGAGATCGGCGTCGCCGTCATCCCCGTATCCGCCTTCTTCCCGGACGGCCACGACGACCGGGTCGTGCGCTTCTGCTTCGCCAAGCGTGACGAAACCCTGGAAGAAGCGGCGGAGCGATTGCGGCGGCTTTAGTCGCCTGCGCCGGCTGCGCCGCCAGCGCCAGGAGCGGGGTGTTGGCAACAAATAGATCTGTCCGGTTCTGTAGCAAATGAATTGTCCGCATTGTCCGGGGTGGGGAAAGCGGTGGAGGGCGTAGCCCGGAATCGCTTTCCCCACCCCGGGCGGCCGCGGCGGACCTACGCAACCGCCTT
>SSTB01000006.1 GCA_009469665.1 Azonexaceae bacterium | reverse complement strand
GGGCCGAGAGGCGGGAGAAGAGGGGCAAAATCTCGGCGTGGGCCGGATGGCGCTTCCGGAGCGCCTCGGCGGCCTCGCGGATTTCCCGCTCGCCGGGCAGGAAAACCAGGGTATCGCCGGGGCCGAGGCGGGCCAGTTCATTGACGGCGTCCACGATGGCATCGTAGAGGTCGCGCTCGTCGTCCTGCTTCTCCAGGTCCTCCACCGGCCGGTAGCGCACCTCCACCGGGTAGAGGCGGCCGGAAACCTCGATCACCGGGGCGTTCGAGAAATGCTGCGAGAAGCGCTCGGCGTCGATGGTGGCCGAGGTGATGATGAGCTTCAGGTCCGGCCGCCGGGGCAAGAGCTGCTTCAGGTAACCCAGCAGGAAGTCGATGTTGAGGCTGCGTTCGTGGGCCTCGTCGATGATGATCGTGTCGTAGGCCGACAGGTAGGGATCCCCCTGGCTCTCCGCCAGGAGGATGCCATCGGTCATCAGCTTGACCCAGGAATCCGGCGCCGTGCGGTCGTGGAAGCGGATCTTCACCCCCACCCCGGCGCCGACCTGGGTCTGCAGTTCCTGGGCCAGGCGCGTCGCCACCGAGCGGGCCGCCAGGCGGCGCGGCTGGGTGTGGCCGACGAGGCCCCGGGCACCGCGGCCCAGCTCCAGGCAAATCTTGGGCAGTTGGGTGGTCTTGCCGGAACCGGTCTCGCCGCAGACGATGACCACCTGATGTTTGGCGATCAGTGCAGCGATCTCGTCCCGCCGCTCATTGACCGGCAAATCGGCCTGGAATTGCGGTTTGGGCAGGCGTGCCCGGCGAGCAGCCACGGCGGCCTTCGATTTCTCCAGCAATTGGGCAAAATCCGCCTGGGTCTTCTCCCGCCGCGTGCCGGACCGGCCCATCTCGCGGGCCAGGGCGCGCAGGCGCCGGGCGTCCGCCGCAAGGCAGTCGTCGAGCGAGGGTGGAGCACCGGCCTGCCCGGTGCGGGGGTTACGGGGCTGCATGTCCAAGATCAGGGTGAAGCCGGTCTCCGCGGGGATTTTTGCTGGAAAAGCGGGATTTTCACCTTCCCCGGCCAAAGGACCGGGATTATTTTCGAAGCCGTCCCATTTACCAAGTGTTTCGATCATGGATCCCTACGGCGAATTTCTCGTCGGCCTGGAAGTCGTCCTCGCCCTAGCCGGCCTCCCGCTCTACTTTCAGTCCAGGCGTACCTCACGGCGCAATTACCGCAGCCACGAGACCTACCAGGCCATTGCCATCTTCATCCTGCTCCTGGCCGGCATCGCTGCATCCATGGCCATGTATGGCGCGGGGATGACCGAGGACATCATTTTCCTGCAAGCCCTCCTGCCGCCAATTCTGACCATCGGTCTCTGCGCTGCGGTTGTTTTCCGCGCCTCCAAGGCCCGCCTGTTCAGCCGGCGCCGTTACAAGCGGCACTGAAGCTCAGAGCCTGTGAATTTTTCGGGCGCGCCCGAGCGGCGTGCACAGGTGTACGCGATCAAGGCGCCAAGCACAGCCATAGCCCGGGCTATGGCGAGCATTGGCAACGCCGAGCGGGCGCAGCTGGGCATGACGAGCGGGGGTGAACGAAATTCTCACAGGCTCTCAAGCCCAGATGCGTTGGGCGCCCACGGTCACCAGCCCCAGGTATGTCGCCGCCAGGGAGCCCGCCAGATGCACGGAGGCCAGCCCGATGGCCCAGCCCGGCTGCCCGGCGAGAAGGCGCTCCACCACCTCGGCCGAATAGGTGGAAAAGGTCGTCAGCCCGCCCAGAAATCCCGTGATGGCAAAGAGCTTCAAGGCTCCCGGGAAATGCGTGTTGAGGTGGAAAAGCCCCACCGCAACGCCCACCAGATAGCCTCCGATCACATTGGCAACCAGGGTTCCCAGCGGCAGGGCGACGCAAAGAGGATTGAGGCCAAGCCCCAGGAGCCAGCGACACCAGGCACCCAGGGCGGCACCAGCGCCAACCGCCAGAAAGTTCAGGGGGGTGAGATGGTGCAGAGCGTTCATGGGCGGGAATTGTAGCGGCTCCTCCCGGGGTGACGGTTAAAATACCGCCACCATTCCCAGAGGTTTCCCCAGTGAGCAGCCCCAACAAGCCCGAAACAGCCCCCGCCGCCAATTTCATCAAGAACATCGTCGAAGGCGACCTCGCCGCCGGCAAGCACGCCCAGCGCCGCTGGGCCGGCCACCCCGGCGCCGCCACCGACCACGCCGCCGCCCCACTGGACCCAGCCAGGATTCGCACCCGCTTCCCGCCGGAGCCCAACGGCTACCTGCATTTCGGCCACGCCAAATCCATCCTGCTTAACTTCGGCCTCGCCCAGCAGTTTGGCGGCCGCTGCCATTTACGCTTCGACGACACCAACCCGGAGAAGGAAGAACAGGAATACGTGGATTCCATCGTGGACGCCGTGCAATGGCTAGGCTGTTCCTGGGTGGAGGGTGGCGAAACCAACCTTTACTACGCCTCCAACTACTTCGACTGGATGTATCAATTCGCCGAATACCTCATCCAGTCCGGCCACGCCTATGTGGACAGCCAGAGCGCCGAAGAGATGCGCGCCAAGCGCGGCACCCTCACCGAGGCGGGCAAGGACAGCCCCTTCCGTCAACGCAGCGCGGAAGAGAATCTCGACCTCTTCCGCCGCATGAAGGGCGGCGAATTCACCGACGGCGCCCATATCCTGCGGGCGAAAATCGACATGGCCTCACCCAACATCAACCTGCGCGACCCGGCCATCTACCGCATCCGCCACGCCACCCACCACAACACCGGCGACGCCTGGTGCGTGTACCCCATGTACACCTACGCCCACCCCATCGAAGACGCCCTGGAAAACATCACCCACTCCATCTGCACCCTGGAGTTCGAGGACCAGCGCCCCTTCTACGACTGGCTCCTGGAGCGCCTCGCCGAAGGGGGCCTCTTGCAGCGCCCGCTGCCCCAGCAGATCGAGTTCTCCCGCCTCAACCTCACCTACGTCGTGCTGAGTAAGCGGAAGCTCATTCAGTTGGTGGAGGAAAAGCACGTCGAGGGCTGGGACGATCCCCGCATGCCCACCCTGGTCGGCGCCCGGCGCCGCGGCTACACGCCGGAGGGCTTCCGTCTTTTCGCCGAGCGCATTGGCGTTTCCAAGTCCGATTCCCTCATCGAATACGGCCTGTTCGAGGACGCCCAGCGAGAAGTGCTCAACGAAGCGGCCCAACGCCGCATCGCGGTCCTCGACCCCCTGAAGCTCATCATCACCAACTACCCGGAGGGCCGAAGCGAAACCTGCCAGGCCCCCAACCATCCCTTGAAGCCGGAATTGGGCAAGCGCGACCTGCCCTTCGGCCGCGAGCTGTGGATCGAGGCCGAGGACTTCATGGAAGACCCCGTCAAGGGCTACCACCGCCTCTACCCCGGCAACATGGCCCGGCTGCGCTACGGCTACGTGGTCAAGTGCACCGGCTGCGAGAAGGATGCGGCCGGCCGCGTCACCGCCGTGCTGTGCGATTACCTGCCGGACACCAAATCCGGCACCCCGGGCGCCGACAGCGTCAAGGTCAAGGGCAATCTGCACTGGGTCTGCGCCGCTTCCGCCTACACCGCGGAAATCCGGCTCTACGACCGACTGTTCAAAGTGCCCGCTCCCGGAGCCGGCGAGCGGGATTTCCTGGACGACATCAATCCTCAGTCCAAGATCGTCATCACCGCCCAACTGGAACCGGCACTCAAAGCTGCCCAGCCCGAAGAGCGCTTCCAGTTCGAACGCCACGGCTATTTCGTCGCCGACCGGGTGGATTCCCGGGACGGTGCCCCGGTGTTCAACCGGGCGGTGACGCTGAAGGATGCGTGGAAGTAGGCGAAGCAATGCTTTTCCTGGGCCTCTTCCGCGCGCTCGATGCCCGTGGCGTCAATTACCTTCTGGTGGGCGGCTTGGCCATGAACATCCATGGGGTTCCCCGCATGACCCTGGATATCGACGTCGTTCAGGCCATGGATGAGGAAAACCTCGATCGTTTCATCGCATGTGCCGTCGAGCAGGGCCTGGAGCCGGTCATTCCAGTCCCCCTGGCGGCACGAAGGATCCAGCCATGCGCCGCCAATGGGCCGAAGAGAAGCGCATGATCCTAGAAACCTCAGTTGGACGAGCCCGTTGGTGCGTTCGGGCGGGCGCCTGGCGCGAAGCGACGACGCGGCAGGCTGATGCCTGCAAGGAGGAGCGACAAAGCCAGGCGCCCGCCCGGATGCGCCAGCGGGTTCGTAGCGGTGCCACCCAATGGGTGAGTGATTCGGAGTGGCACGGCGGTCGCGGGCAGAAGGCTTTCCGGGCATCGAGAAGCGGTCAACTGAGGTTTCTAGGATGCTAGCCCTCGTCCTACAGAATCGCTCCGCTGGCGTGCCCCTGATGGTCGACGTCCTGCTCGCCCCGCCCATCGATTTGCCCGCGGCCCTTGCCAAGGCGAAGCTCGCCGATCTGAATGGCACCTCCCTTCGTGTAGCCTCCATGGAAGACATGATCGCCTTGAAGAGCAACACCGGCCGCGCTCCGGACGAGAGCGACATCAATCAGCTCGAGCAACTGCGTAACCGACCCTGATACAACGGACTGTCACGGTGGCAACCACCACACCGTCAGCGAAGAGCAACTGGCGGCCTTCGCCCGGCTCACCCCGCTGCAAAGGCTCGATTGGGTCGAAGCGGCCCGGGAATTCACCCTCCTGACCGAAACGCCGGATAACCGCGAGCGGCGGCAACGCCTGCGGCAGGGCAAGACCATCGTCTGATCGCCGGCATGCCCTTGCGCTTGGCCGGCGCTACGTTTTGCAACACTCGCTTGCATTTCCCGGGTTGAAGGCGCCGCGGGGGAACCCTATCTTTCCCACGTCCCGCAGCGGCTTCGGCCGCCTCGGGATGCGGGCCGCCAGGGCCCGCCACCCCCTGAACTGCCCCCTTGCCTGCGAGGAAACAAAACCATGACGCCCCTTCGCCTCAAATTGACCGTTGCCGCCGTGGCCGTCGCCTCGGCCCTCACCGGCGCCTACTCCGCCAGCCATCTCGCCGGCATCGCAGACGCCCATGCCGCCCCCGCGCCGGCTCCCTCCGTCGCCCCTGCGGCAACCCAGCCCGCCCTCCCTGGCGCCCTGCCCGGCACCGTTCCCGACATGAGTGCCATCGTCACCGCCAACGGGCCCGCCGTGGTCAATATTGGCGTCTCCGGAAGTCGCCGTACCGCCAACGGTCCCGAGTCCTTCCCTCTGGAACCGGACGATCCTTTCTATGAGTTTTTCCGCCACTTCCGCGGCCTGCCCCAGCCCGGCGGCAAAGTGCCGGTACGCGGCCAGGGTTCGGGCTTCATCGTCAGCGCCGACGGCACCATCCTGACCAACGCCCATGTGGTGGAGGGTGCCGAGGAAGTCGTCGTCAAGCTCACCGACCGGCGCGAATTCAAGGCCCGGGTGCTGGGCCTTGACAAGGCGAGCGACGTCGCCGTGCTCAAGATCGACGCCAAGGGCCTTCCCGCGGTGCGCATCGGCAGCGCCAACGCCACCCGGGTGGGCGAATGGGTCCTGGCCATAGGATCGCCCTTCGGCTTCGAAAACAGCGCCAGCGCCGGCATCGTCTCGGCCAAGTCCCGCGCCCTGCCCGACGGCAGCTACGTGCCCTTCATCCAGACCGACGTGGCGGTCAATCCCGGCAACTCG
>SSTB01000073.1 GCA_009469665.1 Azonexaceae bacterium | reverse complement strand
ATGGCTTGGTTCCTGATTGAGGGCCGGCTGTCCCATGACGAGTGCGGATACGCTGAAGACGGAGTGCGTCGCCGCGCCGTAGTCGATTTGGGGGGGCTCCGGATTTCACTGCCTCAATCCAGGTTTATTTTCGAGATATTGTGGTTCGAAACGGAGCCAAATGTTGTAGCCCCTTTGTCGGTACGAAAGCTGGGAAGGGTCGAGCGAGTGTGGCGAATGGCCTATCGCGCACTTCGGACGGCAAACCGGTTAACGCCCGCTCAACGGGGCCAATGTCAATTGCGTTTTAGGGATATTGCGCTCGATTTGTCGCAGTCTTATCAGAACGCCTCCAGGTTTTTTCGGGGGATTGACTATGCGGAATGGGTGGAATCGGTTGATTGTCCGAACCAGTCCGACCAATTGGAAATCCAGCGGGCGCAAGCGGATTCGCAGGAGTTGCCGAGTATTCGTGCTTGGGTGTGCGGACAGGACGCCGGCGAGATTACGGCTGACGACTGGGTGATGTTGCTCAAGCCGGGAGATCAACTGGCTGCGCATGCGCTTCTTTGGTTCGCTTGCGAGATTCGTAAACATCCGGATGCAGTGTTGATTTACGCAGACGATGACGAGATCGAGACCGGGCGGCGTTGTCGCCCCCGTTTCAAGCCAGATTGGTCGCTGACGCAACTTCGCGCTACGGACTACATCGGCCGGGCGGCGGTGATCAACGGCGGAGCGCTAATGGCTGCAGGTGGGCTCAGGCCTGAAAATCTAGCGGGCGATACGTGGGAGCTTCTGCTCCGTGTAGGCGAGCGGGCAGCGGATCATGTCCGGCATATCCCGGCGGTATTGCTGCATAGGGATGCCAAGGAGGAGAGGAAGTCTCCCGTCATGATACGGCGCGTGCGTTATCCGCTGCCGGAGCTCGCTCCCCTGGTGAGCATCGTCATCCCGACGCGAGATGCCGTAGGCCTCCTGCGCCAGTGTGTGACCAGCGTGTTGGCCAAGACCACCTATCCGCACTTCGAAATCGTGATAGTCGATAATAGGAGTCGCGACCCGGCGGCGCTGGAGTACATCTCAGAAATCGCTCGCTGGCCGAAAGTGCGGGTACTGCGCTACGACAAGCCGTTCAATTATTCGGCCATCAACAATTTCGCGGCGACACAGGTGGCTGGTGAAGTGCTGTGCCTCCTGAATAACGATACTGAGGTAATTTCACCTGACTGGCTCGAAGAGATGGTGAGCCATTTGTGCCAGGAACGGGTAGGCGTGGTGGGCGCAAAGCTGTATTACCCGGACGGTCGGGTACAGCATGGTGGTGATGTGGTGGGTCCGGGCGGATGCGCCAATCATCTGCACCAGTTCATTGCCAGGGACGATCCGGGCTATTGCCATCGCGCTGTGGTGGCGCAGGAGCTTTCCGCCGTTACAGCCGCCTGTATGGTGACTTGGCGTGCGCTTTACCAGCAGCTAGGCGGATTGGATGCGAAACATCTGCCGGTCGCCTTCAATGATGTGGATTACTGCCTGCGGGTACGGCAATCAGGGTACAAGATTGTCTGGACGCCACATGCGGAGCTTTACCACCATGAATCGGTTTCACGGGGAAAGGATCAATCGGCCAAAAGAAAGAAGGTTGCCAGGCAGGAGGTTGCCTATATGCGTCGCCGGTGGAATCAGGAATTGAAGGCAGACCCTTTTTACAATCCCAATTTCAGCTATTTGCGCGCAGATTTTGTGCTGGGGCCGGCACCCAACGTGCAGAAGCCGTGGCTAGCGAATCCTTAGGCCACGTGAACCCGTTGGTCCATTCTTTTGTGCAACCGACCGCATGATCCCTACTCTGTTTTCTCCTGGCGCTCGATACCGGGAACCCTGGTCAGGTAGTGTGGTGGTATTGGCGCCGGGCGCGATACCCACGACCGATTTCTATTTGACGCCACGCTTACGTAATGTGGCGGGCGATTTGCTGTTCCATTTCGATTCACGGCACCTGGACGAGTTGGCCAAGGACCTGCCGCAGGGAGCGTTTGTCGTCATCGTCCGCCATGCCAGAGCGGACTGGCTGAATTTCTTGTACCAGCATCGCCATCTTTGGAGTGGCGTCGCTTTCCTGATGGACGATGACATTCCTGGCGCCTGGAGATCGTCCGACGTGCCATTTCACTATGGGACAAGGACGACCGGGCGTTATCTGCGGGTTCGGCAAATGCTTTCGCGGGTATGCGATCGCGTTTGGAAGTCTACCGAAGCCCTGCGCAAGCGCCATGCGCAAATTGAGTCAATTGTGGTGGGCCCCCTGGATTTTGACCCCGGACGGGTCCCAGCGCCGGTGGGCACCCGCCGTTGGGGGTATCACGGTTCGCCAGTCCATTTTCGTGAGATTCGCTGGTTGCTCCCGGTTGTCGCCGCGGTGCATCAGGCCGTGCCGGAGGCTGAATTCGAGGTATTCGGCAACCACCAGATAAAAAAAATGTTCGCTTCCGTTCCCCGCGTAGAGGTTAAGCCGTACGGAACATGGCGGGAATACCTCGCGCACTCGAGAACCCACAAATTAGCCGTAGGGGTCGCGCCGTTATTGCCAGGCAGGTTCAATGCCGTACGTTCCCACATCAAGGCCTACGACATCGCCCGTTGCGGTGCCGTCGGGGTATTTTCGGCGCGAGATCCTTATCTCAAAGCCATGGCCGGGGCTGGTGTCGCGTTGTTGCCGGATAATCAGGCAGCCTGGGCGGCAGAGGTGATCAAGCTGTTGCAGGATGATCGCTTGCGTCTGCATCGATTTGGCATGGCGCGTGAATGGATGGATGCGCATTTTATGCATGGTGATATTGCTGATTTGATTGAAGGGAAAAGTGCGTAATGTCAGAAGCAACCAATATTGTTTGGCACCATGCGACGGTAACGCGCCGACGGCGCGAACAGATGAACGGGCACAAGAGCGTGATTCTCTGGTTTACCGGCCTATCCGGTGCAGGAAAATCGACCCTGGCCCATGCCGTCGAGGAGACATTGCACCGTGCGAACTGTCGCACATTCGTATTCGATGGCGACAACGTCCGTCACGGCTTGTGCTCGGACCTGGGTTTTGCCGAACAAGACCGGGTCGAAAATATCCGCCGGGTTGGGGAGATGGCCAAGTTGTTCTTGGAGGCCGGCGTCATTGCCCTGACGGCATTCATTTCACCGTTTCGTACTGATCGGGAGCGAGTGCGTTCTCTGGTTCCACACGGAGAGTTTCTGGAAGTTTATTGCCGCTGCCCCTTGGAAATTTGCGAACATCGGGATGTGAAAGGGCTCTACAGACGTGCGCGGGCCGGTGAGATTCAAAATTTCACCGGAATTTCGTCTCCTTACGAGGAACCTGAAGATCCGGAACTGACGGTTGATACCGGCACCCAGCCGCTCGAATTGTGTGTCGAACAGGTGATTGGGTTGTTGCGAGAGCGGAATGTTCTGAAATAAGAAGTCGGCGCAGACGGAGCGGGGATTGAGATGACCTGCGGTGTTGTGCCTTTCACTGGATTCTCATTTGACGGGGTAAAACGTGACATCCGATGCAATTCTCGTCACCGGCGGCGCCGGTTTCATAGGCAGCAACTTCGTGCTCGACTGGCTGGAAATTTCAGACGATCGAGTCATCAATCTAGATGCGCTCACCTATGCCGGCAATCTTGAAAACCTGGCTGCACTGGATGGTGATCCCCGCCATGTCTTCGTGCAGGGGGGTATTGGTGACTTCGATCTGGTTGCCAGGCTATTGGCCGAGTATCGCCCACGGGCAGTCATCAATTTTGCGGCCGAGTCCCATGTCGAT
>SSTB01000072.1 GCA_009469665.1 Azonexaceae bacterium | reverse complement strand
GTGGCCCGGGTATTCACCCAGGGCAATGTGCAAAAGACCGACAACTCCCTCGATATCGCTGTCCAGGGCAACGGATTTTTCCAGATCCTTCTGCCGGACGGCACCACGGGCTACACCCGGGACGGCTCCTTCCAGAAGGACAATCAGGGCCAGATCGTCACGGCCGACGGCTTTCCCCTGTCTCCGGCGATCACCATTCCTGCCGACGCGCTGTCTATGTCCATCGGGCAGGACGGCACGGTGACCGTCACCCAGACGGGCAGCGCTACTGCCACCCAGATCGGCTCCATCCAGCTGGCCACCTTCATCAACCCCGGGGGCCTGCAAAGCCTGGGGCAGAATCTGTTCCAGGAGACCGCCGCCAGTGGCGCCCCCACCCCCAACACCCCGGGGACCAACGGCGCCGGTATCGTCAGCCAGGGTTATGTGGAAACCTCCAACGTCAACGTGGCCGAGGAACTGGTGACCATGATCCAGACCCAGCGGGCCTACGAACTCAACAGCAAGGTGGTGTCCACATCCGATCAGATGCTGGCCCGCCTGACCCAACTGTGAGCAACACCATGAGAAGCCTCATTCCCCTTGGGCTCGCCGCGCTTCTCCTGGCCGCCTGTCAGACCGTACCGCCGACCAATGTCCATCAACCCATGACCACCAGGCCCGCAGACAGGCCGGCAACTGCGGCGGGGCGGGGCGCCATCTACCAAGCGGGTTACAGCCGGCCGCTCTTCGAGGATCACCGGGCCCGCTTCGTCGGCGACACCCTGACCGTCACGATCACCGAGAGCACCTCGGCGTCCACCACCTCCAACGCCAAGATCGACCGCAGCAGTTCCATGACGGCCGACGTGACGACGCTTGCGCGACTTCCGGGCAAGGGTCTGCGGGGCCTGGGTGTGGACGCGAGCAGCACGACCGCCTTCGAGGGCAAGGGCAACGCCGGCAACCGCAACCTGTTCAACGGCACCATGACCGCCACGGTCATCGAGGTCCTGCCCAACGGCAATCTGCTGGTTTCCGGCGAAAAGCAGGTCGCCATCGGCAAGGAGCAGGAATATGTGCGCGTTTCGGGCGTGGTCAATCCGGTGTTCATCGATTCCACCAACACCGTGCCCTCGTCCAAGATCGCCGACGCCCGCATCGAATACAAATCCGCCGGCCAGATCTCCGATTCGGAAACCATCGGCTGGCTGGCACGCTTCTTCCTTAGTGTTCTGCCGTTCTAGGAAAAATACGGCCGGAGGCGGTAAATGAAGACATCGAGCGGCAAATGGTTCCGGCAGGCGGCAATCCTCGCCGCCGGCTGCTGCACTCTCCTGGCGGGTACGGCCCAGGCCGAGCGCATCAAGGACCTGGCCAGCATACAGGGGGTGCGCAACAACCAGCTCATCGGCTACGGCATCGTGGTCGGCCTGGACGGCACCGGTGACCAGACCACCCAGACCCCATTCACCACCCAGGCCATCGCCAACATGCTGGCCCAGATGGGCATCACCCTGTCCGCCGACCAAGCCGCCAAGCTCCAGCTGAAAAACGCCGCGGCGGTCATGGTCACCACCAACCTGCCACCCTTTTCCAAGGCCGGGCAGGCGATGGACGTGACGGTATCCTCCCTGGGCAACGCCAAGAGCCTGCGGGGCGGCACCCTGCTGATGACCCCTATGAAAGGCGCTGATGGCCAGGTTTATGCCATCGCCCAGGGCAACGTCCTGGTGGGCGGCGCAGGCGCCTCGGCGGGGGGCGCCAAGGTCACCGTCAATCACCTCTCCGCGGGCCGCATCCCGGCCGGCGCGACGGTCGAGCGCGAAGTGCCGACGCCGGTGGGCAACGGCCCCTACATTCACTACGAACTGGCCAGCGCCGACTTCGGGACCGCGCAGAAAGTCGTCGAGGCCATCAATGCCGCCCTGGGTCGCAACGTGGCCCAGGCGGTGGATGGCCGCCAGATCCGGGTGCGGGCGCCGGACGAAGCCGACGCCCGGGTCGCCTTCCTGGGGCGGCTCGACAATCTGGAAGTCACGCCGGCGGTTTCCGCCGCCAAGGTCATCGTCAATCCCCGCACCGGCTCGGTGGTCATGAACCGGACCGTGACGCTGGAGAGCTGTGCCGTGGCCCACGGCAATCTGTCCGTCGTCGTCGGCGAACAGCCCGGAGGGCCGGCCCAGGCCCCCGCCACCGATATCCAGGTCAAGCAGGACAACGGCAGCCTGATGAGCGTCAAGGCCGGCGCCAACCTTGCCGAGGTGGTCAAGGCCCTCAACGCCCTAGGGGCGAATCCCCTCGACCTGCTGGCCATCCTTCAGGCCATGAAGGCCGCCGGCGCCCTGCGCGCCGAACTGGAGGTGATCTGATGCGGCGGTTTCCCACCGGGTTTCTCCCGGCCCATCCGTCGGCGACCGGTGGGAGGCCCTGAGAGCGCCATGGCGATCAAGATTCAGGACACCCCCAACCGGCTGGCGGTGGACGCCCGCGTCAGCCAGGACATCCGCGAGGCTCTGGCCCGGGACCCCCAGCAGGGATTGAAGGAAGCGGCGCGCCAGTTCGAGACCATGTTCCTGCAGATGGTCATGAAGAGCATGCGCGACGCCACGCCCCAGGACGGTCTGCTGGACAGCGACCAGACCCGTTTCTACACCGGGCTCCTGGACCAGCAGTTGGCGCAGAACCTCGCTTCCGGCAAAGGTCTCGGCTTCGCCAGATTGATCGAGGAGCAACTCGGCCAGTATCTGAAGAACGCCGGCGACGCTGGCGGCGCCCTGGGCCTTCCGGGGGCGGCAGCCTTGCCCTCCGGGTTGCCGGATTTGCGCCCCGGCGCCCTGGCGGGCCGCGGGGTGGGCTCTCCCGCTGCCGCCCCCGCCGCGGGCGCCCCGTCCGTGCCGGGGGAAGCCGCCGCCCCGGCCTCGGCGCGGGACTTCGTCAATCGCGTCTGGCCCCACGCCGTCGAAGCCAGCCGTTCCACCGGCATTCCTCCTCAGTTCCTGGTGGCCCACGCCGCCCTGGAAAGCGGTTGGGGCCGCAGCGAACCGCGGCGCTCCGACGGCGGCGGCAGCTACAACCTGTTCGGCATCAAGGCCGGCAGGAGCTGGACCGGGGCTACCGTCGAGGCCCAGACCACCGAGTACGTGGACGGCGTGCCGCAGCAGGTGAGTGAACGCTTCCGGGCCTACGGATCCTACGCGGAGGCCTTCCAGGATTACGCGGCGCTCTTGCGCAACAATCCCCGCTACGGCGGGGTCATCGGTTCCCAGGACGGGGCGGAATTCGCCCGCCGTCTGCAACAGGCCGGCTATGCCACCGACCCGGCCTATGCCGAAAAGCTTTCCCGCATCATCAGCGGCCCCACCCTGCGGCAGGCATTGATCGGCTAAACATTGGGCGGCGAGCGCCGTTAACCTCTTTAGCAGAGGACGAATATGAGCACAGGCATCTACAGCATCGGCGTATCGGGATTGGCGGCGGCCCAGATGGCGCTGCTGGTCACCGAACACAACATCACCAACGCCAATACCGACGGCTACAACCGTCAGCGCACCATCCAGACCACGAATACGCCCGTGATGACGGGAGCGGGTGCCTTGGGCCAGGGGGTGCGGGTGGTGACCGTGCAGCGTCTCTACAGCAGTTTTCTCACCAACCAGGTTAATTACGCCCAGACCAACGTGAGCCAACTGGGGACCTATCTGGACGAAATTGGTCAGATCGACGACATGTTGGCGGATGCCAACGCGGGCCTTTCGCCGGCCCTGCAGGATTTCTTTGCCGGCGTGCAGCAGATGGCGGCCAACCCCTCCCAGTTGCCGGCCCGCCAGACCATGGTGTCCACCGCCCAGACCCTGGTGGACCGCTTCCACACCCTGGAAAATCGGCTCGACCAGTTGAACGACGAGGTCAACGGGCGCATCCAGGCCGTGGTGACCGAGGTGAATGCCTACGCCAGCCAGATCGCCGATCTCAATCAGCGCATCATCATCGCCGAGGCCTCCTTCGGCCAGCCGGCCAACGACCTCCTTGACCAGCGGGACCAGTTGGTGGCCGAGCTCAACCAGCGGGTCAAGGTCACCACCACCACCAACAGCGACGGCAGCTTCAACGTCTTCGTCGGTACCGGACAGCAACTGGTCATTGGCACCCAGGCCATGAGCATGACTTCCCTGGCCTCCTCAGCCGATCCGAGCAAGATCGCGGTGGGGCTCCAGACCGCCGGGGGAACCCAGGAACTGGCCGAATTCCTGATTACCGGCGGCGAACTGTCCGGCCTGCTGAGCTTCCGCAGCGAGGCCCTCGATACGGCCTACAACCAGTTGGGGCGCATCGCCGCCTCCATGGCCCTCACATTCAACGCCCAGCACGCCCTGGGGCGCGACCTCTTGGGTAATGTGAGCGGTTCCGGGCTGGTAGAGGACTTCTTTCTCATCGGCACGCCGGACGTGACGCCCAATACCAATAACACCGGCAGCGGCGCCATCAGCGCGAGCTTCGTCGACCCGGCCGCCGACAGCCGCTTTTCCCTCTCCTTCGCGGCCGGCACCTATACCCTGACCCGGGCGAGCGACGGCCAGTCCTGGTCCGATACCAGCCTCGCCACACTGCAAACCACGGTCAACAGCGCCACCGGCAACGCTCTCGTTCTGCCCAACATCACGTCCGGCAGCGTCGATGTCACCGATGGCAGCCTGTTTACCCGCCTGACCGGCAGCGACTACAAGATCGCCTTCGGCGCCGGGGGGGCCTACACCATTACCCGCCTGTCGGACGGTACCGCGGTGGCGGCCGGCACCGGAATCGGAACCGTAGTGGTGGATGGCTTGTCCATCGACATCACCGCCGTGGGCGACGCCGGTGACAACTTCACCCTCCAGCCCACTCGCAGCATCGCCCGCAACATCGACGTGGACGCCCGCTTCGCCACCGATCCCCGCCTCGTCGCCGCAGCGGCGCCGGTGCGCAGCCAGGCGGCCCTCACCAATACGGGCACCCTCACCCTCAGCCAGGGCAGCGTCAGCACCGGCTACAGCCTCGCCAACCTGCCCCTGAGCCTCAGTGTCGATACCGGGGCCGGGACGCTGTCGGGCTTTCCCGTGGGGACGTCGGTGACGGTCTTCTACGCCGACGGAAGCTCGGACGTGACGACTGCCGGGAGCGTCAATCTGAGCAACGGCGGCAGCCCCATCGCCCGGGTGGGCTTCGACGGCCTCACCTTCACCCTGACTGGCACTCCGGGCAACGGCGACAGCTTCACCCTGGCCACCAACGCCGGTGGCGTGGACGACAACCGCAACGGCCTTCTGCTCGCAGCGCTCCAGACCCGCAATACCATGGCCGGCGGTTCGGCCACCTACCAGTCGGCCTATTCCCAGATGGTGGCCGACAACGGCATCCGCACCCGCCAGGCCCAGGTCAAGAACGACGCGCAGCAGGCACTGCTGGAGCAGTCCGAAGCGGCGCGCCAGGCCCTTTCCGGCGTCAATCTGGACGAAGAGGCCGCCAATCTCATCAAGTTCCAGCAGGCCTACCAGGCTTCCGCCAAGATGCTCGAAGTGGGCAGCCGCCTCTTCGACACCATCCTCCAATTGGGGTGAGTCATCATGCGTATCAGCACCTCCCAGATTTTCGACTCCGGCCTCCTGGGCATCCAGCGCAACCAGACCGAACTGGCGCGTTTCATGGAACAGCTTTCCACCGGGCGCAAGATTCTCACCCCCAAGGATGACCCCATCGGGGCCTCCGAGGCCCTGGAAGTCACCCAGGCCAAGCAAGTCAACGACCAGTACCTCACCAACCAGGCCGCTGCGAGCACGGCCCTCAAGGCGGTGGACAGCCAGATGGGCAACCTGGTGGGGGAACTGCAAAGCATCTTGGAAAAGGCTATCCAGGCCGGCAACAGCTCCTACAGTCCGGCCCAGAAGGGCATGATCGCCGAAGAGCTCAAGCAGCGCTTCCAGAACATCCTGACCGTTGCCAACGGGCGTGATGCCAGTGGGCTCTACATGTTCTCGGGCACCCGCACCCAGGTGCAGCCCTTCCAGGTGGTCGGCAGCGGCGGCACTTACAACCTGGGCAACCTCTACGCCAGCTACCAGGGCGACACCGGCCCGCGGGCGGTCCAGGCCAACTCGACCCAGACCATGAATACCGCCGTCGACGGGCAATCCCTCTTCATGCAGGTGCGGGACGGCACAGGCGCGGTGACCGGCCGCAGCCTCTTCGACTCGGTGCAGAACGTCATCGACATCCTGGACCCCAACAGCGGCGTCGCCTACACGGCCGCGGCGTACACCCAGGGGATCGACGATCTGCACGCCGCCATCGACCACGTTTCGCGCATCCGGGCCGACGTCGGCGCGCGCATGCAAGGCCTGCAATCGCTCAGCTCCCTTGGTGAAGACCAGAAATTCCAGTACCAGCAGCGCCTTTCAGATTTGCAGGACATCGACTACGCCGAGGCCATCTCCAATCTCACCCAGGAGCAATTGCAGCTTCAGGCGGCCCAGCTTTCCTTCAAGCAGATCAACCAGCTTTCCCTGTTCAACATCCTATGAGGCCTGCGCTAGCCCTCGCCTCGGCAGCACTGATCCTGGCCGGATGCTCCAGCGCCGGGTCCAATTCCAGCCCGCTCATTCCAGACAAGAAGCTTCTGCTCACGGCCAAGACGAGCCTTTCCCTCTCCCGCCTGGCGACCGGCGCCCTGATCGTGGGCGCCATCTACTTCATCTACGACCCCCTCGCACCCAACTGGGAAATCGAGGAAACCCGCGTGGACGAAGACACCTTCCGCCTCGCGCTGCGCATGAAGCGCTACCACACCGGAGGCGCCGGCGAATCCATCCAGGCCCTGCGCCGTCGCGCCGCCCAGCTCCAGGGCGACCTGGGTTACGGCGGCTACCAGATCGTCGAGTACACCGAAGGCATAGACTCCCAGACCCTGGGAGCCCGCCGCGTCGCTGATGGCGTCATCCGCCTGGTGCAGCGGCGCGAAGCCGACTCCTTCCTGCAAAACGCAGCTCGTTGAGGCTGGCGGAGGGCTTGTGGAGTGCGCGGCCCTTGGGCATCGCATTCACCGCCGACCGGGAGGCTGAATCGCTCGATCAGCGCAGTCGTGCGAAGCCCAGCATGGAGGCGAGTCCCTGCTCGAAGAGGGTCTGGAGGGGCGCTGCCAGGTAGCTCAGGCTGGCCCCCAGGGCGATGAGGCCCACCGCCAGGGTGATGGGGAAGCCGACGGCGAAGATGTTCAGTTGTGGGGCGGCCCGGGTGAGCACGGCGAGGGCCAGGTTGGTGATGATGAGCGAGACCAGCACCGGCAGCGCGAGCAGCAGCCCGGCCGAAAACATGACGCTGCCCAGTTCGGCGAGGTTGCGCCAGCTCGTGGCGCCCAAGCCGGCGCCCACCGGCAGGGCGGTGAAGCTCTGGGCCAGGGTGGCGACGTAGAGCAGGGGACCGTTCAGGGCGAGGAAGACCAGGAGGGCCAGGAGATTCATGAATTCCGTCACCACCGGGGTCTGGCCGCTGGAAAGCGGGTCATAGAAGGTGGCGAAACCCAGGCCCATTTGCAGGCCGATGAATTCGCCGGCGATTTCCACCGCGCTGAACACGACCCGCATGGCGAAACCCATGCCTACGCCGATGAGAGCCTGTTCGATCAGGATGCCGAATCCGGTGCCGGAGGCCGGTGCCACGGCCGGCATGGGAGGCAGCATGGGGGCCAGGGCGACGGCGATGGCCAGGCCCAGGACCAGGCGGATGCGGCGCGGCACGCCGGCGCTGCCGAGCAGGGGCGCGAAGGCGAAGACGCCCAGGATGCGCGTCAGGGGATAAAGGAAAGCCGCCATCCAGGCGTCGAGTTGCGCGGAGGTGAGGGCGATCACGGGTTCAGGCTCGGAGCCAGCGCCGGCGCGTGCGGGATTGCGGAGGGCGGCGCGCCATGGTGGCCGTCAGCCGATGAGCTGGGGAATGCTGCTGAAGAGGCGCTGGATGTAGTCGATCAGGTATTGCAGCATCCAGGGGCCGAGGAGCAGGAGGGTCAGCAGCATGACCACCAGCTTGGGGACGAACTGCAGGGTGGCTTCGTTCAACTGGGTCGCCGCCTGGAAAATACTGATGATGAGGCCCACTACCAGGCCGGCGAGGAGCAGAGGCGCGGCGACCACCAGGGTCACTTCGATGGCCTGGCGGCCGATTTCCATGACCATGCCCGGCGTCATGGCGCGAAGCTCTGGACCAGGGAGCCGATGACCAGGTGCCAGCCATCCACCAGCACGAAGAGCATCAGCTTGAAGGGCAGGGCCACCAGGACCGGCGACATCATCATCATGCCCATGGACATGAGGACGCTGGCGACCACCAGGTCGATGACCAGGAAGGGGATGAAGATGACGAAACCGATCTGGAAGGCGGTCTTCAACTCGCTGATGACGAAGGCCGGCACCAGGACGCGCAGGGGCGTGTCGGAGGGCTTTTCGATGCGCTCGATCTTGGCCAGACCGGCAAAGAGGGCCAGGTCGGACTCCCGGGTCTGCTTCAGCATGAAGGCCTTGAGGGGGACCGAAGCCCGGTCGGCGGCTTCCAGGAAGGAAATGCGGTTTTCGCTCAGGGGCTGGTAAGCCTCGGTGTAAATGCGATCGGCCACCGGCGCCATGACGAAAAAGGTAAGGAACAGCGACAGCCCGACGATGACCTGGTTGGGGGGCGAAGTCTGGGTGCCCAGGGCGTGCCGCAGCAGGGAGAGGACGATGACGATGCGCGTGAAGCCGGTCATCATGAGCACGATGGCCGGAATGAAGGTCAGCGCCGTAAGGGTGAGCAGAGTCTGGATCGACAGGGTATAGGTCGTACCGCCGCCCGGGGAGGGGGTGCTGGTGACCGCGGGCAGCCCTCCCGCGGCCTGGGCGAGGGCGACGCCTGCCGGCAGCAGGCCGCCGAGCAGGACAAGGGCGCCGAGGAAGGTCTTCACCGGCCTAGCCACGGGGGCGCTCCACCCTGTCCTTCAGCCAACGGGCGAAGGGGCGCTCCGATGCGGCGCTGGAGGACGCAGGGGTCTCGCCCTTGGGCAGGGTATGCAGGGTGCGGATCTGGCCGGGAACGATGCCGATCACCAGCCAGGTGTCGCCCACCTCTACCAGGATCACTTTTTCCCTAGGGCCGAGGGAAAGCCCGCCGACGACCTTCATGCCCGCCGCGCCGAAGGCCCGTCCGCCGCCGATGCGTTGGGCGACCCAGGCCAGGGCGAGGAGCAGGAGGACGATGAGGCCTAGGGCCGCAAGGGCCTGGACGAAGGTTCCGGCACCGACGCCGGGGGCCGGGGCCTGCGCCTGGGCTGCCGCCGGCAGCGTCAGGGAGGCGAGAAAAAGGGAAACGAATAGGCGCCGCACCATCGACCTCGAAACGAATGACGCAATAGTGTAAAGCAAGCCTCGCCGCGGGCGGAGAGCGGCGTCATTTTCCGTCGCCGGCCCGGTCCGTCATGCGGTTAAACTGTCGCCCAACAGCGAGTTGTTCCCGCCGATCCGCAGCCTAGTGGTCTGCTTCGTCATTGGCGGGACAAAATGAAAGCGCCGGATTTGTGTCCCTGGCTAGGCGCGAACCGTAGCGATAGCCGAAGCTATCGCGACGATGAGTAACAACGCCAGGGGCGCAAAGACAAGCCTTCATGTTCAGCGAATTGCGAAGCAGACCACTTAGACCCCATGCACGAGCTTACCTACGACATTCCCGGCGCCCTCATCGCCCTGGCGCTCTTCGTCAGCATGGCGGCGGCGGTGGAAGTCGGCACCCGCCTGGGGCGCCGCGCCGCGGCTGGGGTGCAGGAAACCGTCCGCGAGCACGTCCGCTTCATCCAGGGCGCCACCCTCGGCATCCTGGCCATTGTGCTGGGATTCACCCTGTCACTGGCGCTGCAACGCTACGACAGCCGCAGTGAGGCCCTGGTCGCCGAGGCCAACGCCCTGGGAACCGCCTGGCTGCGCATCGGTCTGCTGCCGCCCGATCAGGCCCCGCACATGCGGCGGCTCCTGCACGCCTATGCCCAGACCCGGGTCGAGGCGGGGCGGGTCAGCCTGGACGACCACGGCGGGCGCCAGGCCCTGGCCGCCCGCACGTCGGCCGCGCGGGACGCGCTTTGGGAGGGGGTGCGCCAGGCGATCGCCGTCGATTCCCGGCCGGCCACCGGCGGGCTCTTCGTCCAGGCCATCAACGAAGCCTTCGATAATGCCGACACCCGCGAAGCCGCCCTCGACCGCCATGTGCCGGAGCCCATCCTGGATTTCCTTTTTGCCTGTCTGCTTTTCGCCGGGGGCATCGTCGGTTACGGCGCGGGTCTGGCCGGCCACCGGCTCTCCCTGGCGGGTTATCTGCTGGCCGGGATGATGGTGCTCCTCGTATTCCTCGTCCTCGACCTCGACCGGCCCCGCCGCGGCCTGGTCCAGGTCAGCCAGAAACCCCTGGTGGATCTCGTCGCCGCCTGGCCCGCCGCGCCGCGGTGAGCACGGGTCCGCGCCCTTCGCCCCACGCTGCGCCCATGAGCCCGAATTCCCCGGTCGCCGTATTCGATTCCGGCCTGGGCGGCCTTACCGTCCTGCGGGCGCTGCGCGACCGGCTACCCCAGGAGGATTTCTTCTACTTCGCCGACACCCGCTTCCTGCCCTACGGCGACCGGCCCGAGGTCTTCCTGCGCGAGCGGGGCGTCCTCATCGCCCAGGGTCTGGTGCGGCGGGGGGCCAAGGCCCTGGTCATCGCCTGCAACACGGCCACCGCGGCGGCGGCGGAGGCCATCCGGGCTGCGACGCAACTCCCCGTGGTGGCCCTGGAGCCGGGCGTCAAGCCCGCCGCAGCCCTGACCCGCAATGGCACCATCGGCGTCCTGGCCACCACCCGCACCCTGGAGAGCGAGCGTTTTCGTCGCCTCGTCGAGACCCACGCCGAGGGGGCACGGGTCGTCGCCCAGGCCTGCCCCGGACTTGCCGAGGCCATCGAAGCCGAGGGGCCGGATGGGGAAGGCGTTGCGCAGTTGCTCGACGCCTTTGTTCCCCCCTTGGCGGCGGCGGATGTAGTGGTTCTTGGCTGCACGCACTATCCCTGGGTGTCGGCGGCGATTGCCCGCCGCTTGCCGCAGGCGGTGAACTTGCTCGACACGGGCGAAGCCGTGGCGCGGCAACTCGAGCGCATCCTTACGGCGGCGGGGCTGCTCGGGGGAGGCCATGGGGGTCTCCGGGTGGCCACGAGCGGCGCTCCCCAGGTCGTGAGAGAGAAGGTCGCGCGCTTGTGGGGAGCGCATCTTGCGGTTGAGCATTGGGAGCCCTGGACATGATGGATACGCAAAAACCCCTCGCCGGCCTGAAGGTCGTCGAACTCGGCACCCTCATCGCCGGGCCGTTCTGTACCCGCATCCTGGCGGAATTCGGTGCCGAGGTGGTGAAGGTGGAATCCCCCCAGGGCGGCGACCCCCTGCGCCTGTGGCGCAAGCTGCACGAGGGAACTTCGCTCTGGTGGGCCGTCCAGGCGCGCAACAAGCGCTCGGTCACGGCCAATCTCAAGCACCCTGAAGGCCTCGCCTTCGTGCGGCGTCTCATCGCCGGGGCAGACATCCTGGTGGAAAACTTCCGCCCCGGGGTACTGGAAAAGCTGGGGCTGTCCTGGGAATCCCTGCAGGCCGAAAATCCCGGCCTGGTCATGGTGCGCCTTTCCGGCTTCGGTCAGACCGGGCCCTACAAGGATCAGCCGGGTTTCGGCGCGGTGGGCGAATCCATGGGCGGGCTGCGCTACATCACCGGCTTTCCCGACCGGCCTCCAGTACGCACGGGCATTTCCATCGGCGACTCCATCGCCGCCCTGTGGGGGGCCATCGGGGCCCTGATGGCCCTGCGCCACCGGGAAGTGCAGGGCGGTCTCGGACAAGTGGTGGACGTTGCGCTCTACGAAGCCGTGTTCGCCATGATGGAATCCATGGTGCCCGAGTTCGACGTCTTCGGTTTCGTGCGGGAGCGTACCGGCAACATCATGCCCGGCATCACGCCTTCCAACACCCACACCACGCGGGACGGCAAGCACGTCACCATTGGCGCCAACGGCGACGCCATCTTCAGGCGCTTCATGCGGGCCATCGGTCGTGACGATCTGGCCGACGATGCCGGCCTGGCCGACAACGCCGGCCGCGACGCCCGGCGCGAGGAGATCTACGCCCTCATCGACGCCTGGTGCTCCGCCCACGACGAAGCCGAGGTGCTGGCCTTGCTGGAAAAGGCCGAGGTGCCGGCCTCGCGGGTCTATTCGGTGGCCGACATGTTCTCCGACCCCCAATTTCTGGCGCGGGAGATGATCCAGACCGCCCGGCTGGCGGGGGGGCGGGAAATCAAGGTGCCCGGCATCGTCCCCAAACTGTCCCGGACCCCGGGGGGCGCCGAATGGCCGGGTCCGGCCCTGGGCGAGCACACCGACGCGGTACTGGCCAGCCTGGGCTACGGCACGGCGGAAATAGCCGCCCTGCGGGCGGCAGGGGCGGTCTGACAGGGCAGGCGCCGAAAGCCGTGGTGATTGTCCGGCTCCTGCAGGGGCGATTTCATGGTGTGCCCGGGAAGCCGACTCGAAAGCCAGAACGCACGGCGTTCTTCCCTTAGCGAAGTCGGAAGCGCACCGGGATCAGGGTTTCCCTGGAGGCGTCGCCCGGCAGGCTTCGCAGGGAGCGTGCAGCCCTTAGGGCGGCTTCATCGAGGACGGCATGGCCGCTGCTCGCTTCCAGGCGCACGGCGACCGCATTCCCTTCGGCGTCGAGCACGAGGAGTACCAGGGCTTCGCCCTCCAGGCCGCGGGTGATGGCTTCCTCCGGGTAGAAGAGACCCGCCTCGTGCAGCTTCCTGAATTGACGTTTGACCTCCTCCTGCCAGGAGCGGGCGGTGGCGGGGACGGGCCGGGGGCGCCCAGGGTCCGGAGGACGGGCCGTCGGGGGGGGCGGAGGAGGCGCCGGCTTGGCGGCGGGGGGCTCAGGCAGGAAGAGGGGCGGCGTCTCGGGCAGGGGGGCGGCAGGAGGGCGCAGTTCGGCCACCAAGGGGCGCGGAGCGCTTGCCTGGGGGCGGGGCAGAAAATCGCCGACGAAGGGCAGGCCGTGCGCGAGGAGGGACAGGGCGAGCGCCGCCAGCAGCCGGCGAGGGGGGGAAGTCATGCGAGAATGGCGGCTGGCGAAAATGACGGATGGCGGCATGGGGCGGACACTGGCGGCAATGATAATCGCACTGGGCCTGGGTGGGCTTCCGCTCATGCCGGCGTGGGCGGAAGTGCGCCTGCCGAGTCCGGTGGAATTCTCGGTGCAGATGGAACTCGGCGACCGCGCCAAGGCCGAAGCCTGGCTTGCGGCGGGCCTGCCACCGGATTTCGAGGGCAGCCGTATCGGCAGCGGGCTCCAGATCGGGGCCTGGGAGGGCAATCTGGAACTGATGCGCCTCTTCCTCGCCCACGGGGCCGATATCGATTACCGCAACGGCAACGGCGAGACGGCGCTGTTGCTGGCGGCCTGGCAGGGACGGCAGGCGGCGGTCGATTGGCTTCTGGAGCGGGGTGCCAAGATCAACGCCGGCGAAAAGCAGTGGTCGGCCCTGCATTACGCGGTGTTTGCCGGCCACGGCGACCTGGCCCGCCAGCTCATCGAGCGGGGCGCCGACATCGATGCCAAGAGCAGCAACGGCTCCAGCGTTCTGATGATGGCCATTTACGAAGGACGGGAGGAACTCGCCCGCCTGCTCATCGAAAAGGGAGCCGACCGGTCGGTCAAGAACGACTGGGGCGACGGCGCCCTGGAATGGGCCATGCGCAACAACAATCTCAAGCTCGCCCGCCTGGTCACCAGCCCTGAGGAATTCAACATCGCCGTGGCCCAGCCCAAAGCCAAATGGGGCGAGCCCCGCCGTTCCCACCGCAGTTCCAAGGAACTGGACGACCTCTTGCGCATGCGGGAAATCCTGGCCGAGCGCAAGCTATCCACCCAGGCCGTCGATAACCGCATCGCGGCCGAGCGGGCGCGCATCGTGCGGGCGGAACTCAACCGGGACGGCCCGGCCCGGGCGGCGACCCTGGAGATCACCGCCAGCCGCAAGGATCCCAAGCAGCAGTCGGCCAACATCGTCGTCGACGAAAACGGCAAACCGGCAGGCTACAAGGTGCCGCCAGCCACCTTCACGGGCAAGCCGAAAATGCCGCCCCGAGGCAACGCCAAGAACTACTGATTGCCCCGCTTCCTGGCGGCTTCGTAGAGGGGCATCACTTCGGGCAGGTGGCGCTCGATTTCCTCGATGCGGTTCTTGCCCGCCGGGTGAGTGGAGAGCCACTGGGGCGGGGCGCCCTTGCTCTCAGCGCCCATCTTCTTCCACAGGCTGACCCCGGCCCGCGGGTCGTAACCGGCCCGGGCGGAAAGGTCCAGACCCACCACGTCGGCTTCGGTTTCGTCGTCGCGGCCGAACTTGAGGGTCATCAGATTGCCGCCCAACTGGAAAGCCCCGGCGTACTTGCCGCCCCCGATCAGTTCGCCCAGGATGGCGGTGCCGATCTGGGTGAGTTGGGTCTTTGCCACCCGCTCCCGGGCGTGCTCGCGCAGGGCGTGGGCGACTTCGTGGCCCATGACGATCGCAACTTCGTCATCGGAAAGATGCAGGGTATCGATGAGCCCGGTGTAGAAGGCGATCTTGCCCCCGGGCATGCAGAAGGCGTTGAGCTCCTTGGAATTGATCAGGACAACTTCCCACTTCCAGCGGTCGGCCCTGGAATTGAAGCGTTCCGCGTGGGGCAGGATGCGCTGGGCGATGGCGCGCAGGCGCTGCACCTGGGGGTGGTTGTCCGGCACCAGGGCGCCCTGGGACGCGGCTTGCTGCTTCAACTGGGCGTACTGCTGGGCGGCGGCCTTTTCCAGTTGGTCGGCGGGCACCAGCTTGCGCACGGCCGAAGCCTTGCCGACTTCGACCCCGTCACGGGGGGCTTCGGCCAGGGCTGGGAAGGGGAGGAGGCAGAGGGCGAGGGCGGCAATCAGGGAGACGGAACGGTGCATGGCGGTACGGCGGCCAGGGGCCGGTCAGGGTTCGAAGAGGCGCCCATGATAGCCGGGAAGTGCCCCCGCCGGGCACCGCCGGTCCACGGTCCACCGGCCGGCAGCGGACGTGTCAGCCCTCATCCTTGTCCAGGGCGACCACGGCCTTCACCAGTTCGGCCAGGGTGCGCACGCCCATTTTTTCCATGACCCGGGCGCGGTGGGCTTCGACGGTTTTCATGCTGATGTCGAGTTCGTCGGCGATCTGCTTGTTGAGGCGGCCGGCGACCACCAGGCGGAGGACTTCCGCTTCCCGCGGGGTGAGCTGTTCCAGGCGGTGGCTGAGGGCGGCGTCGCGGGTGCGGCGGGCGGAGAGTACGGCGTCCAGTTCCAGGGCGCGCTGGATGCGGGAGAGGATGTCGGCGTCGTTGAAGGGTTTCTGGACGAAGTCGCAGGCGCCGCGGTGCAGGGCGGCGACGGCCATGGGGACGTCGCCGTGGCCGGTGATGAAGACGATGGGCAGGGTGGAGCCCAGGGCGTCGAGCCGTTCCTGGAGTTCCAGGCCGCTCATGTCCGGCATGCGCACGTCGAGCACCAGGCAGCCGCGCATGTCGTCGCGGCGGGCGGCGAGGAAGGCGGGTGCGGAGGCGTAGGCGGCCACGGCGTAGCCTTCGCCCTCCAGCAGCCAGGTCATGGAATCGCGCATGGCGTCGTCGTCGTCGATGATGTGGATCACGGGTTTCGCGTCAGTCATGGGCTTCCTCGGCGGGTAGGGTGAAGCGGAAGACGGTGCCGCCCCCGGCGTGGGGTTCGGGCCAGAGTCTTCCCTGGTGGAATTCGATCATGGAGCGGCAGATGGCGAGGCCGATGCCCATGCCGTCCGGCTTGGTGGTGTAGAAGGGGGCGAATATCCGTTCGAGGTCGTCGGCGGCCAGGCCGTGGCCGCGGTCGGCGACCGCCACTTCGACCCAGCCGGCTTCCGTGTGGCGGGCCGACACGCTCAGGTGCCGCGTTTCGGGCGGGGTCGGCGCCATGGCTTCGATGCCGTTGCGCATCAGGTTGAGCAGGACTTGCTCGATCATGATGCGGTCCACGACCACCCGGGGCAGGTCCGCGGGCAGGTCGATGAGGACCTCGACGCCCAGCTTGCCGGCTTCGATGTCGGCCAGGGCGCGGGTTTCCTCCACCAGTTCGGCCAGGGCCACCGGTTCCCGGCGGGGGTCTTCCTTCTTCACCATGTCGCGCATGCGGCGGATGATTTTGCCGGCCCGCTCGGCTTGGGCGGCGGCCTTGTGCATGGCGGCGAGGATGTCGTCGATGCGGGGATTGCCGTCAGAGAGGCGCTTGATGCAGCCGGCGCAGTAGTTGGCGATGGCCGAGAGGGGCTGGTTGAGTTCGTGGGCCAGGGAGGAGGCCATTTCGCCCATGGTGATGAGGCGGGAGGTCTGCTCCAGGCGCTTGTGCTGCTCGCGCTCGACTTCTTCCAGGTGCTTGCGCTCGGTGATGTCGGCGGCCACTTGGACGCGTACCGTGCGTCCGTCCACCCAGCGGATGGCCTGTTCGTGGACGTGGTACCAGCGCCCGTCGAGGGCGTGCAGGAGTTCGCCGTCGTAGAGTTCGCAGGGCAGGGCGGCGGAGGGCAGGGCGGCGGGGTCGGCGGCGAGGGCCTCGGGCGGTGGGCGGCAGGCGGCGGTGACCTGGGCGGAAAAGCGGCCCACGGCATGGGGGCCGAAGCGGTTTGCGAAGGTCCGGTTGGCGAAGAGGATTTCGCCGCTCGTGGCGTCCGCCACATGCACCGCCGCGTCCAGGCCGTCGATGACGGTTTCGAAGCGCTGGTGGGCCTCTTCCAGTTCCACCCGGGCGCGCTTGGGTTCGGTGATGTCGTTCATCGAGGCCATCCAGCCGATCTGGTGGCCTTGGGCGTCGATGAGGGGGGAGAAGTAGAGCCGCACGTCGAAGCGTTCGCCGTTCTTGCGCATGATGCGCATCTCGAAGCCGCTGGCCGGGGCGAGGCCGGCTAGGGCCTGGTCGATGTTGCGTTGCAATTGGGCGGCTTCCTCCGCCGGCCAGTAGGGGTAGGGGGGGGCGACGCCGATCAATTCCTGTTCGGAAAAGCCGGTCATGCGGCAGAAGGCGGCGTTGACGAAGGTGATGCGCCCCTCCAGATCCACCGCCCGCAGGCCGGTGACCAGGGATTGGGACATGGCCTGGCGGAAGGCATAGGCCGCCCGCAACTGCTCCTCGGTGCGAGCGCGGTGCTCGGCGTGGCGGCGCAACTGGACGAGGCTTGCTGCCGCCAGCACGGTGAGGAGTCCGATCAGCGCCGCCGGTACGTAGGGCAGCCAGGCGCCACCGGTGCGGTGGGCCACGACGTTGAGGGCGAAGCGGGTATCGGCGAGATCGAGGCTGATCTGTCCCGAGAGGCGGCGATCGGTGGGGCGCAGCGAGCTGTTGGCGTACAACTCGCGCTGGGACTGGTCGATGAGGGAAAGCCGGTAGCGGGCGCTGAACCAGGTGGGGAGCGATGTGCGCATCAGGGCGGCCAGGGAGAGGGGGGCGACGAAGGCGCCCAGATCGCTGCTGCCGCGCTGGACGGGTTGGATGAGATCGGTGCTCGGATCGCGGCCGAGTTCCAGGTAATCGGCGCCGAAACGCTGGCGGCGCTGGCGCAGGGCCTCGTTGAGAGAATCGAGGCGTACCCCGGTCAGTTGGTCGCCGGTGAAGGTGGCGGTCGCCTCGTTGGGAGCGACCCATTCGACCTTGCCTCCGGTATCGACCCAGACGATGGCGGCGAACTCGGGGTTGTCCCGCACATAGCGGCTGGCCCGGACCTGGAAGGCTTCGTAATCCAGGCGGCCGAACTCCCTTTCCCTGGCCAGGCTGGCGAGAAAATCCTGATGCCCTCGTACCCGCGCCTCGATGGTGCGCTCGGCCCAGTGCATGTCGCCCTCCAGGGCCGCCTGGGCGGTGTCCTGTTCGCGCCATTGCAGGAGCGCCGTGACCACCAGCATGGCCACCGCGAACACCCCCACGGCCAGGTAGGGGGCGGTCCACAGCCAGGATTGGTACTGGGATCGGGGCGAGGGTGGGGTCAGCATCGCGCGATTATCGCGCCCCGGTCGGGGCGGGCCATAGGGACTTACCCTAGTAGCCTGACCCACAGGTTGCGGAACAAGATGAAAGCGAAGGATTTGCTTCTCTGGCTAGGCGCGAACCGCAGCCATAGCCGAAGCTATGGCGAGGATGAGCAACAACGCCAGGGAGGCAAAGACAAGCTTTCATGTTGCGTTATCTGTGGGTCAGGCTACTAGCCCAGCCATCAGAACCGGCAGCAGCAGGGCGGTGAGCAAGCCGTTCAGGCCCATGGCCAGGGCGGCGAAGGCGCCGGCCTGCTCGTTCACCTGAAAGGCTCGGGCGGTGCCGATACCGTGGGACGCCACGCCGATGGCGAAGCCACGGATGGCCGGATCGCGGATGCGCAGGGCGTCGAACACCGGGCGGGCCGCCACGGCACCCAGGATGCCGGTGGCGATCACCAGCACCGCCGTGAGCGAAGGAATGCCCCCGATGCGCTCGGCGATGCCCATGGCGATGGGGGTGGTCACCGACTTGGGCGCCAGGGAGAGGACGGTGGGCTGGCTCGCCCCCAGCAATTTGCCCAGGGCCATGGCCGAGAGGATGGCCGTCAGGCTGCCCGCCAGGAGCCCGGCGGCGATGGGCAGGGCCAGGGCGCGCACCCGGGAGAACTGGGTGTAGAGCGGCACGGCCAGAGCCACCGTGGCCGGCCCGAGGAGGAAATGTACGAACTGGGCGCCGTCGAAATAGGTCTGGTAGGAGGTTCCGGTGGCCAGCAGCAGCGCCACCAGGGCAGTGACGGCGGTGAGCACCGGATTGGCCAGGGGGTTCATGCCCGAGCGGCGGTACAGCCAATAGGCGCCCTGGTAGGCCAGCAGGGTGACGGTCAGCCCGAGCAGGGGCGAGGCCGAGAGATAAACCCACAGGTCGTTGAGGCGCGGCGTCATGATGCCTCCTCCGCCGGGCGCCCCTGGCAGGCCCGCATGACCACTGCCGTCACCACCAGGGTGGCGGCGGTGCTGGCCAGGAGGGCGACCAGGAGCGGCAACCATTCGTCGGCCACCCGGTGGAGGTGGACGACGATGCCTGTCCCCGCTGGCACGAAGAGCAGCGAGAGGTGCTGGAGCAGGCCCTGGCTGGTGGCCTGCAGCTCGCCGCCGGCTCCACCCCGCCAGGCCAGGGCGACGAACAGGAAGAGCATGCCGAGCACCGGCCCCGGTACCGGCAGATCGAGACCCCGGCCGACGACTTCGCCGGCCAGCTGGAAGCAGAGCAATTGGGTCAGTGCGGAAACCATGGTGTTTCTCCGGGGGATAGGGTGAGAAAAGTATATTGAGTACTCATGGAGTTAAAAATAGGTGTTGAGTACCTTTATCTTGTACAAAATAGTGGTTAATACCCTTGCGCCTGCCAAGGGGTCTGGCGCCGCGCGGCGAATTTCCCGTCCTATCGAGATGGCATTTTTTCCGCCGCTGGACTAGATTAGCCGGCAGGGCTCGTCCCGCAGGCGGCCTCCCGAAAACCCAATGGCAGGAGGAATGGCGATGGAGAAGGTTCTGTGGCGCGGGGCGCGCGGCGCCCGGGTGGTCAAGCTGAAGGCCTGTCTCTGTGAGGCGCTGGGTCCGGTGGCGGCGGAGTATGCGGGCCTCGCCAAGGGCGACGTGCTCGATGCCGATACCGAGGCGGCAGTACGGCGTTGGCAGTCCGGGGTGGGCCTGGTGGCGGACGGCGTTGTCGGGCCGCGCTGCCTGGAGGCCCTGGGGGTGGCTGCCTTTGCGGCTCTCGACGTGATGCCGTCGGCGGACGCCGTGCGCCTCCTGTTCCCGGCCACCAAGCCGGCCAATATGGCCCGCTTTCTGCCCTACGTGCTGGCCGCCCTGCGGGCCGCTGGCCTCACCGACCGGGGCCTGCTGCTGACCGCCCTGGGAACGATCCGCGCCGAGAGCGAGGGTTTTCTGCCGATTTCGGAATTCCAGTCGCAATTCAACACGCCCCCCGGGGGGGCGCCCTTCAGCCTCTACGACGGCAGGAAGAGCCTGGGCAATACCCAGCCCGGAGACGGCGCCCGCTTCAAGGGTCGGGGTTTCGTCCAGCTTACCGGGCGGGCCAACTACCGGCAGTTCGGCGCGGAGTTGGGCATCGACCTGGAAGCGGAGCCGGACCTCGCCAATGCGCCGGAAATTGCCGCTGCCCTGCTCGCGGCCTTCCTCGCCAGTCGGGCGTCGGCCCTGGGCGAAGCTCTGGCGGCGAACGATTTGCGCCGGGCGCGCAAGCTGGTGAATGGTGGTAGTCATGGGTTGGACCGGTTCAAGGATGTCTTCGCCCGGGCCGTTCCCTCCTGGCCGGGGGCGGAGATCTCCGGCTTCGCCGGGGCTGCACGCCGGGCCGGGCGGCAGGCGCCCGCCGGTCGCGCGGGGCGTAAACTTACGGCGGTGCCCGATCCAGGCGATCTGCGGGACCGCGCTTACGCGCCGCCTCCGAAGTCTTTGCCAGATCAGTATCCTCCCGACGAGGGCATCAAGGCCTGCCTGGGGGCCTATACCCAGGCCAGGCTGATCCTTGATCAGGGCCAGGAGGGGGCCTGTACCGGCTTTGGCCTGGCCTGCGTGATCAACTATCTGCTGTGGCAGAAGGCGGGCATGCCCAAACGCTTGGATTCGGTCAGTCCCCGCATGTTGTACGACTTTGCGCGCCGCTACGACGAATATGCCGGCGAGGATTACGACGGTTCGAGCTGTCGCGGCGCCTTGAAGGGCTGGCACAAGCACGGTGTCTGCCTCAACAAGGACTGGCCCTATCGCCAGGGGACAAGCGGCACTCCGGTCTTCGGCTGGGCCGAACGGGCCACCCGCACCACCCTGGGGGTCTATTTCCGCCTCGACAAGACTTCGATCACCGATGTGCAGGCGGCCATTCTTGAGGTGGGTGCGGTTTACGCCTCGGCCTTCACCCACGACGGCTGGAGCCTGGACAAGGCTGACCGCAAGCCACCGGCGGGCCACGCGGACGTGCCCTCGATTCCCTTCGACGGCCAGCCTTCCCGCGACGGTGGCCATGCTTTCGCCCTGGTGGGCTTCAACGAGCGGGGTTTCATCGTCCAGAACTCATGGGGGGTCGATTGGGGGCGCGGCGGTTTCGCCGTTCTCAGCTACGCCGACTGGCTGGCCAATGCCATGGACGCATGGGTGGCGGCCCTTGGCGTGCCCGGCGTCGTCGTTGGCCGCCTGATCGGCGGCGGGGCGCGGGCCGGCGCCGCGGCGGGGGCCGACCAGAGCCGGTGGTGGAGCGAGGATCAGGCCTACCGCCACAGCGTGGTCTTGGGCAACGACGGCCGGGTGGATCGCTACCTCACCGAGGACGAACCCAGCCGCAAGCTCTTCCACCAGGCCTGCGTGTTGCCCGATGCCTGGTTCCGGCAGGGCGGGGCGGCGAAGAAGCGTCTGGTTATCTACGCCCATGGCGGGCTTAATAGCGAAGCCGACGGCATAGCCCGAGCCCGGGCAATGGGCCGCTACTTTGCCGGCAACGGCTGCTACCCCCTATTCCTGGTGTGGAAGACGGGCATCCTGGAATCCATCGGCAACCTGCTGCGGGAGGCCTTCGCACCGAAACCCGGGTTGGCGGGCTGGTCTTTGGCCGATCTCAGTGACCCCCTGATCGAGAAGCATCTGGGCCGCAAGGCCGTCCGTCCCATCTGGAGCGAAATGAAGGAAAACGCCCAGCGCTCCGCCCTCACCGGCCGCGGCGGCGACCTCCTGGTCGATGCCCTCACCAAGCTCGCCGCCACCTGGGGCGACCAGTTGGAGATCCATCTGGTGGGGCACTCCGCCGGCTCCATCATCCTCGGCGCCTTCCTCAAACTCCTGGCTCAACGGGGCCTCGTCCCCCGCCTCGGCTCCACCCACCTCTTCGCCCCCGCGTGCAGCGTGGAATTCGCCAACCAGCACTACGCCGCGCTGCCGGAGGTCATGCAGAAGCTCCACGTACACGTGCTCTCCAACCGCGTCGAACTCGACGACCACGTGGCCGGCATCTACAGGAAGTCGCTGCTCTACTTTGTTTCCAACGCCCTGGAGACTGACCTGCGTACCCCCATCCTGGGCCTGGACAAGATCAACGACCCCGGCTACGGCGGTTGGGACGGGGCCTCCAGCACCGTCGCCGCCCTCGCCGCCTGGCGCGAGGCAGCCCGGGGGGCGGGGCTCGACAGACGATGGAAGGTGATCGATGCGGACAAGGTGCCGACCGCGAGAAATCCGGAATCCCTCATCGATGCGGCCCACGGCAGCTTCGACAACGACTTGGGAGTCATCGAAGACATGCTGAAGACCGTCACCGGCGGGGCGCTGGCACTGCCGGTGGACGATCTGCGCGGGTTCTGAAGGGGGCCGGGCACTTCCTTGAGGGGGCGGGAGTTCCGGGAGCCCCCGCCCTGGCATGGAGAGCCTGGGAGAAGGCGGGAAAGGGCGGGGATGAGGGGCTGGTCAGCCCTCATTGAATTGTTTACGATGTAAATAAGTGAACGTCGTAAACAAATTTTGCACACCATGAGCCCCCGTCAGCAATCGCCCAGCGGTACCGCCGACGAGCCCGGTCGCCGGGAGCGCAAGCGGCAGCAGCAACTCGACCATATCGCCGATACCGCCTGGGCGCTGTTCGAGGCGAGCGGCTTCGAGGCGGTGACCATGGAGCGCATCGCCGAAGCCTCCGACGTCTCCAAGGTGACCCTCTATCGCCACTTCCCGGTCAAGGAGGCCTTGCTGCGCCATGTCTTTCATCGGGATCTGCGCGCAGCGTGGCCGGCCCTGCAATCGGACCTGGCGGCAGTGGTGCCGGGGCGGGCTCGCATGGCCCGTTTTCTCGCTTTGCAGGCAGCGTGGTGCGAAGGTCAGCGCTCCTTTCTCCTGCCCTATCTGCGCTTTCGCCTGAGCGAGCTGCAAGCACCTGGTGACGGACGCGAGCGCAGCGGCCTGGATGCGATCTTCAGCGAATTGATCGCCCAGGGCCAGACGGCCGGGGAATTCCGTACCGATGTGCCGGCAGCCCTGCTTGCCATGCAGTTCCAGTTTGTCCACCTGGCGACCCTCCTGCGCTGTCTCACCGAACCGGGACTGTCGATGGAGAAGGAACTGGCGCGAACCCTCGATCTGTTCTGTGATGGCATGGTGATACGTCCATGAGCCCGGACCTGGGACTGGTGACCGCCCAGGCCGCTGCGGTAGCCCTGCCGGAAGGGGTTGGCGGTAAGGGGCGGCAGCTCGGCCTCTTGCATCGCTTTGGCCTGCCGGTGCCCGATTTCTTCGTCATTCCGGCCGCCTGGAGCCGCCAGCGGGGCCTGGGCGCGCCGGTTGAACTCTCCAGTCTGCTCCAGAAAGAACTCGTCGCCCGGGGTTGGGGCGACCGGCCCTTGGCCGTCCGCTCGTCGGCGGTAGGAGAGGATGCGGCGACCGCCTCCTTCGCCGGAATCTTCCTGTCCCGTCTCAATGTGCTGGGGGCCGATGGCTTGGCGGCGGCCATTGCTGACGTATGGGCCTCCCTCGATACCCCCACGGCAGCCGCCTACCGCGAGCGCTTGGGCATAGCCGGCGAGCCTGCCATGGCTGTCATCGTCATGCCGCTGCTGCCCGCCGTCGCGGCCGGCATCGCCTTCACCTGCGACCCGGTGAGCGGCCGTGAGGATCGCATCGTCGTCCACGCCAACTGGGGCTTGGGGGAAAGTCTGGTGGGCGGCGAGACCGTCGGCGACGAATATGTGTTCGTCGAGGATAGGACCGACACCTGGCGCCTGCAGACGGCGACCCTCGGCAGCAAGGCGACGGCAAGCTTTCCCGCTACCGCCGGGGGTACGGAACGCCGGCCCCTCACGGCGGATCAGGCGGTAGCTCCCGTGCTTGACGGCGAGCGTGCCGAGACCCTCGCAGCGCTGGTGCGGGATGCCGCCCTGGCGCTGGACTTCGTCGCCCCCTTTCATGACCTGGAATGGGTGTGGGACGGCCAGCAGTTCTGGCTGACCCAGATTCGCCCGGTGACGCGGAGACCCCATCACACCTATGATGGCCTGCGCGGCCAGCCCGCCATCTGGACCCGGGGCAACACCTGCGAGGTGATGCCGGAACCCCTGCAGCCCATGGACTGGAACTTCTCCCGCCGCGGCTGCAATGACCTGCTGGAACAGGGTTGGAAGATCGCCGGTTGCGAGGTCCTGCCAGGGGTTCAGCGCGCCGGCCTATTCGACGGGCGCCTCTACCTCGAAGCCTCGATCATGCAGTGGGAGGCCTGGGATGGCATCGGCCTCTTGCCAGAACGCTTCAACGCCCTCATGGGCGGCCACCAACCCGCCATCGCCGTCGCGCCCCCCGCCTGGCGGGAGCGGCTGCGCCGTTTCGGCAGCATGCTCCGTTACCTGCAGCGGGCGCCGGGCCTGGCCCGCCGGGGCGATGCCGAAGTGGCGGCGGCCAGGGCCCTGGCGAGGGAGTTGCGCGCTATTGCGCTGCCGCAGGAGGTGGGCGAGATCCGGCGCCTGCTGCATCGTTTGTTCAAGCCGATGCGGGGGTCCCACGGCATGTTTTTCCTTCAGGGTTCCGGCGGCGGCAGTCTGAGCCTCCTGCTCGATACGCTGGAGCGTGCCTTCCCTGGCGAGAGCGAGGCCCTGGGGGCGGCCTTGCTGGCCGGCGGCGAGCCCAGCGTCACGGCGGCCCAGGGCTATGCGCTTCTCGACCTGGCCCGCCACGCCGCGCGACTCCCCGATCCGGCCCGCCCCCTGGACAACCCCGGATTCGCCGCCGCCTTCGCCGCCTTTCTCGACGAATACGGCCATCGCGGCCATTACGAAACCTATGTGCGCAGTCAGCGCTGGTGGGAGGAGCCCGAGCGCCTGCTGGAGCAGTTGCCCGGGCTGGCCGGAGTGGACGCGGCGACGCTCAGGGAGCGCCAGCAGGCCGCGGCCCGAGGGGCCTGGGAGCGGGTCCGGCGCGAGATGCCCTTCTGGCGTCGGCTATTCCTCCGAGCCCAGGTGCGCGCAGCCAACCGCGACTGCAACCGGCGGGAAGCCGCCCGCAGCGCCATCATCGCCCTGCTGGCCACGGCTCGCCGCCTCTGGCTGCTGATTGGCGAGCGCTTCGCCGGCGAAGGTGCCCTGGCCCGGCCGGATGACATCTTCTTCCTCACGCCGGGCGAGATCGAGCGCTACGCCACCGGCCAGACCTCGGTCGCCGGCCTCAAGGCCCGGGTAGCCGACCGGGCAGCGCGCTTCGTGGCCTGGCAAGCGATAACGCCGCAGGAATGGCTGACACTGGCACCCAGCGGCGATATGGCCGTGGCGGAAGCAGGGCAGCGGCATCCATCCGGGCTGGCCGCAGCGCCGTCGGGAAGCGCATTCCGCGGCGTCGCCACCGGCACCGGGCTTGCCCGCGGCAGGGTACGCCGTCTGCGGCACCCCACCGAGGGCCTGCGGCTGCAAGCCGGTGAAATCCTCGTCGCGCCTTCCACCGACCCCGGGTGGACGCCGCTCTTCCTGAAAGCCGGGGGGCTGGTGGTGGAAACCGGGGGTTACATGTCCCACGGCGCCATAGTCGCCCGCGAATTCGCCCTGCCCGCCGTGGTGAATCTGCCGGGGATTCTGGACGCGCTGCAGGACGGCGACGAAGTCGAGGTGGATGGGATGCGGGGCGAGGTACGAAGGCTTTGAGCAGCTCCAACGAAAACGCCCCGGTTTCCCGGGGCGTTCCGTTGCTTGCTTCTCCGTCGGGGTGGGGCGTCTGACGCGCCGTTCCCGGGTGCTGCTTAGGCCATCGCCTCGTACAGCGGGAGGGTCAGGAATTCCGGATATTCCGGGGTCAGGGACATCTTGTCGAAGATGACCGCGGCCTGATCGTAGGAGGCGGTGTCCTCGCCCTGGGCGGTGACGGTGGCCTTCACCTTGGCCAGCTCCTCGGCGATCATCGGGCGGACCATGTCGGCGGTGACCTTGCGGCCGTCGTCGAGGATGCCCTTCGGGCTGACCACCCACTGCCACACTTGCGAGCGGCTGATCTCGGCGGTGGCGGCGTCTTCCATCAGGTTATGGATGGGCACGCAGCCGTTGCCGGCCAGCCAGGAGCCGAGGTAGTGGATGCCGACGTTGATGTTGTTCCTGAGGCCGGCTTCGGTGATCGGGGTGGTCGGGCGGAAGTCCAGCCACTGGGCCGGGCCGAAGGAGCCTTCGACCTGCTTCTCGAATTGGTTCGGCTTGTCGCCCAGCACCTTGACGAACTCTTCCATGGCGATGGGCACCAGGCCCGGGTGGGCCACCCAGCCGCCGTCGAAGCCGTCGTTGGCGTCGCGGGTCTTGTCGTGGCGGATGCCGGCCAGGGCCTTCTCGTTGGCCACCGGGTCGTTCTTGATCGGGATCAGGGCCGACATGCCGCCCATGGCGGGAGCGCCGCGCTTGTGGCAGGCCTGGACGAGAGCCAGGGCGTAGGAGCGCATGAAGGGCACTTCCATGGTGATGGCACCGCGCTGTGCCAGGCAGAAATCCTTGTTCTTCTTGAACTTCTTGATGCAGGAGAAGATGTAGTCCCAGCGGCCGGCATTCAGCCCGGCGGAGTGGTTGCGCAGTTCGAAGAGGATTTCTTCCATCTCGAAGGTGGC
>SSTB01000071.1 GCA_009469665.1 Azonexaceae bacterium | reverse complement strand
GGTCATGCCGGGCGACAACATTGCCATGACGGTCAAGCTCATCGCCCCCATCGCCATGGAAGAAGGTCTGCGCTTCGCCATCCGCGAAGGCGGTCGTACCGTCGGCGCCGGCGTCGTCGCCAAAATCGTCGAGTAATCGACGGCCGTCATGAAACAAAGGCGCTCCGGGAAACCGGGGCGCTTTGGTGTCTCTGCTGCAGGGGTATAGCTCAATTGGCAGAGCGTCGGTCTCCAAAACCGAAGGTTGGGGGTTCGATTCCCTCTGCCCCTGCCACTCTATAAAGAACGCGAACGTAATGGCCGACAAGATCAAGTTCGCGCTGGCGCTGCTGTTGCTGGCGGCCGGCGTGGCTGGTTTCTACCTGCTCTCCGAGCAGGCGATGATTTTACGCGTCCTGGCGGTCCTCGCCGGGGTGGGGCTGGCGGCTGCCGTGGCTTGGAAGACCGAGCCGGGGCAGCGCTTCTTCGTTTTCGCCAACGAGGCCGGCGTCGAAACCAAGAAAGTGGTCTGGCCGACCCGCAAGGAAACCATGCAGACCACCGGCGCGGTGTTCGCCTTTGTGATCGTCATGGCCCTGGTTCTCTACTTTACCGACAAGACCCTCGAGTGGGCTCTCTACGACCTCATCCTGGGCTGGAAGAAATCATGAGCAAGCGCTGGTACGTCGTCCATGCCTATTCCGGCTTCGAGAAAAGCGTCATGCGCGCCATTCAGGAACGCATCAACCGCCAGGGTATGCAGGAAATGTTCGGCCGCATCCTCGTGCCGGTGGAAGAGGTCGTCGAAATGCGCGGCGGCCAGAAGGCGATTTCCGAGCGCAAGTTCTTCCCCGGCTACGTGCTGGTCGAGATGGAAATGAACGACGACACCTGGCACCTGGTGAAGAACACGCCGAAGGTGACCGGTTTCGTCGGCGGCACCGCCACCAAGCCGACGCCGATTTCCGAAAAGGAAGTCGAGAAGATCATGCAGCAGATGCAGGAGGGGGTGGAAAAACCCCGTCCCAAGGTGCTGTTCGAGGTGGGCGAGGTGGTGCGCGTCAAGGACGGCCCCTTCACCGACTTCCACGGTTCGGTCGAGGACGTCAATTACGAAAAGAACCGCCTGCGCGTCTCGGTCACCATTTTTGGCCGTGCCACGCCGGTGGAATTGGAATTCGCCCAGGTCGAAAAGGCCTGAGCGGCAGCAAGGGCCGAGCCGGAAGCCCTGAATTCCGGCAAGAGGAGCGTCAGTAGGCGGAGTTCGCAAGAATCGCCGAAAGCGCGTTACCACTCACCATCTAGGAGCAATTATGGCCAAGAAAATTGTTGGCTACATCAAGCTGCAAGTGCCGGCCGGCAAGGCGAACCCGTCGCCTCCGATCGGTCCCGCGCTCGGTCAGCGCGGCCTCAACATCATGGAATTCTGCAAGGCCTTCAATGCCCAGACCCAGGGCATGGAGCCGGGTCTGCCCATTCCGGTCGTCATCACCGCCTTCGCCGACAAGTCCTTCACCTTCGTGATGAAGACGCCGCCGGCCACCATCCTTATCAAGAAGGCTGCCGGCATCCAGAAGGGTTCGCCCAAGCCGCATACCGACAAGGTCGGCAAGATCACCCGCGCCCAGGCCGAAGAGATCGCCAAGACCAAGTCCCCCGACTTGACGGCTGCCGATCTTGAAGCGGCGGTTCGTACCATCGCCGGCTCCGCCCGTTCGATGGGCATCACGGTGGAGGGTCTGTAATCATGGCTAAGCTTACCAAGCGTCAAAAGGCGATGCAGGGCAAGGTCGTGCCCCAGAAGCTCTACCCCGTCCAGGAAGCGCTCAACCTGGCCAAGGAAACCGCCGTCGCCAAGTTCGACGAATCGATCGACGTGGCCATCAACCTCGGCGTCGATGCCCGCAAATCCGACCAGGTGGTGCGCGGTTCCGTCGTTCTTCCGGCCGGTACTGGCAAGTCGGTTCGCGTTGCTGTCTTCGCCCAGGGCGACAAGGCCGAAGCCGCCAAGGCCGCCGGCGCCGACATCGTCGGTTTCGACGATCTGGCAGCCGAAGTCAAGGCCGGGAATCTCAACTTCGACGTAGTCATCGCCACCCCGGACGCCATGAAGATCGTCGGCCAGCTCGGCCAGATTCTCGGCCCCCGCGGCCTGATGCCGAACCCCAAGGTGGGTACGGTGACCATGGACGTCGCGACCGCCGTCAAGAACGCCAAGGCCGGCCAGGTCCAGTATCGCACCGACAAGGCCGGCATCGTGCACGCCACCCTCGGGCGCGCCTCGTTCTCCGTCGAGAACCTGGAAACCAACCTCAAGGCCCTGGTCGAGGCGCTCAACAAGGCCAAGCCGGCTTCGTCCAAGGGGCAGTACCTCAAGAAGATCGCCGTGTCGTCCACCATGGGCCCCGGCGTTCGCATCGACCAGGCTTCATTGCTGGCACAGTAAGAACTTTGGGACGTCGCCCGGCGCTTCGGCGTCGGGCGACGGATCGTCAAAGACCGCAGGTGCTCCGATTTCCGTCGGAGCTTAATGGTGAAAGCGGCCTGCGCAGACGGTGTACCCAGAACAGGATTCATTCCGGCCGGCAACGGCTGGTGCGCTTCTGGTTCAGGTCGCCGTGGGTGCGGCGGGATTTTCCCGTCGTGTTTGGACTTGAAAGGAGGAAAGACCTGTGGGTCTCAATCTGAACGACAAAAAAGCTGTCGTGGCTGAGGTGTCGGCGCAACTGGCCAACGCTCAGACCGTCGCTGTGGCTGAATATCGCGGCATCGAGGTGGGTGATCTCACCGTGCTGCGCCGGAAGGCCCGCGAGTCTGGCGTTTACCTGCGTGTGCTGAAAAACACCCTGGTGCGGCGCGCTGTGGCTGATACCCAATTTGCCGGCCTGGCCGAGCATATGGTGGGTCAGCTGATTTACAGCGTTTCCGCCGACCCGGTCGCCGCGGCGAAGGTCTTGAACGACTTCGCCAAGACCAACGACAAACTGGTACTCAAGGCCGGCTCCTACGCCGGCAAGGTGCTCGATTCGGCCGGAGTGAAGGCGCTCGCCTCCATCCCCAGCCGCGACGAACTGCTCGCCAAGCTGTTGGGCGTCATGCAGGCTCCGGTGTCCGGCTTTGCCGGCTGCCTCGCCGCATTGGCCAAGCAGCGCGAAGAAGCCGCCGCTTGATCCCTACCGCTCACGATCTGTATTAGGAGTTATTTGAAATGGCTATCAGCAAAGAAGATATCCTCGAAGCCGTCGGCGCCATGACGGTCATGGAACTGAACGACCTGGTCAAGGCGTTCGAAGAGAAGTTCGGCGTTTCCGCCGCCTCCCTCGCCGTCGGTGGCGGTGCCGCCGCTCCGGCCGCCGCCGTCGAAGAAAAGACCGACTTCACCGTCGTTCTGACCGCCGCCGGCGACAAGAAGGTCGAAGTCATCAAGGTGGTGCGTGCCGCCACCGGCCTTGGCCTCAAGGAAGCCAAGGATCTGGTGGATGGTGCTCCGAAGCCGGTCAAGGAAGGCATTCCCAAGGCCGACGCCGAAGCCCTCAAGAAGCAGCTGGAAGACGCCGGCGCCAAGGTCGAACTCAAGTAAGCGACAGGGTTCGATGGGCTGGCGGTTTTCCGCCAGCCCTTTTGTACTTTCTGAAACAGGTCTCGCGCCGCCAAGAATATCCGCTTTGAACACCGCCAGTTGGCAAACGCAAACGACGCTTTCCACCGCCCCGAACGGGGAGGGGAGCTTGTTTGCGTTTGCCCACTTCTGTTGGGTCCATCACCCGCTTTCATGATCCCGGAGTTACCATGACTTACTCCTACACCGAGAAGAAACGCATCCGCAAGAGCTTCGCCAAGCGCGCCAACGTGCTTGAGGTGCCCTTCCTGCTTGCGACGCAGCTCGAGTCCTTCACCGCCTTCCTGCAGGCCGAGATTCCGGCCGAGAAGCGCAAGAACGAGGGCCTCCAGGCGGCGTTCACGTCGATCTTCCCGATCGTCTCCCATTCGGGCAACGCCCGCCTGGAATTCGTGAGCTATGCGCTCGGCGAGCCGGCCTTCGACGTCAAGGAATGCCAGCAGCGCGGCCTGACCTTCGCGTCCTCGTTGCGCGCCAAGGTGCGCCTGGTGATTATGGACCGCGAGGTTCCCGACACCGTCAAGGAGGTCAAGGAGCAGGAGGTCTATATGGGCGAAATTCCGCTCATGACCACCAACGGCTCCTTCGTCATCAACGGCACCGAGCGGGTCATCGTTTCCCAGCTCCACCGCTCCCCTGGCGTCTTCTTCGAACACGACCGGGGCAAGACCCACAGTTCGGGCAAGCTTCTCTTCTCGGCCCGGGTCATTCCTTACCGTGGTTCCTGGCTCGATTTCGAATTCGACCCCAAGGACACCCTCTTCTTCCGCGTCGACCGCCGCCGCAAGATGCCGGTCACCACGCTGTTGAAGGCCATCGGCATGTCCCATGAGGAAATCCTCGCCGAATTCTTTGACTTCGATACCTTCGGCCTGACCAAGGACAAGGTCGAGTTCGCCCTGGTGCCCGAGCGCCTGCGCGGCGAAGTGGCCCGCTTCGAATTTGTCGCCCCCGACGGCAAGGTCATCGTCGCCAAGGACAAGCGGATCACGGCCAAACACGTCCGCGACATCGCCGCCGCCGGGTTGAAGCAGATCGTCGTCCCGGAAGACTTCATCGTCGGCCGCGTCCTGGCCAAGAACGTCGTCGACAAAGGCACCGGTGAAGTGGTGGCCAACGCCAACGACGAAATCACCGAAACGCTTCTGGCCAAGCTGCGCGAAGCCGGCATCACCACCGTCGAGACCCTGTACACCAACGATCTCGACCGCGGGGCTTTCATCTCCAACACCCTGCGCGCCGACGAAACCGCCTCCCGCCAGGCTGCCCGCGTCGCCATCTACCGCATGATGCGCCCCGGCGAGCCGCCTACCGAGGAAGCCGTCGAGATTCTCTTCCACGGCCTGTTCTATTCCGACGAGCGCTACGACCTCTCGGGCGTCGGTCGCATGAAGTTCAACCGCCGCCTCGGCCGGGCCGACGTCGTCGAACATAAGGTCATGATCCGCAGCCTGGCGTCCAAGGCCGAGGCTGCCCTGAAGAACCTGGCCGAAGGCAGTGGTCTGGGCCTCGAGGTCATCCAGGGCCTGGTCGCCGAATTGCCCTACGGCGCCCGCGCCATCCTGGAAAACACCACGGCCGCCGCCGCCGAGGCCCTGGCCGCCAAGTTGAAGCCCCTGGGCGCCAACGCCGAAGTGCGCGAACAGCTGACCCTGTCGCCCCGCGACATCGTCGAGGTCATCAAGATTCTCGTCGAGTTGCGCAACGGCCGCGGCGACATCGACGACATCGACCACCTCGGCAACCGCCGCGTCCGTTCCGTCGGCGAACTGGCCGAGAACCAGTTCCGCGCCGGCCTGGTGCGCGTCGAGCGGGCTGTCAAGGAGCGCCTGTCCCAGGCCGAATCCGACAACCTGATGCCGCACGACTTGATTAACGCCAAGCCGATCAGCGCCGCCATCAAGGAATTTTTCGGTTCCAGCCAGCTTTCCCAGTTCATGGACCAGACCAACCCGCTGTCGGAAATCACCCACAAGCGGCGTGTCTCGGCCCTTGGCCCGGGCGGCCTGACGCGGGAACGCGCCGGTTTCGAGGTGCGCGACGTGCACCCGACCCACTACGGCCGCGTCTGCCCGATCGAAACGCCGGAAGGGCCGAACATCGGCCTCATCAACTCGCTGGCCCTGTTCGCCCAGGTGAACAGCTACGGTTTCATCGAGACCGCCTACCGCAAGGTCAATGACGGCAAGGTCACCAACGATATCGAATACCTCTCGGCCATCGAAGAAGGCAATTACGTGGTCGCCCAGGCCAACGCCTCCCTCGACGACAGCGACGGCAAGCTCACCGACGAACTGGTGACCTGCCGCGAAAAGGGCGAAACCATCCTGGCCGAGCCGTCCCGCGTCCAGTACATGGACGTGGCCCCGGGACAGATCGTTTCCGTCGCTGCTTCGCTCATTCCCTTCCTTGAGCACGACGACGCCAACCGGGCCCTGATGGGCGCCAACATGCAGCGCCAGGCCGTGCCCTGCCTGCGTCCTGAGAAACCGCTGGTGGGCACCGGCATCGAGCGCACCGTCGCCGTCGACTCCGGTACCGCCGTCGTCGCTCTGCGCGGCGGCGTGGTCGATTACGTCGATGCCGGCCGCGTCGTGGTCCGCGTCAACGACAACGAGACGGTGGCCGGCGAAGTCGGTGTCGACATCTACAACCTCGTCAAGTACACCCGTTCCAACCAGAACACCAACATCAACCAGCGGCCCATGGTGCGGGTCGGCGATCACATCGCCAAGGGGGATGTGGTGGCCGACGGCGCGTCCACCGACAAGGGCGAACTGGCTCTCGGCCAGAACATGCTGATCGCCTTCATGCCCTGGAACGGCTACAACTTCGAAGACTCCATCCTGATCTCCGAACGGGTCGTTGCCGAAGACCGCTACACGTCGATCCACATCGAGGAACTGACGGTCGTCGCCCGTGACACCAAGCTCGGTCCCGAGGAAATCACCCGCGACATCGCCTCCCTCGGCGAAGCGCAACTTTCCCGCCTGGACGACTCCGGCATCGTGTACATCGGCGCCGAGGTCGAAGCCGGCGACGTCCTGGTCGGCAAGGTGACGCCCAAGGGCGAAACCCAGCTGACGCCGGAAGAGAAGCTCCTGCGCGCCATCTTCGGCGAGAAGGCCTCCGACGTGAAGGACACCTCGCTGCGCGTGCCCTCGGGCATCGCCGGTACGGTCATCGACGTCCAGGTGTTCACCCGTGAGGGCATTGAGCGTGACAAGCGTGCCCAGTCGATCATCGACGAGCACCTGCGTCACTACAAACTCGACCTCGCCGACCAGATGCGCATCGTCGAGCGCGACGCCTTCGCCCGGGTCGAGCGTCTGATCGTCGGCAAGAAGGCCAATGGCGGTCCGAAGAAGCTCGCTAAAGGCAGCGACATCACCAAGGACTACCTGGACGGCATGGATCCGCATCACTGGTTCGATATCCGCGTCGCCGACGAGGAAATCGCCCAGCAGCTCGAACAGGTCAAGGAAGGCCTCGAACAGGCCCGCAAGGACTTCGACGTGGCCTTCGAAGGCAAGCGCAAGAAGCTCACACAGGGCGACGAACTGCCCCCGGGCGTGCAGAAGATGGTCAAGGTCTATGTCGCGGTCAAGCGCCGCCTCCAGCCCGGCGACAAGATGGCCGGCCGCCACGGCAACAAGGGTGTGGTTTCCCGCATCCTGCCGGTGGAAGACATGCCCTACATGGAAGACGGCCGCCCCGTCGACATCGTACTTAACCCCTTGGGCGTGCCCTCGCGGATGAACGTCGGCCAGATTCTCGAAGTCCACCTCGGCCTCGCCGCCAAGGGCCTCGGCCACAAGATCGGCGCCATGCTGCGCGCCCAGGCCAACGTCAAGGAAGTGCGCGGTTTCCTCGACCAGGTTTACAACTCCAACGGCAAGCCGGAGAACCTCGACGAGCTGAACGATGTCGAAGTGATGGAGATGGCGGGCAATCTGCAGAACGGCGTGCCCTTCGCGACGCCGGTTTTCGACGGCGCCAAGGAAGAGGAAATCAAGGCCATGCTGGCTTTGGCGGGCATGCCGTCGTCGGGCCAGATGACCCTGTTCGACGGCCGCACCGGCGAAGCCTTCGAGCGCCAGGTGACGGTCGGCTACATGCACTTCCTCAAGCTGCACCACCTGGTCGACGACAAGATGCACGCCCGTTCGACCGGCCCCTACTCCCTGGTCACCCAGCAGCCCCTGGGCGGCAAGGCCCAGTTCGGCGGCCAGCGTTTCGGCGAAATGGAAGTGTGGGCCCTCGAAGCCTACGGCGCGTCCTACGTGTTGCAGGAAATGCTCACGGTCAAGTCGGACGACGTCAATGGCCGGACCAAGGTCTATGAAAACATCGTCAAGGGCGAGCACCGCATCGATGCCGGCATGCCGGAATCCTTCAACGTGCTGGTCAAGGAAATCCGGTCGCTGGCTATCGACATCGATCTGGAACGTTACTGATTTAGGGC
>SSTB01000070.1 GCA_009469665.1 Azonexaceae bacterium | reverse complement strand
GGACCCTTTCCCGCACAAGGGGAGCGAGGAGTTGGGGCGGCGATCAAAAAAATGGCCCTGCCGTGGGCAGAGCCTGGGTTGGGGTGGCCGCTGCGGCTATTTCTTGGCGGGTGCCCTCTTGGCGGCAGTCTTGGCGGGCGCCTTGGCCGGGGCTTTCGCCGCCTTGCTCACGGCCACGGCCGTTGCCTGACCGGCTTCGGCGAGTTGCCGGGTCATGGCGGTGACCTGATCGTAGGCCGAATTGGCCTTGCTCAGGGCATCCTGCATGGCGCTGACGAAGGCCTCGGACCCCGCGGGAGCGCCTTTGGTGGCCTGCTCCAACAGTCGCCCGGCGGATTTCTGGAAGGCGCTGAACTGGGCCTCGACCAGCTTGGCCAGTTCGTTCCGCGCTTCTTCGGAAACCTGTTGCAGGGCCTGCGTATAGGCCACGGCGCTGTCGATGGCGGGCTGCACCATGGCTGACTGTGCCTCGGCCGCTTCCTGGGGCGTCTTGGCCGCGAGAACCTTCTTGGTGCCCTGGGCGGAGTTCTTGAGGGAGCTGCGCACGGTGTTCATGTTGAGGGTGGCGATGCGCTCGACAGTTTCGAGCGCAGCGTTGGCCACCGACAAGAGGGCGTCGAGGGCAGCCAGATTGGATGCGGATAGTTCCTTCGGATTGATTGCCACGAATAGATCTCCTTTGCGAAATGAAGCGACGGAAAACCGCGCCCTCTTTCGACGAGGGGCTGCGGCAAAAAAGCGATCCTCCCGACATGCCCTGCGACCTGGCGATCCCCTGCGGGCTGCCCCGCGACTTCCTGCCACCCGGCCACAGATGGCGCCATTCTACTTGCGTTGTCGCGTTCCAGGGCGCCATGCCTGTGGATACACATCCCCGTTTACCCGCGCCGCCGACTTTCGCGCCACGGCGCCGCACAGTCGCCCGGGCGAGGGGCATGGGGCGACTGCCCGCCAGATGATCCTAGAAACCTCAGTTGGCCGCTGGTCAGTCCCCGGAATGCCTTGTGCCTCGAACCTCCGCGCACCTCCCCAACGCGCACCCGTCGGGTCCATTGGTGCGAACCCCAAGAGCCTGCCGCGTCGTCGCTGCGCGCCAGACACCCGCCCGCACGCCCCATCCGGCTGGTCCAACTGAGGTTTCTAGGATGATGATTTTTGCAGCCTGGCCACTTTCCTTCCCCCTCGGCCCTTGCCCGGAATGCTGGCGCGGGGTGGGCGATTCGGTGTGGCGCGGAGATCCAGAACAGAAGGCATTTCGGGCATCGACTAGCGGTCCGCCGAGGTTTCCAGGATGAGTGCACCGGCCCACCGCGACCCTGCCGCCCGCCTTCGTCTGGGTGCCGTTCTCGCTGCGGTGGCGGTACTGTGGCCGCTGTTTCGGGCCGCCGAGGTCCAGCCAGCGGTGCTCTTCGACGGCGCCAATGTGCGGGTGATCGGTGCGTTTCTGGCCGGCTTCCTGCCCCTCGCCAGCGATGCGGAATTTCTCTCCATCCTGGGGCGGGCAACCCTGGAAACCCTGGCCATCGCCACGGCCGGGATGGCCCTGGCCTTCGTCATTGCCGTGCCTCTGGCGGGCTGGGCCAGCGGTGCCGCCCGGGAGCGGGTCAGCCTCAATCCCGTGGCGCGCGCTCTGCTCGTCGTGCTGCGGGGAATCCCGGAATTGGTTTGGGCCCTGGTGTTCGTACGGGTCTTTGGGCTTGGTCCGGCCGCCGGGGTTCTTGCCCTGGGGCTCACCTACGGTGGCATGTTGGCCAAGGTCTATGCCGAGATTCTCGAATCCGTAGACCCGCGGCCCGCCGAGGCTTTGCGCCGTAGTGGCGCCCGCCGGATTCCGGTTATCCTCTACGGACTGTTGCCCCAGGCCGCGGGCGAACTCCTGTCCTACACGGTCTATCGCTGGGAGTGCGCCATCCGGGCCTCCGTGGTGATGGGCTTCGTCGGCGCCGGGGGGCTGGGCCAGCTCATGGATCAGGCCATGAAAATGCTCAATGGCGGCGAAGCGGCGAGCATCCTGCTGGTCTTCGTCCTGCTGGTGTTTGCCGCCGACCAACTGTCGACCGTGCTGCGGCAGCGGCTCGACCGCCCACCGGAGGTGCGCCGATCTCCCTTCGGGCCATTCGCCTTGGGGCTGGCGGTCGTGGTGGGCGCTGCCGTGGCGGGTAGTTCGGTCTATCTCGGGCTCCAGTTCGGCGCCCTGCTGACCCGGGAGGCCGCGACATCCATTGCGGGGTTCGTCGCCGAATTCATCCCTCCCGACCTGTCCGCCGACTGGCTGGCCCGGGTCGCCCGGGGGACCTGGGAAACCCTGGCGATTGCCACGGTGGGCACCCTGCTGGCGGCGGCGGGAGGGTTGCTCCTGGCGCTGCCCCGCTGGCGCTTGCCTTGCTCCCTGGTCCTCAACGGCCTGCGTTCGGTGCCCGAACTGGTCTGGGCAACGCTCACGGTTCTGGCGGCGGGCCTGGGTCCTTTCGCAGGGGCCCTGGCGCTGGCCCTCCATACCACCGGTGTTCTCGGCCGCCTCTATGCGGAAGCCCTCCAGAATGCTTCGCCTCGGCCCCGGGCGGCGCTCCAGGGGGCGGGCGCCGGCGGCGTGCTGGCGTTTCTCTACGGAACTCTGCCTGCCTCCCTGCCGCAGATGCTCGCCTATACGCTGTACCGCTGGGAAATGAATCTGCGCATGGCGGCCATTCTCGGCTTCGTGGGTGCCGGGGGCCTGGGGCAATTGCTCTACGTCGAGTTGTCGCTCTTCCACCACACCCAGGCCGCGACCGTCATTGCCGCCATGCTCCTGCTGTCGATGGCGGTAGACGGGGCGAGCGCCCTATTGCGGCGCGGCCTGGGTTAGGCACGGCGTGGGCTCGGCATGCCGACGACGATGGGGAGCGCGCCCGGCAGCATCGATGAACCCCCTGCAAGACCTTGATGATCAACGTCCTGTTGGCGAACCTCGGCCCGATTCGCTAGTCTTACCAGTGCGCAACCCGCGCGCTGGAGGAGACAAATCAACATGAACGTTACACGGCGACAGTTCTTCAGAGTCTGCGCCGCCGGGCTGGGTGGGTCGTCCATCGCCATGATGGGCTTCTCGCCGACCGCTGCCCTGGCGGAAGTGCGGACTTTCAAGCTGGCCCGCGCCACCGAGACACGGAATACCTGTCCGTACTGCTCGGTGTCCTGCGGCGTCCTCATCTACACCACCGGCGACAAGTCCAAGAACGCCCATGCAGAAATCATCCACATCGAGGGCGACCCGGACAATCCGGTTAATCGTGGCACGCTCTGCCCCAAAGGCGCCGGCTTGAAGGACATGATCCACAGCGCCAACCGCCTCAAGTGGCCGGAAGTGCGCGAGCCGGGTACGGCCGAGTGGAAGAAGATCTCCTGGAACGAGGCCTTGGACCGCATCGCCAAGCACATGAAGGCAGACCGGGACGCCAATTTCATGGCCCAGAACGCCGACGGCGTGACCGTCAATCGCTGGACCACCACCGGCTTCCTGGCCTCATCCGCCGCGCAGAACGAGACGGGCTACCTGACCGTCAAGACGCTGCGGGCCCTCGGCATTACATCGCTCGATACCCAGGCGCGCATTTGACACGCTCCCACGGTGGCCAGTCTGGCCCCGAGTTTTGGGCGTGGCGCGATGACCAACCACTGGGTTGACATCAAGAATGCCGATCTTGTCTTCGTCATGGGCGGCAACCCCGCCGAAGCGCACCCCTGCGGCTTCAAGTGGGTGATCGAGGCGAAGAAGAACCGCAAGGCCAAGCTGGTCGTCGTCGATCCGCGTTTCAACCGCACGGCATCCGTCGCCGACTATTACGCGCCGCTCCGCGCCGGCACCGACATTGCCTTCCTGGGCGGCGTCATCAATTACCTGCTCTCCAACGACAAGCTGCACCACGATTACGTCAAGGCCTACACCAACGCGTCCTTCCTGATCGACCCGGCCTTCAAGTTCGAGGACGGCATCTTCTCCGGCTACAACGAGGAGAAGCGCAGCTACGGCAAGGACACCTGGAAGTACCAGCTGGGCGACGACGGCTTCGCCAAGGTGGACGACAGCCTGCAGGATCCGCAGTGCGTCTTCCAGTTGATGAAGGCCCACTACGCCCGCTACACGCCGGATGTCGTCAGCAAGATCACCGGCACGCCCAAGGATGCCTTCCTCAAGGTCTGCGAATACGTCGCCGACACGGCGGCCCCCAACAGGACGATGACCAGCCTGTACGCCCTGGGCTGGACCGAGCATTCCGTCGGCTCCCAGAACATCCGCTGCATGGCCATCATCCAACTGCTGCTGGGCAACATGGGCATGGCGGGGGGCGGCATCAATGCCCTGCGCG
>SSTB01000005.1 GCA_009469665.1 Azonexaceae bacterium | reverse complement strand
TCGCCAAACGGTGTATGGACGGCAACATCCGTGTAGTCGCCACTCTTCGATGCTGGAACAATACCGCTGTGCAAATCTTCAAGTACTGAATTCCGAAAGCATTTCAGAGCAAGATACTTGGCGAGCCGTTTTTGCATCACTCGATCGGAAATCAGGGCGGTTACAGCGTCATCGTTGTTCATTGTGTTCGGATCAAGAAAATATCGAAATGGAGCCTCGTCACTGTGATGGCCATCTTAGCGCCATTCTCCTATCGGATAGACATGGCAAATCTATAGCCTGGGAAAAGCAAAACGAGTCATGTTTTCCACTATCTTTTCGTGCTTAGAACTTTCCGTCAGACGAGCGAGCATAGTGGTCAGTGAAGTTTCGTCTTCAGGAGACCGTTGTGCTGATCCAATCCGTTGAATTAGTGGCGCTGCCCGGTGCCCCCGCCTACCAAGAGAAGATTTACCGTGCCCGCCTCGATACGGGCGATACCATCGATCTGTTTCAGAGTCACTGGGATGTGCCCCTACCGCCGGAATCACTGGTCGGACTGACACCCGAGGTCGCACGAAAGAACCGTGCTGAACGCATGCTGGCGGTCGCACTGCATTCCTGAGTGTTCAAGAGATGGAAGCATCAAGTGCGATGACAGGATGCGGCATCCGACGCTACTCGGCCGAGTACATCTACCGTGAGCATTATCCCCTGATGGCCTACCTGAAATCCTGGGGGAGTGATCATCTGCCGATCATGCTGGATGGGCACGTAATCGGACTGGTAAGGCGAGACCGGCGATCAATGTGCGTCAAGCTTAAGGAGCGTACTCTGCGCTGGTGGCACCAGCGGTATCCAAAAACTGAGACTGGCAGTCATGACAAGGAGACTGCCAGCAATGGAGAGGATATCGGCAACGCAGGTCTGGTGCACGCCTGATTACTGCTAGCCGGCCCCCTGCAGTCGGTTTTGCCGTTCCATGCGCTCTTGGGCATCCAGTGAAAGCCGTGCGGTCGGATTGGCCTTGAGCCGTGGCAGGCCAATTTCATCGCCGGTTTCCTCGCAGTAGCCATAGTCGCCGCTGTCTATTCGGTTCAAGGCCATTTCGATGGCGCGCTTCTGGAGGTGCAATCGATGGATGGCAGAAGCCTGCTGCTCGATCTGAATTTTGTAGTCTGCCACATCCGCTTCATCCCCCTCCGGGGATGCCTGGTCATCCTGACTCTTCGTGTCCTCAATGAGCCGCTCACATTCGTCGAGTTGCTGCTGGAGTTCCAGCCGGAACCATTCCAACTGATTGGTATTCATGTACTTGCCGCCGGGGAATGGTGAGTGTGCCTTGTCCATTATGATTCTCTCTGCTTTTTGCGGGGCGCGGAGCGTATCACATTGGCCTAAGCCAGAAGTTAATGGGCAGGGACTTCCAGCATTGGCAGCCAGACAGAATCAGTCAGAACTCTGGCCGCAGGGTTCTCAGATCACCTGAGTTCCGCTGGCAAATAATGCGTTGGAGTTCCCTTGAGGCCCCGCTCGCATCAATGAATATCCGTTCCTGTGCGACCAGATTCGACACGCTTACCGATTCGATCAGCCCCCAATTTAGATGGCTCATCTGGCGAGCTTGGCTTGTGATCAAATCTCTTCAGCTAATCTATTGGTGGCCCCGGCACTGTCGTGGTTATGCCGGGTGAGATACCATGCAAGACTTGGGGATAAAGCGGGATCGGGATAATGGAAGAACAACAAACCGGCGAATACCAGGCTAATGACGCCGACGCGATAATCGGAGAAATATTTTCAGGTGGAATTACCGTCGGCGAGGCCATCGAAAGACTACGAACGCGTCTGCTGGATCTCTCGTCGCGTAACCGGCTGCTCAACTACCGCCACCCCAAGGGTCGCAGCGTCCAGATTGCGGACAACCCGAACCTGAATCTGGTATTCGACCGGCTGATGGACGCCAAGGCCGTCCCTTTCAAATACGTCCCCGAGCCTGATCCCGACTCCTACGAGGGCAAGCGACCGGAGGCAAAACTCCACGCCGCGCGCCTTGGCATATCGACTTCCTTCGAGTTTCCGCCAAATCCGGAAGGTGCCAATGGTCACAGGCTGCATGGCATCCAGACATTGCTGTATCCGGCTGACCTCGAGCGACAACTGCGCAAGATCGCAAGTGAGGCGAAGACGGCTATTGAGGAGACAGGATCCAATATGCTGTTCCTCGTGTTTGGTTTCCTGGAGTTTTACGACAGCGAAGACTCTGACAGGGCGATGATCGCCCCACTGCTTTCACTGCCTGTCTCGTTGGCGAAGGGTGGCCTTGACAGGGAGACCGGAACCTATCAGTACAGTGTTCTCCACAGCGGTGAGGACTTGGCCGAGAACCACACCCTGCGCGAGAAGATGCGCCGCGACTTCATGCTCACCCTTCCTGAATACGAGGAAGAGGAGGAGCCGGAATCCTACTTTACGAGAATCGAGCAGTCCATTTCGAAAAAGCGCCGCTGGAAGGTGCGCCGTCAGATAACACTCGGCATGCTCTCGTTCGGGAAACTCGCCATATGGTCTGATCTCGACTCGAAGAAGAATCCCGGCCTGTTGCAGAGCGAACTGGTCAAGTCCGTGTTTTCAGGTGGCGAAGGCGGTGGTGGTGGCGGACTGCATGCAGAGGACTACCGCATTGACGAGCGGCCGGAGGCGATGCAGCCGCTCATCTTCGATGCCGACTCATCCCAGCACAGCGCGATCATTGACGTGCTCTCCGGCAAGAATCTGGTGGTCAACGGCCCCCCGGGAACCGGAAAGTCGCAAACCATCACCAACATAATCGCCGCTGCCTTGTCCAAGGGTAAGAAGGTGTTGTTCGTCTCCGAGAAACTGGCGGCCCTTGAGGTGGTGCGACATCGACTCAACCATGCTGGCCTTGGGCATTTCTGTCTCGAACTGCATTCGCACAAGACGCAGAAGAAAAAGTTCCTCGAGGACATCCAAGCTCGCATCGAGCAACGGTTCCCTGCGCCTGCGCAGTTCCAAGCAAAGATGGCCACGCTACAGCGGCAGAAAGCGGAGCTTGCCCGCTATGCCGAGTTGATGGGGAGCCGGATCGGCAACTCCATCGGCCTGACGGTCAACGAGATATTCTGGGCGGCCGAGCGACGCAGGCAGGAACTCGGGGAGGTGTCGGCGGCGGTCAATGCCATCGGGTTCAAGGACGCGTCCGGATGGACACACGACGACATAGAGTCGAGGAGATCGCGGCTCGCCGCTTTGGCGGAACTTCACGACGCTATCGGCGGACGGTTCGATCAGAGCCATCCATGGTGGGGGTTCCGACCCAATCCACTGGCTCCGTCTGACGACGAGGCCATCGCAAGGATTGTCTCATCTGCCTTGGACGGGGCACTTGCTGCGAACGCTGCAGCTGCTCAGGCAGTCGATTTCTTCGGATTCAGCGAACAGCCCGACGCCGCGTCAGCGACGAAGATCAAAGCGTCACTGGCCCTCGCCCCTGATGTACCCGAAGGGGTGGAGCCGTCATTGCTGCCAAGGATGTTCGACCCGGATGCCGATCCGAAGGGGCAGCGCAGTTCGAGGCTTCTCGCGGACGTGGCCAACGGGGTCGAGAAGGCGCGCAGGCTGTTCAATTCGGCCGCCGAGGTGCTTGCCGACGGCGAGCGCCTGCCGGGGAATCAAATGGCGGAAGTGCGCCAACTCGCTGAGCGTAGGAAACTGTCCAAGCCCCTGCTGGATGCCGACATTGGGGACGCGATCCAGTCGGTGTCCCGTCTCGAGAGGGCAATTGACGATACTTTGGCTGCAGTGCGGACATCGAGGGCTCCATATGGTCCTGCCGGTAAGGGTGCGTTCGACGCGTTCGTAGCAAACTGCGGGTTTGCCAATTCATTGGGTTTGGCTCCGTTCTCCGCTGACCGACTGGCCGCCAGGGCATCATCTATCCTTGCCGCCTGCAAGCCCCTTTCTGAGGCTCTAGCCAGGATTGGGGCCATCGCGACCAAGCGAGGGCTGCCTTTCGACGGCACCCCCGACGCCATTGCCCGTCTCGCCGATCCCGATGGACTTCCCGGGCTTTCACGGGATGCCGACGTCTCCTTTGAATCCCTTGCCGAGGCTCGGCGCCTTGCGGCCTTTCCGCTTGCCGACAAATCCGTGACCGAACTCATCCGGCTCAACGCCATGCTGGAAGAGGAATTGGCCGCCTGCGGAGACTCCCTCGAACGGTGCCGTTTGTCTGCGGAGCGCATGGGTGTCACGTTTGACTCGACAGAGCGCTCGATTGCCGAACTCGTGGCAATTGCCAAGGTGTGTTCTACGGCCCCCGCCGATCTACTCGAATACCGCCGCCAGACTTTCGGTCATGCAAGAACGGCTGAACTCATCGAAGAGGCCAAGAACGCCCTTGCGGCCGAGCGGAGCGGTAGAGCAAGATTCGAGGAGGTTATTTACCTTGACTCTTTGCCGCCGGTCTCGGAGATCAAAACGTCCGTCGCGGCCCTCCGCCGCAAGGATGGGTTCTTCGCGTTCTTCGACGGGGAATGGCGCAGGGCAAGAAAGCTGCATGTCGGTATATCGAGGGAAAAGCGGAAATTGACGTCCAGACAGCGCGCGGACGAACTTGCAGCCCTCGCGGCCTGGATCGACGCCAAGGATGCCTTCGTCTCAAACATCGAGTACCGCGAATGTTTCGGGGGGGTGTTCCGCGGGCTTGACACCGACACGGCTCGGATGGACAAGCTCAACGAGTGGTATGTCTCGTCGAGGTTTTCGATGGCGGAGTGCCCAGGCCTTGCCGAGCGGTTTGACCTGACTGCCGTATCCGCCGAACGGGTGGCGGAGCTTTCCGCCAAGGTAGATGCGATCTTGTCCGACGCTCGCAGGCTGGAAGAGGCCGAGGCGGCCGTCAGGGGCATCTTCGGGGCGGACGTGGCGGGGTTCCGCGAGGCGAAGTCCAAAGGGTGGGATGCAGCCCTGGAGACTCTTCGGCGTGCGGCCGGCAGCATTTCCACCGTCATTGGGTTCTTCTCAGGAAAGTCGGATCTCAGTCTTTCACCGAGGGACGCCCTCCGCCTCATGGAGGCAAGGGCAGACCTTACTGCTGCAGCTGCCGACCTGGAGTCGATCATGCGGGGTGGGAACTCCCTGCGCGAAGCTGGAGGAGATGAATTGGGATGGATGGCCGATCTTGCTGGCGGACCTTGGCAGCATGTTCTTCAGGAGGTTTCTTCAAAGGCGTCCATGGTGGCCGACACCGCATCACAGGCCCTCTCGTTCGCTGAGGGCGAATGCCCCTTGTCTGTGGCTGAGACCTTTGCGCGGAGCAAGTCGGAAATTGACGACGCCTGGGCCGGAGTTGCCGGGTTGCCGCAATGGAACCGCTTTAATGATTGGGCTTCGTTAGCCGATGTCGCCCGCGATGACGCGGCCGCGGCCAGAAAGGTGCTGGAACGCATTTCCTCGTTTGCCCGGCAGGGAAGGTCTGCCCGGGAGGTGTTCCAGGCCTCCGACGAAGAAGCCGATGCACGATCCATTCTCGACAGGTTCGCCTCGTCAGACGATGTGCGGCGAATGCTCGGTGGTGTATTCGACGGAGCAGAAACCGACCTTGATCGCCTGTCCGTGACACATGGATGGGGTGCCAAGGTGTGCGCGATTGAACTTCCTTCAGCCGTTCGTCGCAGGCTGCTGTCTGGAGACGCGGGCGAGGCTTTAGCTGAATCCAGGCGTCTCTACGGAACTATTGCGGACGGATGCAGTAAGGCCCGGGATGCCGTCGAATCGCTTTCATCCTATGGATCCTTCTCATGGGACGAGTGGCAGGGGCAGGCGCGTGGAGTGTCAGGCGGCGATCTCCCGTCTGAGATCCTTGCCAGGCTGGAAGCCGTCTCGGCCGTCCCGGGATCCGTCCTCCCCTGGTCGAAATACCTCTCTCTTCGTCAAGAGGCAAGACAAGAGGGGCTGGCCGACTTCGTGGCAGCGCTTGAGTCCGGCAAGATTCCGTCAGAGTGCCTAGCCTCGGCGTTTGAGCTTTCAGCCTACCAGTCTATTGGCAGATCGGTATACCAGTCATACCCCGAACTATCCCGATTCAACGGATCTGCCCATGACAAGACCCGGGCAGACTACCGGTACCTTGATGCGGAAATCGTCTCTCTCACAGGAAAGGATTTTGCGAGCCAGATCGACCGCCGTACCACCGTCCCAGAGGGGCAGCGGGGTACCACTGTCGGTGACTTCACCGACATGCAGTTACTGCGTCGGGAGATCAACAAGCAGCGCAGGCACATCCCAATCAGACAATTGGTCAGGCGTGCGGGATTGGCACTCCAGGAACTCAAACCCTGTTTCATGATGGGGCCGCTGTCGGTAGCCCAGTATCTTGAGCAGGGCGCGTTGAGGTTCGATCTAGTGGTCATGGACGAGGCGTCGCAGTTACGGCCCGAGGAGGCCATTGGGGCCATCGCGCGAGGGACGCAACTCGTCGTTGTCGGCGACCCCAAGCAGTTGCCTCCGACCAGTTTCTTCGATCGCATGGTGGATGGTTCCGACGACGAGGAGGACGATGAGGCCCCGGCTGCGATCAGTGGCATGGAGAGCATCCTGGACATCTGTCAGCAACTCTTCACTCCAGTGCGCAGCTTGCGCTGGCACTACCGTTCCCACCACGAGTCGCTCATCGCGTTCTCCAATCACCATTTCTACAAGAACCTGATCGTGTTTCCGTCGCCCTATGCGAAGAACCCGGGGCTCGGGGTGAAATACCGCTACGTCAAGGGAGGCGCATACAAGGACAGGCAGAACGCCCCGGAGGCGCAGCGCGTGGTGGACGCAGTGCTTGAGCACATGATCAGGCGACCGGACGAATCGCTCGGTGTGGTCACGCTCAACCAGACCCAGCGGGAACTCATAGAGGAACTGCTCGACAAAAAACTCAAGACGTTCGACGAGGGGGCCGATTTCATGGGCCGTTGGGAGGCTGAGGGATGGCCGTTCTTCGTCAAGAACTTGGAGAACGTCCAGGGCGACGAGCGAGACGTGATTTTCATATCCACCACGTTCGGCAAGGCGCCCGGCACGGACAAGGTGCGACAGAACTTCGGCCCCATCAGCCGTCCCGACGGGTGGCGCCGTCTCAATGTGCTCTTCACCCGCTCGAAGAGGAGGATTGAACTTTTTACGTCCATGGCTCCCGAGGACATCGTGGTCGATGCGCGCACTCCGCTCGGTACAAAGGCCCTGCGTGACTATCTGGATTTTGCCAAGCGCGGTGTTCTTGTCTCCACCGACGAGGGGGAGCGCGATCCGGACAGCGACTTCGAGGTGTCCGTTGCCAACGTTATATCCTCAATGGGCTATGAGGTTAAACCGCAACTTGGTGTTGCCGGGTTCTTCATCGACATGGCTGTGCGTAATCCAGACAGGCCCGGGGAATTCCTCGCCGGAATCGAATGCGATGGCGCTACTTACCACAGCGGCTTTTCTGTTCGCGACCGGGATCGCATCCGCCAAGAGATTCTCGAGTCCCTGGGATGGAAGGGACGCATCCACCGTATTTGGTCGACAGACTGGTTCTACGATCCGCGTAGGGCAATTGCGAGGCTTCGCGAATTCCTTGAAGAGCGTCGCCGAATATCGGCATCGGAGGATCCGGGTGAATGGGATGATGAGATCCTGGTCGATGAGATCGACGAGGCCGTCGAAAATCAGGTGGCCGAGGAGGTGGCGGAGGCCATCGCAGCTGAATCCGACTCCAGCGAAGACCTGTTCGTCGAGGTTGGGGATCGTGTCACCTATTGCCCGCTCGATGCCCCAAATGACAGGCACAGTGTTCTGATCGTGGACAGTGCTAGCAACGTCAAGATGGGCATCGTCAACGAGGAAACGCCTCTCGCCCAAGCCCTACTCGGGATGTCCCCCGGCGACATAGGTATTTTGGAGATTCCAGGCCAGAAACCCCGGCAACTTCACGTGCTGAAAATCCAGCGCCAAGAAGAACTTCTTACCTGAATATTGATTCGAAATTCTTGCCGACATCCTTTTTGGCGTGAGTGTCCGTTTCTCGATATTGTTATCTTAGAGCAGAGAACCGCCGACGATTATCTGCCGTAGCAGTTCGTAACTATCGGTTAATTTATCGATAGATAGTTTTAGCTGCTCTGAATCGAAAAGCTTCGGAAACGAATGCTTTTAGCCTCCGAATTGGTGGGGGCCGCGTGCAAACATTATCGAATGGTCTTTCGTTCATCGTTTGCACTTCCTTTTTTGATTCTCACGATCAGTTTTCCTCTTCGCGCTGAGGATCTGGGCAGCCTTGGCCCCACCTATGAAATCATTGAGCGAGACCTGATCGAGGTCATTCAGGACAAGTTTCGGCGCATGGATAAATCCGGCGAACTGTCCAAGATGCAGGAAGATTACAAGCAGCAAGTCATCGGTGCGGTTGAGCGCCCCAAAGCAGTACGGGGCATACGAGCAACTGAAACTGCTCGAACCTTCTATATCGACCCGACATGGACGCTCGACAGAAATGTGGTTGATGAGAAGGGAAGGGTGCTCTTTCCTGCGGGAACCACAGTCAATCCGTTCGATTACGAGAAACTATCCAAGACGCTGCTTTTCTTGGATGCGCGGGACAAGGGGCAGGTCGAGTTTGCGAAGCGATTTCTCTCGAGTGCTAAAGGCTTGGTCAAGCCGATTCTGGTGGGTGGTGAGCCGCTAAAACTCATGCGCGAGTGGAAGCGCGAGATTTTCTACGACCAAGGTGGCGCACTTACCCGGCGTTTCTCAATTACCCAGTCTCCAGCCGTCGTGTCGCAGGAAGGGAAAAGGCTTCGTGTTGATGAGATTCGTCTGTAAAGCGGCCCTCTGTGTCGTCTGGATGATGGTCGCAATGGCGACCGCCCAAGCGGCCACGTGTAAAGGAAAATTCGCCAATCCGATCACTGACATTTGCTGGTCATGCATGTTTCCTCTCAAGATCGGTGGGGCAACGTTGGCATCGATGGACCAGGAAGACACGGCTAATCCCGGTGGGAATCCAGCCTGCTTTTGCGGTAATCCGCCCAAGTTTGGATTCAAGGTCAGTTTCTGGGAGCCGGTACGCCGCGTTGATGTAGTGCGAGACCCCTTCTGCATGGTCAGCCTCGGCGGAATCAGGATGGATCCGGGGTTTGATGCACCAGTAGCCAGTCGCTTCCGGCGCGACGGGCAGGATCAATCATCCTTCTACCAGGTGCATTGGTACGTTGATCCGATCATCTACTACCTGCAGGCAGTCCTCGATAACTCCTGTTTGGAAAATCAGGGCTTCGATGTCGCCTACCTGACCGAGCTCGATCCACTCTGGAAGGATGACGAACTCACCCGAATACTGAATCCCGACGTGTATCTCTTTGGCAATCTGCCAGCACGCGCTGCTTGTGCGGCCGACTGCGTAGCTGCAACTTCCGGATTTCCGAATAACACCTTCTTCTGGTGCGCCGGCTGCCAAGGTAGCTTGTATCCGTTAAACGGAAACATTCAGGCACACGTCGGCGGTGTTCAGGCATCAAGCCTCGAGGTCTACCGCATTACCGCCAAGTTGCACCGGGAAATGCTGATGTGGGCGGCTTCTGGCGAGGACGGAATGTGTGGCTATTACCCGCAGCCCGTCCTGGACAAGACAGGCTACAAGTACCACATGCTGTACCCGATCCCGCAAACGAAGAAGATTGCCGGCAAATGCTGCCAGCCGCTTGGGCGCAGCACCGCTTTATGGGGGGCAGGGCGGGAGTTTCCGTTTGAAGGCGAGGACTTTGCGTACCAGATTTTCAGGAAACGCAACTGTTGCCAGGGTGCGGTTGGTCTCGGGAACTGATTATGCAAACTCCCCGCAAATTCGTTTCACTCCTGCCTGCCTTGATCCTGCTGCTGACGTCTTCAGTGACGTTGGCACAGGAATCTCCTTTGGTCGGCAATCAGCCGGTGCGCCTGCCGACATCCGAGGAGATGCAGAAGTCTCAAAGCAGGGCGAGGGAGGCAATGCAGCGTATCCCGGATTCTGAGCAATCCATGCGGCTCTATGGCGGAGGGATGCCGAATATTGAGGCACTGCCCCAGGCGGCGGTGCCGGCTCCCGACATTGCGACAATCGCCGAAAAGTTCAAGGAACTGGGCAAAGCCTCTGCGCCAAAGAATGAGCAGCCAGATCTTTTGATCATGGTATCTCTCTCAATGCCCAGAGATGCCTTGGAGCGAACGGCAGAGCAGGCAGAGCGTGCCGGAGCAACACTTGTTTTTCGGGGGCTGAAGGGTGACTCCATGACCCGAATGGGGGAGGAAATTCAGTCAATCATCGGCAAGCGCAACGTCTCGGCGGTTGTTCATCCTCCCGCCTTCCGGCAATTCAGTGTCACCAGGGTGCCTGCGGTTGTAATCGCCCGACCGGAAGCCGGAACGGTTCTCGAGAACGGCTGCTCTCAAGCTGGGACTTTCGTCAAGGTGGCAGGCGACGTTTCGCTTGACTATGCGCTTGAGCATATCGAGCGCAAGAGTCTGACATGGGGGCAGATTGCCAGGGCGTATCGCAACCGGATTGTCAGGGGAATCAATTGAGGCAATTCATTTGGGTTGTCGCGCTATGTTGCTCGACGATCGCTTTCGCAGACCAGGGAGCTGCATTTCAGGAGGGCAAGACACTTGGTGGTGGGGCCAACACGGCGACGTTTTCAGGAATTGGTAGTGGGGCAGCAGCAGACAAAGTGCCCGCTTACGGCTCAAGTCCCACCGAAGCGCAGTTGTACCAGGGTGGCCAAGGGCAGCTGACTGGGCCGGGTATCGGTAAGGTGCAAAACTGCGGCAGCTACACGGCAGGCACGAACACGATTGCCAATCAAGAATGCGAGGCGATCAACTTTCTTGCACGCAACCCGCAAATCCGTCCTCAATTCAACATCACCCAGAACGACCCGATGGTCATCGGGGCAAAGAATGCACGAGATAACGCCGAAAGCTTCTTTCAGTCCATTGGCCTCGATGGTGGGGCCGGAACTAGCTCGCAGTGCACCACTAAGACGGAGGTAACGCCACCACAGTACTCGGTTGAAACATGCTCTTCAGC
>SSTB01000069.1 GCA_009469665.1 Azonexaceae bacterium | reverse complement strand
TTGCAAATCCGTGTAGGTCGGTTCGACTCCGGCTCGCGCCTCCAGGAATACGCGGCAGTAGCTCAGTTGGTAGAGCGCAACCTTGCCAAGGTTGAGGTCGAGAGTTCGAGACTCTTCTGCCGCTCCAGTACGAAGGGAAAGCGCTGGCCGCTTTCCCTTTTCCATATCTCCGGACCTATAATCCGCCCGCCGCCCGGGTGGTGAAATTGGTAAACACAGCGGACTTAAAATCCGCCGGAGCAATCCTTGACGGTTCAAGTCCGTTCCCGGGCACCAGTCTGATGCGCGATGATCATTTACGACTTGCTGTGTGAAAACGACCACCGAATGGAAGGGTGGTTCTCCGGACCCGAGGATTATGAATCCCAACTGGATCAGGGTCTAATCCGCTGCCCGCACTGCGATACTCCGGCCGTTCGACGCGTGCCGTCCGCGGTCGCATTGGCGTCCGGGACTCGGTCCGAATCCACCGCCGTGACGAGTGTTGCAGCCCTGCCGGAAGATTCCCAGGCGATGGGGCTCTACCGCCAACTGGTGGGTGCGCTGATGGCTTCCACAGAAGATGTCGGCACGGCATTTGCCGAAGAAGCGCGCAAGATCCATTACCGCGAAGCGCCGGAGCGGGGGATCCGCGGCAGTGCCACGGATGAGGAATTTGATGCCTTGCGGGACGAAGGCATAGAACTAATCCGTCTGCCCATCGTCGCCAAGCGCAAGCTTTCCTGAAGCTGTTCAGGGGCGTTCGGGGCGGCGAAGGCCTGTCGCCTCGGGGTAAAATAGGGCCCCTTCTGCCCTTTCTCCCCCGATGGATTCCCTTACCGTTCTTGGTCTTAGCCCCGGTGCCTCGCCGCAGGAAATCAAGCGCGCCTATCGGCGTTTGGCCATGGCTTGGCATCCGGATCGCAATACGGCTCCTGAAGCCACGGAACGTTTTAAGGCCATTCGCGCCGCCTACGACGATCTCCAGGAACTTCAGGACGAGGCCGAGCCGGCCAATAATGACAGTGATGGCGAACATGCGCCGGAGCAGACAGAGCCCGCCCCGCCAGAAATGCCGCGGGCGCCAGATATCCGCATGGTTCTCGAAGTTAGCCTCGCCGAGGGTATGGCGGGATGCAGAAAGGCTGTCCTGGTTCGCCGGGGGCATCCCTGTTCCACCTGCGAAGGAAGTGGTGAAGCGGGAATCAGTCGCTCTCGTCTCTGTGAGGCCTGTCACGGCAGCGGCCGCGTCCGGAACCGCAAAGGCGGTCTGGAGCGCTGTCACCAATGTCAGGGGCGGGGATTCTTCAGCGAACGTATTTGCCCTGATTGCGAAGGCAGCGGTCGGGACACCGCCGATGTCCGTCTGGAGGTTCAAGTACCCCCGGGCCTGCTGCCCGACGATGAACTGAGGCTGGCCGGGCAAGGGGAGCCAGGCGGCGAAGGTCTCGCCCCCGGAGATCTTTTTCTTTGCCTTCGTATCGCACCCCATCCCTGGCTGCAATTGGAGGGGCGCAACCTGTCCCTGCGGTTGCCGGTGAGCATTCTTACTCTTATGGCCGGTGGAGATATCGCACTCCCGCTACCGCACGATCAAGTGACGCTGCGCGTCGATGCGGGTGGAATCGAAGAAAGGCAGATCATTCTCTCCGGCAAGGGCTACCCCGGGCGCCCTGGTATCGGGGCCGGCGACCTCGTCGTCACCCTAGATCCGGTAGTGCCGCAAGAAATTCCGTCTGCCCAGCGCAGTCTGCTCGCCAAAGCCCAGGCTGGCCTCGATGTCCGACTTTCCGAGTGTCTTCCCGAAATTGCAGCCTGGCAGCGCCGCTTGTCAGGCAGTGGTGTCGACCAGCGTACCGGGGGTTGAGGAAGCACCGTTGGTTACGACCACGGTGCTCGTTACACTGGAACCCTGGGTTGCCTCGACTACGCGATCATAGACCCCCGCCAGATGATCGGCGGAACGGGAGAACACCTCCTGGCCTGCCAGGCCCCGCCGGGCGACTTCGGCGGCGCCGTCCGCCTGATCGGATTGGACCTGGAGGCTGCGAGCGTCTTCATTGGCCTGATCGGCAACCCTCTGCGCACTTGCGGCGCGGCGCCGAAGTTCCTGGGCGGCTTGCTCAGCCTGATCCGCGGTGCGCCTTGCCTGCTGCGATTGCAATTGCTGGAAGGCGTCGCTCGTCGCACTGGCGCGGCCAGAAATAGGGCTGACTGCCATGGACGTCTCGTCCAGAGGAAAGCTCAGGCTGTGACGTTGATGACCGTCCCGGTGGTCTGACCTTCAGTGTTGACGACCGGGCGGGAAGCGTCTTCCTGCTGTTCCCGGGGTGCGGCGGCTTTTTCTTCACGTTCGGCGGCGCGGAGTTGCTGGTTCTCCGACACCCGTTGCGCGAAGGCCTGCTCCGCAGCGGAAGACGATGTGACGCGATCGACAGCCATGATGTTCTCCTCGGGGTAGCTACGCTCCTACTTTACACCCTGCTTGAAATTTGCACAGCGGGTCTCTACTGCTGAAACGCTCCCGGCGCCAGGCGTGCCGGGAGGGATATCGCTTTCGAACCGACCGGAAAGCTGAATTCAGCGCTGGGGAGGAGCGACTTTCCGCGGACTTCACCCGGCGGACGCACGGTTCCGCGCAGGGGAGAGGAGACCGGCAAGCGGGCCGGGATGCCATCCGCAGGAATCAGGCTGGACCGTGGAACGCTGACGTTTCCCTCGAAGCGTCCGCTGCCGAAGGGTTCAAGGGTGCCTGTCCCGGCGCTCAGGTTGTTGAGCACCCAGACCTCTGTCGAAGCACCGATCTTGTCGGTCCAGACGTGGAGGAAGCGTGCGTTAGGATGGTCGTTCACCAGTGTGTTGTGGGCAAGATACAGGGCATTGTCCTGCCAGCGGGGGCCTTCGGCACCGTAGGCGATGAGGGTCATGTTGTCAGTCCCGGCACTCTGTCCGATGAGGTTGCCGACGACGTAAGCGATGCCGCCATTGGGGAATTCGAGTTCGTATGAGGCCTGCCCCTCGGGGCCGTCCACTAGGAGGTTGTAGCTCACATAGTTTTCCCGGGCCCGTGACTTGACGAGATGCCCGCGGTAGCCGCCGGACAAGCGGCTGCCTGTCAAAGCGAAACGCGCGATGCCACCAACATAGAGAAGGTGGTGCAGGACGGTTCCATGACGGGGTGCGGCACCAAACTCGCTATCGGAGATCTCCAGCACGGCCTCTGGATGATTGGTCGTCAGTAACCCCATTTCGTTGTCGAAGAAAGCACAGGAACGCAGACGCAGTCGTCCCCTCTCGAAGCGGATTCCGGCGCCGTTGCCATCGGGTACCCGGTTTCCACGGAATTCGATATTCTCGATTTCGATGTCGCCGTTGCGGATGACCCAGGCAGCCTTGCCCTCGGCGTGAGTTCCCTCGGCGAGCATCACGGGCCGGCCGCCCACGCCGCGGATGGTGAGCTTCTTCTGGGTCCAGACGACCGGCTGGCCGCGGTAGGTACCCGCCTGGATTTCGATGATGTCGCCATCCTGGGCGGCCTGAGCTGCCTGGGGAATGGTTGCCAGGGCGGTTCCGGGCGCGACCCGGATCACGCGGGCGGAAACTGACGCCGCCGGCGCAGGCACGCCTTCTGTGCCAGGTTCGGCCACGGCTTTGGGAACCGAAAGGAGTTTCCCATCCGGGCCGCGGCGTACCTCCCCTAGATACTGGGATCCGGAAGGCAGTTGCTCGGAAGCGGCGAGGGCCTCAACCGAGAGGGTCGTCGTCAGGATCAGGGCGGCGAGGGCGGAGCGCATCATGGGGCGTGCTTGGTCAGGCGTAGTCGGCCGGCGGCGGGCAGGCGCAGTTGAGATTGCGGTCGCCGAAGACATCGTCGATGCGATTCACGCTGGGCCAAAACTTGTTGGCCTTTACCCAGGGGAGGGGAAAGACGGCCTCTTGGCGGCTGTAGGGATGCTTCCAGTCGGCGTCGACCACGTCGGCCTGCGTGTGCGGGGCGTTCTTGAGCGGGTTGTCGTCGGTCGGCCAGGTGCCCGCCTCGATATGGCGAATCTCTTCGCGAATGGCAACCAGGGCGGCGATGAAGCGGTCCAGTTCTGCCTTGGATTCCGACTCGGTGGGTTCGACCATGATGGTTCCGGGTACGGGGAAGCTTACGGTGGGTGCGTGGAAACCGTAGTCCATCAGGCGCTTGGCGATGTCGATCTCGGCGATGCCTGTGGCCGCCTTGATCGGACGGATGTCCAGGATGCACTCGTGGGCCACACGGCCGTTCTTGCCGACGTAAAGCACAGGGTAGTGGGCCTTGAGTTTTTCCGCGACGTAATTGGCGTTGAGGATGGCGACCTGGGTGGCCTTCTTGAGGCCTTCGCCGCCGAGCATGGCGATGTACATCCAGGAAATGGGCAGGATGGAGGCAGATCCGAAGGGAGCCGCGCTGACTGCGCCCTGGCCATTGTGGGGGCCCTCCACCGGTTGCACGACATGGTTGGCCATGAAGGGCGCCAGATGGGCCTTGAGGCCGATGGGTCCCATGCCAGGACCGCCGCCGCCGTGGGGGATGGCGAAGGTCTTGTGCAGGTTCATGTGGCTGACGTCGGCACCGATATAGCCCGGGGCGGTGAGCCCCACCTGGGCGTTGAGGTTGGCGCCATCCATGTACACCTGGCCGCCGTGGTAGTGCACGAGGGCGCAGATGTCGCGGATGTCCTCCTCGAAAACCCCGTGGGTGGAGGGATAGGTGATCATCAGGCAGGCCAGATTGGCAGCGTGCTGCTGGGCCTTGTTCTGTAGGTCGATGATGTCCACGTTGCCCTTGTCGTCACACTCGACCACCACCACCTGCATGTTGCACATCTGGGCCGTGGCCGGGTTGGTGCCGTGGGCCGATTTGGGGATGAGGCAGATGTTTCGGTGTCCCTCGCCGCGGCTGGCGTGGTAGCGGGCGATCGCTACCAGGCCTGCATACTCGCCCTGGGCGCCGGAGTTGGGCTGCATGCAGATGGCGTCGAAGCCGGTAAGCGTGCGTAACCAATCCTCCAGGCAGCGGATCATCTGCAGGTAGCCCTGGGCCTGGTCGAGGGGGGCGAAGGGGTGAAGATTGGCGAATTCCCGCCAGCTTACCGGGATCATCTCGCTGGTGGCGTTGAGCTTCATGGTGCATGAGCCCAGGGAGATCATCGAGTGGTCGAGGGCCAAATCCCGGTTCTGCAGGGATTTGAGATAGCGCAGCATCTCGTGCTCGGTATGGTGGGTGTTGAACACGGGATGCCGGAGGATGGAGTCCTGGCGCAACAGAGTGGCCGGCAGGTTGGGGTCGCTCCCCGCCATCTGGGTGTCGAGGGCCTCGATATCCAGGGTGACCTGACAAATGACCTTGAACAGGGCCGCCACGTCCTCGCGCGTGGTCGTTTCGTCAAAGGAAACGCCGAGGACGCCGGTGGATACCCGGCGCAGGTTGTAGCCGGCCGCCTGGGCATTGCGGCAAATGGTTTCGGCCCGGGCGCCCAGATCAAGGTGCAGGGTGTCGAAGAAATATCGCGTCAGGACCGGCAGTCCGGCACGGCGCATGCCTTCGGCAAAGATGGCCGCCAGACGGTGGATGCGGCTGGCGATGGTCCTGAGCCCTTCCGGGCCATGATAGACGGCGTACAGGCCGGCCATATTGGCCAGCAGAACTTGCGAGGTGCAAATGTTGGAATTGGCCTTTTCGCGGCGGATGTGTTGCTCGCGGGTCTGCAGGGTCATGCGCAGGGCGGTCTTGCCGCGGGCGTCCTTGGAGACGCCGATGATGCGGCCGGGCATGGCGCGCACGTTGGCTGCCCGGGTGGCGAAGAAGGCGGCGTGGGGCCCGCCGAAACCCATGGGCACGCCGAAGCGCTGGCTGGAGCCGAGGGCGATGTCGGCACCCAGGGTGCCGGGTGATTTGAGCAATACCAGGGCCATGAGGTCGCTGGCCACGGCCACGGTGGCGCCCTGGGCCTTGAGGGAGGCAACCAGGGGCGTCAGATCGCTGACTTCACCTTTTTCGTTGGGGTACTGGAGCAGGGCGCCGAAGCACTCTTCCGCGGCGGCGTCGGCCGCCGGCTTGATGACCAGTTCGAAGCCGAAGTAGGTGGCGCGGGTCTTGAGCACGTCGATAGTTTGCGGGAAGCAGTCGGCATCGACGAAGAAGCGGTTGGACTTGCTCTTCGAGACGCGCCGCGCCATCGTCATGGCTTCGGCGGCGGCGGTGGCTTCGTCGAGGAGCGAGGCGTTGGCCAGCTCCAGGCCGGTGAGGTCCACGACCATCTGCTGGAAGTTGAGCAGCGCCTCCAGCCGGCCCTGGGCGATTTCAGCCTGGTAGGGCGTGTAAGCGGTGTACCAGCCCGGGTTCTCCATAACGTTGCGCAGGATGACCTTGGGCGTCAGGGTGTCGTAGTAGCCCATGCCGATCAGTGAACGGTTCACGCGGTTGCGGCGCGCAATGGCCTTGAGGGCGGCGAGAGCCTCGTGCTCCCGTTGCGGCGCCGGGAGGCGGAGGTCGGCCGGCAGGCGGATGACGGCGGGGATGGTCTGGTCGATCAGGGCGTCCAGATGTTCGACGCCTAGGTCGCCGAGCATGGTGGCCATTTCAGCGGCGCAGGGGCCGATGTGACGGCCGATGAACTCGTCTTTCTGCTCCAGGGCGGAAAGGGGCTGGCTGTAGGGCATGGGGGGTGCTCGCTCAGGCAGCGTCGGCCACGGCCTGGTAGGCGGCGGCGTCGAGCAGCTGGTGCAGGTCGCCGGCGTTGTCCGGCTTCATCTGGAACAGCCACGCGGCGTAGGCGTCCTGGTTGACGCTTTCCGGGGCATCGGCGGCATCCTGGTTTACGGCGGTAATGGTGCCGGCGAGGGGGGCGTAGACGTCGGCGGCGGCCTTCACGGATTCGACCACGGCCAGTTCCTTCTCGGCGTCGTAATGGGCGCCGACTTCCGGCAGTTCGACGAAGACCAGGTCGCCCAAGGCTTCCTGGGCGTGATCGGTAATGCCGACGGTGACGGTGCCATCGGCTTCCAGGCGCAGCCATTCGTGGGAGGCGGTGTACTTGAGGTTGGCGGGGACGTTGGACATGGTGGTTTCTCCGGAAATGACGGGGTTTTCGAATTAGATGAGGCCCTTGCCGTTGCGGGCGAAGGGCGGCTTGACGACCTTGGCTTTGAGACGCTTGTCGCGGATTTCGACGTCGACGATTTCGCCCACGGGCACGCCCAGGGGCAGGCGGGCCAGGGCAATGGACTGCTGCAGGGTGGGGGAGAAGCTGCCGCTGGTGATTTCGCCTACGCCGTAGTCGGTGAACACCTTCTGGTGGCCGCGCAGGACGCCTTTGTCCAGCAGCACCAGGCCGAGAAACTGGGCGCGGCTGCCGTTGATGGTCAGCGCCGCCTTGCCCACGAAGTCGCGCTCGTCTTCCATGGCGACGGTCCAGGCCAGGCCGGCGTCGAGGGGAGAAACGTTCTCGTCCATGTCCTGGCCGTAGAGATTCATGCCGGCTTCCAGGCGCAGGGTGTCCCGGGCGCCGAGGCCGCAGGGGGCGACGCCGGCGGCGGCGAGGGCGTTCCAGACGGTGGCGGCTTCATTTGCCGGCAACATGATTTCGAAGCCGTCCTCGCCGGTGTAACCAGTACGGGCGACGAAATACTCGCCGACCTCGGCCGCCAAGAAGGGCTTGAGACCCTCGCTGGCCGCCTGGGTCTGAGGCAGTACCTGCCACACCTTGGCGCGGGCCTTGGGGCCCTGGACGGCGATCATGGCGAGGTCGCGGCGCGGGGTGATGGCCAGCTTCATGCCCCAGTCGGCCAGACGGGCCTGCATCCAGGCTATGTCCTTGTCGGCGGTGCCTGCATTGACCACCAGGCGGAAGCGTTCGTCGGTCAGGAAGTAGATGATGAGGTCGTCCACCACGCCGCCCACGTCGTTGAGCATGCAGGAATAGAGCGCCTTGCCGGAAACCTTGAGCTTGGCCACGTCATTGGCGACGAGGCGGGAGAGGAAGGGGCGGACGTCGGGCCCGACGAGATCGACGGGGCACATATGGCAGACGTCGAACATGCCGCAATCGCGGCGCACGGCATGGTGCTCTTCGATCTGGGAGCCGTAATTGACGGGCATGTCCCAGCCGCCGAAATCCACCATGCGGGCACCCATCGCCCGATGGGTTTCGTTGAGCACTGTTTTCTTCAGCATATCAATCCTTTGCAGGCGTTTATCAACGCCGATTCTAGGAACGGAAAAGGTGTGAAACGACCTGACGTTTCACCCCTCTGTCCTCGATACCTGAGAGATTTGCCCCATCGGTGGGCGCCTCGACTGGCGGGCGCCGCTCTCCAGAGTTGCAGGGCACCTAGCCCTGGTTCCGCGGTCCTTTGGCCTGAGCGTTTGCGGGTGGTTTGCGCCTTCGGCGGCAGATATATCTGCGCTCTCCCACGGAACGGGCGAACTCTAGCCCATGCCCGCGGGGCTGGCAAGAAGGCGGGTGCAGCGGGCTTGCAGGGAAGCGAAGCCTGGGTTTGGGTCCGGGCGCGCTCCGCTGCCATGGTAGACTGCTCGATTCGCCGGATCTTCCCCATGCCCCCCGTCAATTTCGATCTGCACTGCCACTCCCTCGTCTCTGACGGCCTATTGACGCCGACGGAACTGGCCGGACGGGCGTCGGCCAACGGGGTCGACCTCTGGGCGCTCACGGACCACGACGACATCGGCGGTATGGCCGAAGCCGCTGCGGTTGCCGGGGAACTGGGCATGGCCTTCGTGTCCGGGGTTGAAATCTCCATCGAATGGAGCGGCACCCCGATCCACGTCGTCGGTCTGGGCTTCGACCCCCAGGCCGCCGGGTTGGTTGCGGGCCTCGAGGGGTTGCGCGAAGGGCGCATCGAGCGAGCCCGGCGCATGGGCGAAGCCCTGGCGGCCATCGGGATTCCCGGCGCCTTCGAGGGGGCCTTGCGCTATGCGGCCAATCCAGGACTCATTTCCAGGGCTCACTTTGCCCGCTTCCTGGTTGAAGTGGGGGCGGCGCGGGACGTACAGGGCGTGTTTCAACACTATCTGGTTCCCGGAAAACCGGGCTACGTGGATCACCGCTGGGCGACGCTGGACGAGGCGATCGGCTGGATCGCCGCTGCCGGTGGAATCGCCGTCGTCGCGCATCCTGGGCGCTACAAGGTTTCCGCCGCGGTCCTGCGGCGCTTCCTGGGCGAGTTCCGCGAGCACGGTGGCCAGGGCATCGAGGTGGTCTGCGGCAGCCATACTCCGGACCACGTCCTGCACTTTGCACGCCTGGCGCGGCATTTCGGGTTCCACGCGTCACGGGGATCCGATTTCCACGGGCCGCAGGAGAGCTACGTCGATCTGGGGCGCCTCCCGGGGCTGCCGGAGGATCTGAAGCCGGTATGGCGCCTGCTTC
>SSTB01000068.1 GCA_009469665.1 Azonexaceae bacterium | reverse complement strand
TGGCGGGCAAACAGTTCCGGGGCGATGGCACAGTAGCCCACCTTGGCTAGGCGGCGGCAGACATCCTGGATGTATTCATGAACGCCGAAGATCTCGCTCACCACCAGGATCACCGGCGCCTTCTGCCCTCCCTCGGGCTGCGCCCGGTAGGCGATCATCTCGCCCCCCTGCACCGCGATCTTGACCGGTCCGGCCTGCAGCCCGGTTGCGTCGGTCACGATGGCGGTCTGGGCTGCCACGGGCTGCACCGCCAGGGCGAAGCCGGCGCCAAGGCTGGTCACCAGGAAGGCACGGCGATCGAAGGACTGGGCGGGAAGCAGGCTGGCAAAGTCGGTTTCGAGCAGGGGCATGGCGGTCTCCTGGGGGGCGAACTACATCAGTACGATATCGAACTGCTCCGGCGAGTAGCTGCTTTCCGCCTGGAGCGAGATGGGCTTGCCGATGAAATCGGACAGCAGGGCGAGGGATTGGGATTCTTCGTCGTGGAAGAGATCGATGACCGGGGGCCCGGCGATGACGCGGTATTCCCGGGCGTTGAACTGGCGGGCTTCGCGCAGCAGTTCGCGCAGGATTTCATAGGCCATGGTGCGGGCCGTCTTGACCTCGCCGCGGCCGTCGCAGGTGGGGCAGGTCTGGCAAAGCACGTGGGCCAGGGATTCCCGCGTGCGCTTGCGCGTCATTTCCACCAAGCCCAGGTTGGTGAAGCCGTTGAGGGTCAGGCGGGTGTGGTCGCGGGAAAGGGCTTTCTGGAATTCCGCCAGCACGGCCCCCCGGTGCTCCTCGCTTTCCATGTCGATGAAATCGACGATGATGATGCCCCCCAGGTTCCTCAGCCGCAATTGGCGGGCGATGGTCTGGGCGGCTTCCAGGTTGGTCTTGAATATGGTGTCGTCAAAATTGCGTACCCCGACGAAGCCGCCGGTATTGACGTCGATGGTGGTCATGGCCTCGGTCTGGTCCATGATGAGGTAGCCACCGGATTTGAGCTCGACCCGCCGGGCGAGGGCCTTTTCGATTTCCTCCTCGACGCCGTGCAGGTCGAAGAGGGGGCGCTCACCGGTGTAGTGCTCCAGGAGGGGTCGCACGGCTGGCGTGTAGATTTCGGCAAAAGCGTTCAGGCGCTGGAAATTCTCCCGGGAGTCGATGACGATGCGGCTCACTTCGGGATCGACGAAATCCCGCAGCACCCGCTGGCCCAGGGACAGCTCCTGGTAGAGGAGGGCTGGGGGGCCGGAAACCTTCACTTTCTCGCGGATTTCGCCCCAGGCCTTCTTGAGGTAGGCGATATCGGTGGCGAATTCGGCGTCGGTGGCGCCTTCGGCCATGGTGCGGACGATGAAGCCGCCGGTTTCCGCCTCGGGCACCAGGCGCACCAGCCGTTCCCGCAGGGCCTCGCGCTCCGCCTCGGGTTCGATGCGCTGGGACACCCCGATGTGTTTTTCCTGGGGCAGATAGACCAGCATGCGCCCGGCGATGGAAATCTGGGTGGAGAGCCGGGCGCCCTTGGTGCCGATGGGATCCTTGACCACCTGCACCACTAGGCTCTGCCCCTCGGAGAGGAGGCGCTCGATAGGCCGGTCGCTGGCCTCTTCGCGGGGCTGCCAGATGTCGGCCACGTGGAGGAAGGCGGTACGCTCCAGGCCCACATCGACAAAGGCCGACTGCATGCCGGGCAGGATGCGGCAGATCCGCCCGAGGTACACATTGCCCACCAGGCCGCGGCTGGCATTGCGCTCGATGTGGAGTTCCTGGACCACGCCCTGCTGCATGACGGCGACCCGGGTTTCCTGGGGGGTGAAATTGATGAGGATTTCTTCGGACATGGGGCAGGTAAAATTGGCGGTCTTTCAGGATTCTACTATGGCCGCCGCATCCCGCTCCCCTTCTGGCTTCGCGCCCAGGACCGCCCCCGAACTCCTCGCCCCCGCGGGTTCCCTGGACATGCTGCGCACAGCCTTCGCCTTCGGGGCCGATGCTGTCTACGCCGGCCAGCCGCGCTACTCCCTGCGCGTGCGCAATAACGCATTCGGCAGCCTGGAAGTGCTGGAAACCGGCATCCGGGAAGCCCGGGCCCTCGGCAAGGCCTTCTACCTAGTGAGCAATATCTTCCCCCGCAACGCCAAACTCGCCACCTACCGGGCCGACATGGCGCCGGTGGTGGCACTGGGCCCCGACGCTTTCATCATGTCCGACCCGGGCCTCATCGCTCTGGCGCGGGAAGCCTGGCCGGAGCTGACCATCCACCTGTCGGTGCAGGCCAACACGGTCAATTGGGCTGCGGTGAAATTCTGGCAAACGCTGGGAATCCGCCGCGTCATCCTGTCCCGCGAACTGTCCCTGGAGGAAATCGCCGAAATCCGCCAGCGCTGCCCCGACATGGAACTGGAGGTCTTCGTGCACGGCGCCCTGTGCATCGCTTACTCCGGCCGCTGCCTGCTTTCCGGCTACTTCAACCACCGCGACCCCAACCAGGGCACCTGCACCAATTCCTGTCGCTGGGATTACAAGGTGCACCCGGCGGGCGAGAATCCGGCGGGAGACGTGCACCTGCTGGAAGAACGCCAGCGCCCGGGCGAGCTGATGCCCATAGAAGAGGACGAGCACGGCACCTACATCCTGAACTCCAAGGATCTGCGCGCCATCGAACATGTGCAGCGCCTGGTGGAACTCGGCATCGATTCCCTCAAGATCGAGGGCCGCACCAAGAGCCCCTACTACGCCGCCCGAACCTGCCAGAGCTACCGCCAGGCCATCGACGATGGCGTCGCCGGGCGTCCGCTGGATCCACGCCTCCTCGCCGATCTGGAAAGTCTTGCCAATCGCGGTTACACGGACGGCTTTTACCAGCGTCACCATGAGGCGGACTATCAGGGCTACCTGCGTGGCCATTCCGAATCGGCGCGCAGCCTGTACGTTGGCGACGCCCTGGCCTGGGATGCCGGCCGTGGATTGATGGAGATCGCGGTCAAGAATCGCTTCTCCCTGGGGGACCACCTCGAATTCGTCCACCCCGACGGAAACGTCCGCTGGATTCCCGAACGCATGGAAACTGCGGAGGGGCGGCTCATCAAGGTCGCCCCCGGAGACGGCCATCGGGTCTGGATCGACATGCCGGAAAACCGGGTAGGCGCGTTCGTAGCCCGCTTCCTGAATGATTTCCGAACAGCTCAATCCGGTCCGCTCTGAGCCGGAAATGCGGGTTCGCGTTCGAGTTCGGGTGGGGGCTTGAGTTGCGGGATCTTTCTTCGGGGACGTGGGGTTTGTTGAACCCTGGGCCTGGACCCTGAGGGCCAGTGCCATTTTTTCCAGCTTGAACCTGGAAACCTCGGTTGGCCGCTTGTCAGTCCCCGCAATGCCTTGTGCCTTGGACCTCCGCGCAGTTCCCCAAGGCCTACTCGTCGGGTCCATCGCTACGAGCCCGCTGGCGCATCCGGGCGGGCGCCTGGCTTTGTCGCTCCTCCTTGCAGGCATGAGCCTGCCGCGTCGTCGCTTCGCGCCAGACACCCGCCCGAACGCACCAACGGGCTCGTCCAACTGAGGTTTCCAGGTTGAATTGTTATTCGTCATGGGGCAGGATTGCGTGCCACGCGTCACGCGCGGCTCGTGGGGCGGCGGGCGCCTGCCCGCGTGGTGGTCGCCGATTCTTGCCTCGAGGTCAGCCCGTGACAGTCCTGAATCTTCCTGTTTCCGCCCAAGGGCCATGCTGAGCCCGGCCGCGCAGAGGGTACTGCGGCACCCTCTGGAATTCGTGAAGCGAGTCCTGGCGGGATTCTTCCGTAACCAGGGCCTGTTGTTGGCCGGCGCCATCGCCTATTACGCGCTGCTTTCCGCCGTACCCCTGCTGATCCTGGTGGTCATTGCCTTTTCCCGCGTGTTCGAGCCCCAGGAACTGCTGGCCCTCCTGGCCCGCTATCTGGAATGGCTTGTGCCCAGCCAGTCCCGCGCCGTCCTGGCCGACGTCGAGGGCGTGTTGGATGACCGCGCAGCCCTCGGTGCCCTCCTCGTCGCCACCATGCTGTTCTTCAGTTCCCTGGCTTTTTCAGTCCTGGAGAAAGCCATGGGGGTCATTTTTGCCCATCGAGGAGCGGCACAGGCCCGTCACGCCCTGGTTTCCTTTCTTCTTCCCTACTGCCTGGTACTCGTTCTCGGCCTCGCCCTTCTGGTATTGAGCGCTGCGGCTGCGGCCCTCGAGGCACTGGCTGCGGGTTGGCTGCGGGTGCCGGGGGGGCAGTGGTCCCTGGCCGGAGTCTCCGCTGCGCTCCTCTACTTGGTCGGCTTCGTCTTCGAGGCGGCCCTGTTCGCCGGGCTCTACCGCGTACTGCCCGCGGGCGGGATCAAGCCGTCCCATGCCCTGGTGGGGGGCGTGGCCGCCGCGCTGCTGTGGGAATTCCTGCGCCGCGGCCTGGCATGGTATTTTTCCCATGTGTCCAAGGTGGGCGTGGTGTACGGCTCCCTCAGCACGGCGGTGGTCGTCCTGCTGAGCCTGGAAATCGCTGCGTCCGTCCTGCTCCTGGGCGCCCAGGTGATTGCCGAATACGAAAAGCTGGCCGTGACCCCTGAGTGTCCGCCCTACGGAGAAGCCGCATGAGCATCGCATTCGTTCTTTTCTGCCTCGTCATGGCGGTACTGCTGATCTTCGTCTGGCGGCGGGCGGCGGCGGCCCAGCGCGCCGAGTACATTCGTCACTTTGCGTTGCCCAAGGGGCTGTACGAGCGCCTGCGTAGCCGGAGGCCGGATTTTGGCCCGAAGGAGTGTCAACTCGTCGCCCAGGGCCTGCGCCAGTTCTTCCTCGCCTACCTGAAGGGTGGGCGCAGGTTCGTCTCCATGCCCTCCCAGGCGGTCGACGACCTCTGGCACGAGTTCATTCTCTACACGCGGGAATACGAGACCTTCTGCCGCAAGGCATTTGGGCACTTCCTTCACCACACACCGGCGGTGGTCCTCAGCTCGGCCGGGGAGGCCAATGCCGGCCTGCGGCGCTGCTGGTGGCACACCTGCCGGGAAGAAAACATCAATCCCCGTCAGCCCACCCGCCTCCCTCTCCTCTTCGCCCTCGACGCCAAACTCGGCATCGCCGACGGCTTCCACTACGTTCCCGACTGTGGCTCGGTGCGCAACCGTCGCGATGCGGGTTCCGGCACGCCCTACTGTGGCGGCGATTTTTCCAGCACCTATTTCGATGGTGGGACCGAAGGTTTTGGGGATTCAGGCGATTCCGGGGGCAGCGGCGCTTCGGTCAGCGGTGGGGAGAGTGGTGGGGGCAGCAGCGAGAGCAGCGGAGGCGATAGTGGGGGCGGAAGCAGTTGCGGCGGGGGAGGATGTGGCGGCGGAGGGGGTGGCGATTGAAGCAGGAGGTCTCCGCAGGCCCCGGGCACAAGGCATTCCGGGCATCGGCAAGCGGTCGGCCGAGGACTCCGGGTTGAACCGTCAGGCTAACTTCCCACGACCCTTTGCCCCGTGTGGCTTGGTGCATAGCGAAAAATCCCTCTACGAAGCGGCTACCGATCTGCGGGCCGCCCTTCTGCGGGGAGGCTTCGTCGTGGTCGGAACGCGGGAACTGGGAGCCGCCGGGAGTGGTTTTGCGGCAGAGTGCGACGAGGATTGCACCCTGCTGACGGTTGATCACCCCGGCTACGTCCGCCAACTGCTCGAACTGGACATGCGCCTTGTCCTTGCCCTGCCCTGGCGGCTGGCCGTCTTCACCCAGGGGGGCGCTACGCGTATCGGCTTTCTGCGGCCGGGCGCGGTGATCGAGGGCCTGCCCCCGGGTGCGCTTGCCCTGGCGGCGGAAGTGGAAGAGAAACTGGCGCGCATCGTCGACGTCGCGCGCTGATGCCTTTCTCGGCGCCCCAAGGCTCATTGCGGGGTTTTCCCGGGAATCAAACACCGCGGGAGGCTCGCCCCGAGCGCCCACGACGGCATGGGCCGCGGGGTAGAATGCCCGCCTTCATCACCCCACATTGTCGCCCGGGAGCCCCCATGCTTCGCCCGCTCTGCCTCGCTCTCCTTGCTCTTGTCGCTGCCGCCCCATCCCGCGCCGACGACGTCGCCGATGCCCGCAGTTTCATCACCGACCTGTACCGGGCTTACGAGAGTCCGGGGGAGCGTCCGCGGCGCGGCGATCCACGCTGGTACGACGAATCCCTCGCCCGGCTGCTGTCGGAGAACCAGCAAGCGAACGCGGGTGGCGTGCCCCTGCTCAGCGGCGATCCCCTGTGCAATTGCATGGACGCTACCGGCATGCGTCTGGAGGAGGTGGCGGCCGCCGCGCTGCCAGAGGGCCGCGTCGGCGGTGAAGCGCGGCTTGCCCTGGGGGCGGAACGGCGCGAGAGCATCCGCCTGATTCTGGTCAGGACCGGTGCCGGCCTGCGGGTGTGGGATGTGGGTGACGCGCAAACTCCAAGCCTGCGTCAGGCTCTGGAGGAGGATACGGCCTCGGCCCAGCGCGACAAGGCGGAGTCCGGCCGCAAGTAGGAGCGGCGGACCTGGAGGCTGGTCGGGCGGGGCGCTGCCTTCGCCGGACACGCTCCCGAGCAGCGGGCGGGGCGAACAATTTCGCCCCCTGGCGCTCAACCGTCCTCCCGGGTTACGGGCGGGGTGCAGCGGCGTCGTCTTTCTTGCGCCCCGCGCCCTGGGGAGTGATATCCCCTCGGTCGGACGGGGGGTGCCTACTCCCTTGCCCGGGGCAGGTTGAGGACGAAGCTCACACCGTCGGCTTCGTTGCGGGCGACGAGGGTGCCGCCCATCTTGGCCATATAGGTTCTGGCCACGAACAGCCCCTGGCCCCGGCTGCCGTTGGCTCCGGCGCCGGGCTGGTCGGATACCCCGTACTCGAAGATGCGTTCCAGCAGAGCTTCCACGATGGCCGGACCGTGGTTATAGACCGTCACGCTGGCGCCCGTCTCGCCGCCCTCCAGGGTCAGGGTGATGGCGGTACCCGGCCGGCGGTGGCGGTCGGCGTTCTTGAGCAGGTGGGAGAAGACATCCTCCAGGGCGTACTCGTCGGCCCGCACCCGTACCGGCGTCTCCGGCGCGTGGCAGACCAGGTCGGCGATGCCGGCGTTGGCCGCCACATGGCGCAGAAAATCGGCCATATCCAATGCCACCAGGTGCAGGCTGGATGACTGGAAGGCTTCACTGGGGCTGGCACTGCCGTAAAGCACCCGCACCGCCTGCTGCATGCGGCTGATATAGCGGTGGCTGGGGTCGGCGGGGTCGCCATGCAGGGCAAGGAGGCTCTGCAGAGGGGACATGATTTCGTGGCCCACGGCGTGCCACTGCTCCTTTTCCTGTTCGGCGCGAATGCGTTCGCGCTCGGCGTCTTCCCGCACGCGGCCCAGCAGTCCGTCGAGACCCGCGGCGAGCAGGCCGAGCTCATCGCCTCCCTTGAGATCGGCCAGGTCGTAGCGCTCCAGGCCGCTTTCCGCTTGTACGCTGCGCGAAAGGCCGCGAGTGCGGCGGGTGAGGGTGGCGATGCGCCGGATGAGGCCGACTTCGATCACCAGCCAGGCCAGCCCGATGGCCCCCAGCATGGCCCCCACGAACCAGGACAGCCGGGTGGCGACGGCGGCCAGGTTGCGATTCACGTTGCGGGCGTCGCCCTGGAGATGAAGTCTGTAGGAACCCAGCGGCGTGGTAATCTCCTCGCTGCGCTCGATGCGGGGGGCGTCTAGGCTTTCCACGGGCAGCACGCGGATAAGCCGGGTAAGCAGCGGCGAAGTCTGCTGGGGCGACTCGTCGCGGCCGGCCAGACGTGCGATTTCCCGCTCCGGGCCGGGCCCCGCCTTCTCGATGCTGAGGGATTCCCCCGGCTGGAGAAGGTCCGCGAGATCACCCAGGACGAAAGAGGGCGTGGCCCCCGGCCGCCCGCTGTCGAACAGGGCCGGTGCCTCCCCTGGGGGCAGCACTTCCACCCGCACCTTGAAATCGTCCAGGTCGGGGGGCGGCCAGAGCGGCTTTTCCCGGGCGAAAAGCGCCTCCCGCAGCGCCTCTACCGGCAGCCGCAGTGAGAAGAAGGACGCACGGGGACAGTCCGGCGCGGCGTCGGGCCGGCCATCCAGGCAGCGTGCCGCCTGCCAGACCCAGCCGCGGAATTCCCGCACCGGCCGGGCGCCGGTGTAGTCGCGGCCCTCCAGGGCGAGGTAACCGGTGAAGCGGCCGCGCACACCTTCGCCGGTGGGGCTCGGGGGGAGCGCTTCGAAGGGGGCGATCCAGCGCCAGGTCTGCCCGCGCAGGGCCACCGTCACCCGCAGGCGGTGGGCGCCGTCGAGGATCTCGTCGCCGATGCGGTGGGACTCCAGGGCACCGCTCTGAAAGCTGCCGGCGGCGTAGATGAAGCCCCCTGCCCAGGGGTTGTTGCCGATGGCTACGCACAGGCTGCCCTGATCCGGGTAGCGCACCAGGCAGCCGCTCATCTCAACCCCGTTGCGCACCTTGTTCTGGTCGTCGAAATCCAGAGACGAAAAGGGTAGTACCACCGGGCGGCCGGCCGCCGCCAGGGCGGCGTTCCAGCCCGGATTGAGGAGCGCGAGTTGGCCGGCCGGATGACGCAGGCGGCCGGCGATCTGGGCCTGGGTCTTGGCGAAAGCGGCGGCGTAGTGATCCACGCTGCGCTGCTTCTCCCCCTGCAGGAGCGCGACGGCCATGGCCAGCACCGCCAGGGCCAGGGCCAGGAAGGCCGTGCGAAAGAGGATGCGCAGCCGGAAAGAGGCGAGCCAGGCCAGAACGCCCTTCATGGCCGCGGCAGGATCTGATCCGACCAGCGAAAGCCGCGCATGGGAATGTTCTCGATGCGATCGAAGGACTCGTCCAGTTCCCGGAAGGCCTCGCGGATGGTGCTGATGTGTTTTCTGATGTTGTCGCGGTTGCGCCCGCTCTTCACCACGGCGAACAGTTCGTCGTAGGAGATCACCTCGCCGCGCCGCTCATAGAGCGCGGCCAGGATGCGTTGGGCGGTCAGGGGAAGGTTCACCCGCTTGCCCCGCCACAGGGGCGCCGCCTGGCGCAAGGGGTCGAGGGAAAGCTCGGCGTCGGGCGCGGGGGCCTCCTTGGCGCCGGGCCGGTCCCGGGAGGCGCGCAGGATTTCCAGAAAGGTCTCGATGAAATCGGCTTCGGCAAAGCTGGTTTTCTGCAGATAGTCCCAGGCGTCCAGGGCCTTCATGATGCTGCGGTACAGCGCGGCCGGCATGGCCGACACCACCAGTACCGGCGTGCCGCGGCCGGTCTTGTTGATGGCATTGATGATGGCGACCCCCGCATGGCGCTCCCGGCCCAGCTCGATATCCAGGGTGACCAGGGCGTAATCCTCCCGGGCTATGGCCGCCTCGGCAGCGTCCCGGTCGAACCACTGATCGACGATCAGACCCGGCCGGGCGGCGAGGATCCAGTCGCGCAACTGATTGCTGGTGGGAACGTCGTCCTCGATGACGGCGACCTTGGTCATGGGGGGCTCCGGAAAAAAGCTGGCGAGAGTATGACGCCATTTTCCGCCCTCGGCGCAGTGCGGGTGTGAGCGTTCGTTCACAGCCCGGAATTCCCCTTCCCCGGCCCTTACCGAAGTCACCCCGCCGCGGCATGGAGTCCTCCACCCTTGCCGCGCCACCATGGCAGTCATGGAAAGCCGGCGGGCGCCTCGATCTTCCCGCCCCCCGGCTCGGCCCGGGAAGATCGACTCATCGGAGGAAAGCATCATGTCTGAACGTATCCGCAACTTGGCTGAAAACCTGCGCCATTCCCTGGGCCGCGGTGCCGGGCGACTGGGTGGGCAGGTGGCCGAACGCCACCGCAGCCTGATTGCCCTGGCCGTCGCCGGCCTGGGTGCCTGGAGTCTCTACACCCATCCGCCGGTACAGGGGGTCGAGCGCGGCGAGGTGGGGCTGCGCATCAACCAACTGACCGGCGCCACGGCTGAGTTTCAGGAAGGCGCGGTGTTCGTGCTTCCCGGCATCCACGAACTGCGCCGCTACGCCCTGCGCGACCAGACCTACCGTCCTCCCGGGGCGGACAGCGCCACCGGGCGGGCGCCCTTCCAGACCGTCGAAGGCCTGTCCATCGGCATGGATCTCGCGGTGCGCTACGCCCTCGATCCGGCCCGCATCGGCAGCACGGCCCGCGCCCTGCCCGAGGACATCGGCGGCGAAGTGGTCGACCCGGCGGTCCAGGGAGTGGCGTACAAGATTCTGGCCCGCTACACGGTGCGGGAAATCTTTTCCACCAAGCGCCAGGAAATCCGCGACGCCATCGAGGCGGAGTTGAAGCCCCTCCTCGAACGGGACGGAATCCGCCTGAAGCAGGTTCTGGTGGGCAAGGTCGATCTGCCGGCCGACTACCGGGCCGGCATGGAAAGGCTGCTGGCCGAGGAACTGGCCAGCGAAAAAATGCGCTACACCCTGGAACTGAAGGAAAAGCAGGTCAAACAGACGGAGCTGGAAGCCCTGGCCGACAAGACCCGGCGCGAGACCGCCGCGGCGGCTGCGGGGGAAGAGCAGATCATCGCCGCCAAGGCCCATGCGGAATCGATGAAGCACATCCTGCCCTTCAAGCAGAAGCAGATCGAGCAGCGCGGCTTCGAGGCGGAAGCGGAAAAGATCGCCCGCATCAAGAGCGCCGAAGCTTCCGCCCAGGCGCGCCAGATCGAGGCCCAGGGCGAAGCCGAGTCGCGCCGCAAGCTGGCCGACGCCGAGGCCTATCGCCAGGATCGCCTGGGCAAGATCAGCAGCGAGCAATTGGCGCGGGACGGGGCCCTGATCCAGAAGAACCCGCTCCTCATCCAGAAGGCCATGGCCGACAAGCTGTCGGACAAGATTCAGGTCATCATCGCTCCGCCTCCCGGGGATGGGGGCTTCATCGGCGCTGCGCTCCTAGGTAGCAAGGGCGGACGCTCGCAGCCCGCTGTCCAAGTCGAGTCTGCCGACAACGGCGAGGGGGAATGAGCATGCTGGCCAGCGCACTCACGGTCGTCGCCCTCGTGGCCGCGGACCAGACGGCCCTGCGGGCCGCTCCCCGCGACTCGGCGCCCCAGCAGGCCGTCCTATGGCAGGGGGACAGCCTGGAAATCCGGGGGGAGAAGGGCGATTTTCTCCAGGTCTATGACCACCGCCGCGAACGAGCCGGCTACATCCGGGCCTCCCAGGTGCGGATCCAGTCCCTCAAGCCGGAAGCGGCGCCGGAGCTGCTCGCCGTGGTGCGTTTCCTGAAGGAGACGCCGGGCTCCGAGGCCCTGGGCATCGCCTATGCCGCCGCCTACCTGCGGGCGGCGCCGGCGGAAGCCATCGGCCCCGAGGTCTTCGACGCCCTGGGCCAGATGGCCGACCGCCTGGCCCGCCGGGCCAGCAGCGGCCAGGCCGGAAGGGCCGGCGAGATCAATGCGGCCCATCTGGAAGTGGCCGCGGCCTACGGCGTGACCATGACAGCCTTCGAGCGCGACGGCCAGATACGGCTTTGCGCCGAAGGCGATGCCCAGCGCCGCGTGCTGGCCCTGCCCGCCAGCGCGGTGCAGAAAGCCCTTGCCGCCCTGGCGCTCACCCGCCACGAATGCGTCTCGCCGGCTCTGACGCCGATGGAGCGCTACGCCCTGGACAATTGGCGGGCCGACGTGCTGGAACGGGTGGAACTCGTTGCCCTGCCGGAAGTGCTCAAGAACCGCATCCGCTTGCGCCAGGCCGGGGTGTGGGCCAGCCTGGCCTACCAGCGGGCGCGGCGGCCGGACGCCGGGGCCGCGGCGGTGCAGGAAGCCGCCACCCGAGCCATCGACGCGCTCGCCGCCATCAACAAGGCGGAACTCATGGAAACCGACGCGGCGGCCTACAGCGACGCCGCCATCCGGGTGGGGGCCTCGCGCTGGGCGGCGGCCCCCGGGACTCCCACCGGATCGGGCAAGTTGAAGGTGGTGGCCAGCGCCGGTGAGCCGGGCCAAACCTGTATCGCCCTGGTGGACGCCCGCCAGGAAAGGAAGGCGCCCCTCGTCACCCGCTGTACCTACGGCATCGTATGGACCGCCTCGGCCGCTGCCAACGCCGACGGCAGCGCCCTGGCCCTGGCGGTGCAGGGCGGCGACACCTGGCGGGAATTGTGGGTGTTCAGGAAGGACGGCGAAGCCTGGTCGGTGGACGTACTCCCCCCGGGCACCGATACGCCCACGCTGGGTTACGTGGAGTTCGCGGGCTGGGTGCCCGGCGGCCGCGAAATGCTGGCGGCGCGGGAAGTGAAAGCCGAGGGCCGCTATCGCCGCAGCTTCGAAGTCCTGGGACTCGGGCACCTGGAGACCCGCAGACAGGCCGACAGGCCGGAAAACCTCAGCACCTTCTACCGCTGGCAAAGCGCGCTGTGGAAGGCCGGGACGGTGGCGCTGCGGTGAGTCGCGCGGCGGGGTACGCCGGGGAATGCTCAGGGGCGATTGGCATCAGCCAGGGCGCGAACGAAGGCTGAAATTTCGCTACTGGCAATTTCCGTTTGTTCCGCTGCGTGGGTGAAGCGCACTTTGACGAAATGCGCGCGGCTGGCGCCCAGGAGAAGCCAGGACACCAGGGGCGGCGCGGGGTCGGCGCCGGCCCGCAGGCGATAGGCGGCCAGCAGCCAGGGCGGATCACCTGGTGGCGTGCGCAGGCTGATGCCGGGCGCCGTGAGCCGTTGAAGCTCGCGGTATTGCCCCGAGGCGCCGAATGATTGAATCTCCTGGTCGGCCTTGGCAAAGGCAGCCTGGACCTGCTCCGAAGCAATACCATCGGGAATGTCTCTGCTGCCGTAATCAAAGAGGTAGACATCGAGTTTGCCCAGGCCGGAAGCCCGGTAGGTGACCTGGACGCCCAGGCGGGGATCGTCATAGCGGTGGATGCGGCCGCGCTCGAAATTTCCCAGGCGCTCGGGGAGGCGGAGCCGGGATTCGGGGTGTTCGAAAACATCGTCGGCCCGGACCGGCAACGCGGCGTGGAAGAAAAGCAGGACGAAGGCGGTGACGATCGCGCGTCGCCAGGGGTGGCTGTATCCGGGGGAACGAGATCTCATGCTTAAATCATGAATCGGAATGCGCCTGGAGACAAGCAATGGTTGGTTTTCCCGGGCCGGCATAGCCCGGCGGACATTGCTCCCCGCAGTACAATTCGCCTCTTCCTGCTTCTCACCGCATCTGTCATGGCAAGGCCTTCATCCGCAGACCAGGATGTTCCATCCGAGCACTTCTACCCCGGCGCCCACTGCGGCCTGCGCTCGTCGCGCCGCATGCTGCGTCTGGCGGGGGTGCTCATCGCCGGCGTCTGCCTCCTGCTCCTGCTGCGGGCGCCGCTGGAAGGGGCGGTGGGGCTGGTGCTATGCGCCCTGGCCCTAGCCTGGGCGGAATGGAAATTCCGGCATCGCCTCGATCCCGCGCGCCCCGCGGTGAGTCTGGACCGGCAGGGCATCGCTTCGGATTCCTTTGCCGGCGGGCAGAAACGCCTGCTCTGGGAAGAAGTGGCCGGAATCGACTTTGGCCTGGGTGCCGGAGGGGCCGGGCTTTCCTTTGCCCTGGAAGGCGGGGGAAAAGCGGTGGCGTTGCCCCTTTCCGCCCTCGACGGGGCCGACCAGGAGCGGCTTCTGGCGGCGGCCATCGCGCGGCTCAATGCCTGCCGGGCGGCCTGCGGCAAGTCGCTCCTGCGGGATCCGCTGGTCGAGGAGCGAGAGTTCCACGACCGGCTCTACGCCCTGGCCCCCGTCACCTGGGTCGTCTGGACGCTGGTCTTGGCCAATGGGGCCGTCTGGCTCTGGGGTCTGGGCCACGGGGGAACTCTCCTGCACAACAGCGCCGAATTGCTCCTCGCCTGGGGGGGAAACGCCGCTTCCGAAGTACAGCGGGGCGAGGTCTGGCGACTGCTGAGCGCAGCCTTCCTGCACGGCGGGCTGCTGCACCTGGCCATGAACATGGTGGGCCTGGCCAGTGCCGGGGCGGTGGTCGAGCGCATCTACGGCCACCGGCTCTTTCTCCTCATCTACCTCGGGTCCGCCCTCATGGGCAGCGCTTTCAGCCTGCATTTCGGCGCTCAGAAGGTCGTCGCGGTGGGGGCTTCCGGCGCCGTGTTCGGCATTACGGGGGCACTGCTCGTCGCGCTGCTGCAACACCGCAGCAGCCTGCCCAAGGCCTTCGGCAAACAACAGATCGGCTCCTTGCTCTTCTTCATCAGCTACGCCCTCGTCTTCGGATTCACCCAGGAGGGCATCGACAATGCCGCCCACGTCGGCGGGCTCATGGGCGGCTGTCTCCTGGCCTTGGTGCTGCCTGAGCGCTTCGATCCGGTGCACTTTGGCGCCACCTGGCGTTTCCGGGCCCTCGTGGCCGGGCTCGCCACCGGGGCGACGGTGGCCGCAGTCGTGGCCCTTGCGCCACCGGCCCAGGTGGACGTGGCGGCGGTGTACGACGGCAACGCCCGCTTCACGCGGGCCATGGCGGAATTCGACGCAGCCATCAAGGCCCTGCAGCACGAGTTCAAAGAGAAGGAAGCGGGTCGCAAGAGCGAGCGCCAGCTCGACGACTGGGGCCGCCAGACTCTGTTGCCCCGGCTCCTGTGGGTACAGAAGGAACTGGGCGCAACCACCCTGAGCCCCACCGACCCCCGCCGCCCCTTCCTGGCCGAGACCCGCCACATGGTCGATTTGCTCGTCGAGGCCACCCGCATGCAGACCCACTATCCCCAAGACGGCGGGGAAGGGGTCGCTGCCGACCCGGAGCGTGCCCGGGCGCTCGAGCTGGAAATCAAGGCCAGTGGCGAACGCATCGCCCGGCTCGTCAAGGGGACTGGCCGAGGCGAGGGCTCGGGTCGCTGAGGGATCGCAGTCTGGACGACGCGTAGCCCTCCGGCACGCCCGTTGCGCCGGGCGGTTCAGGGTGCGCCGGGGGGGGTGGCGATCTTCACCCGATGGCGTGCAGGAACTGGTTGCGCAGGGATTCCGAGTCCGCGAAGGCGCCCGAGAACGCCTGGGTCACCACCCGTTCGTCGCCGCGACGGTCCTCGCCCAGGAGCAGGCATAGCTGTTCCGCTTCGATGACGCAGGCGGCGCCGGCGGCCTGGCCGTAGCGCACCAGGGCGTCGGCGATGTCGCGGGTCATCCATTCCTGGTAGGTGAAACGGTGGCCGATGGCATCCACCAGGCGGGCGATGCGGCCGAAGCCATGCAGGCGGCCGCCGGGAAGATAGGCGACGTGGGCCACGCCGCGGAAGGGCACCAGATGGTGGGGGCACACGCCATGGACGGCAATGCCCCGTACCACGACCAGGTCCGAGCGGGTGTCCTCAAAGCCCTCGCCCAGGGCCGCGGCGGGGTCCAGGTCATAGCCGCCCAGGAGCCGCTTCTGCCACAGTTCCCGCACTCTCTGGGCGGTGCGGCCCATGTGGGGGGTATCGGGGGCGATGCCGCAGGCCTTGAGCAGATCGCTGACTGCCTGCTCGAAGGCGGCGGGGTCGAAGACCCCCGGGCGGGGAATGCCGACGCCGGTGGCGGCGGGGGAAGGGGGGTGCTCGGGCATGACGGGCTCCGGTCGGACACGCCGACAGGGTAGCGCCGACGGGTGCTGGTGCCAATTGGTGGTGCTGTCTCCTGGTGCTGCAAGCTTGTAACGCCGCGACCTCGCCGATACGACCCTGGCGGCCCAGGGCGTGCCGTTGAGCTCCCGGCGACGGGATGCCGGGAGGGGCGTTCCGTCGCGCCGTTGGCCGCCTCCTGGCGGCGGCGTATCATGGGCTTGCCCTGCCCCCTCCCCGGGGGCGCGCCCCTGCCCCGGACGCATGCCATGACCCAGCCGGACGCCCCCAAGCGCAAAACCTCCAGCCCTCTCCGCCACCGGGTGCGCATCGTGACGGCGGCGGCCCTCTTCGACGGCCACGACGCGGCCATCAATCTGATGCGCCGCCTCATGCAGGCGGCGGGGGCCGAAGTCATCCACCTGGGGCACAACCGCTCGGTGCGGGAAATCGTCGCCGCGGCCCTGCAGGAAGATGTGCAGGGGGTGGCCATCACCTCCTACCAGGGGGGGCATCTGGAATTCTTCCGTTATCTGATGGATCTGCTGCGGGCCGAGGGGGGCGGGAACATCAAGGTTTTCGGCGGCGGCGGCGGGGTCATCCTGCCGGAGGAAATCGCCGCCTTGCAGGCCTATGGCGTCACCCGCCTCTACTCGCCGGAGGACGGCGCCCGCCTGGGCTTGCAGGGCATGATCGACGACCTCCTGGCCGCCTGCGATTTCGATCCGGCGGCGGCTTTCACGGGGGAAACGGCGCTGCAGAGCCTTCGGGGCGGCGATCGGCGCCTTCTGGCCCGCCTGATCACCGCTGTGGAGAACGGCGCCCTGCCGGACGTGGGGACGGACCTGGTCGCCGCGGCGGCCGGCCTGCCGGTGCCCGTCCTGGGCGTCACTGGCACGGGCGGCGCGGGCAAGTCTTCCCTGACCGATGAGCTGGTGCGCCGCCTGCGCCTCGATCAGGAGGATCGCCTGTCCATCGCCATCCTGTCTGTCGATCCCACCCGGCGGCGCAGCGGCGGGGCCTTGCTGGGGGACCGAATCCGCATGAACGCCATCGATCATGCGGGAATCTTCATGCGCTCCCTGGCCACGCGGGGGGCGGGCAGCGAACTGTCCCCCGCCCTGCCGGCGGCAGTGGCCGCCTGCAAGCTGGCGGGATTCGACCTAGTGCTGGTGGAGACGGCCGGCATCGGCCAGGGGGACGCCGCCATCGCTGCCCTGGCCGACGTGGCGCTCTACGTCATGACCCCCGAGTTCGGCGCGGCCTCGCAGCTGGAGAAGATCGACATGCTCGATTTTGCCGATTGCGTGGCGGTGAACAAGTTCGACCGCCCCGGTGCCGAAGATGCCCTGCGCGACGTGCAGAAACAGGTGCAGCGCAACCGCACCCGCTTCGCCGAAGCGCCGGCGGCCATGCCGGTCTTCGGCACCCAGGCCGCCCGCTTCAACGACGCGGGTGTGACCGCGCTCTACCAGGCTCTGGTGCCGCGCCTGAGGGAAAAGGGCCTCAAGCTCGTCCCGGGGCGCCTGGCGCCTGGGGCAGCCCGCGACGCGGGGGGTGCCCCGACCATCGTGCCCGCCGCCCGGGGCCGCTATCTGGCCGAAATTGCCGAGACGGTCCGCGCCTACCATGCCCGGGTCGAATCCCAGGCGCGTATCGCCCACGAGCGCCAGGCCCTGGCCACCGCTGGCGACTTGCTGCGCGCCGCGGGGCAGGCACCGGAACTGCCCGGCCTGGAAGTCGCCCTGGCGGCCCGCGAGGCGGCCCTGGACCCGGAAGCCCGCCGCCTGCTCGATGCCTGGCCCTCTGTGGCGGCGGCCTATGGCGGGGAGGAACACGGCAGCGCCGTACGGGGTCGGGAAGTGAGCACCCGCCTCCGGCGGGAAACCCTTTCGGGCACTTCCCTGCCCAGGGTCAGCCTGCCCCGCTATGGCGATGCCGGCGACCTTCTCCGCTTCCTGCAGCGAGAAAATCTGCCCGGCTATTTTCCCTTCACTGCCGGGGTCTTCCCTTTCAAACGCGAGAGCGAGGACGCGACCCGCATGTTTGCTGGCGAGGGCGACCCGGCCCGCACCAACCGTCGCTTCCATGCCCTTTCCGCCGGCATGCCCGCCCGGCGCCTGTCTACCGCCTTCGATTCGGTGACCCTGTACGGCTGCGACCCTGACGAGCGCCCGGACATCTACGGCAAGATCGGCAATGCCGGCGTCTCCGTCGCCACCCTGGACGACATGCAGGCCCTCTACGCGGGCTTCGATCTCTGTGACCCGGCCACCTCGGTGTCGATGACCATCAACGGTCCGGCCCCCATTCTGTTGGCCATGTACTTCAACACGGCCCTCGACCAGCAGCGGGCGCGCTTTCGCGCCGAGCATGGCCGCCCGCCGCAGGGGCAGGAAGAAGAAACCCTCTTCGCCCGCACCCTGGCCACCGTGCGCGGCACCGTCCAGGCCGACATCCTCAAGGAAGACCAGGGCCAGAACACCTGTATCTTCTCCACCGAGTTTGCCCTGAAGTTGATGGGCGACATGCAGGAGTATTTCGTCCTCCACGGGGTGCGCAACTTCTATTCGGTGTCCATCTCCGGCTACCACATCGCCGAAGCGGGGGCCAATCCCATCAGCCAGCTCGCCTTCACCCTGGCCAATGGCTTCACCTACGTCGAAGCCTATCTGGCCCGGGGCATGGCCATCGACGACTTCGCCCCCAACCTCTCGTTTTTCTTTTCCAACGGCATGGAGCCGGAGTACGCCGTCCTGGGCCGCGTCGCGCGCCGCATCTGGGCCATCGCCCTGAAGCATCGCTACGGCGCCGGGGAGCGCAGCCAGAAATTGAAATACCATATCCAGACCAGCGGCCGCTCCCTGCACGCCCAGGAAATCGACTTCAACGACATCCGCACCACCCTGCAGGCCCTCATCGCGGTCTACGACCACTGCAACAGCCTGCACACCAACGCCTACGACGAAGCCATTACCACGCCCACCGACGCCTCGGTGCGGCGGGCCCTGGCCATCCAGCTCATCATCAATCGCGAATGGGGTCTCGCCCGCTGCGAAAACCCCAATCAGGGCGCCTTCGTCATCGAGGAACTGACCGACCTGGTGGAAGAAGCGGTGCTCAGGGAGTTCGACGCCCTGGCCGCCCGCGGCGG
>SSTB01000067.1 GCA_009469665.1 Azonexaceae bacterium | reverse complement strand
GCGCGAACGCGAGCGTATTCGCGAGCTGGTCAAACAGGGCATCAACCCCACCCAAGAGAAGAAGACGGAACGGATCAGGCAGATCCACGAACGATCCAATACGTTCGAGGCTGTCGCCCGTGAATGGCTGGAGCGCAAATCGGCCAAGTGGTCACCCTACTACCTCAAGCAGGCAACCAGCTGCCTGGAGAGCAATGCATTCCCGAAAATCGGCAGGCTCCCGATTCGCAAGGTGACCGCTGCGCATTTGCTGGAAATTCTTCAGGAGATGGAAAAACGCGGCGCCGAAACGTATGCCATGCAGCTCCGGCAATGGTGTTCCGCCATATTTCGCCACGCCGTAGTCACCCTCCGTGCAGACGGTGACCCGGCGGCAGCACTCAAAGGAGCGTTGTCACGTCCTCAGGTGAATCACAGCAAACCAATGACGCCGGAGCAGATCGGTGACTTCAAGGCTCGCCTGACCGCCTATGGTGGCAACCGCACCACGGTCATCGCCATGCGGCTGATGCTCTACACCTTCGTGAGAACCGTCGAACTGCGTAAGGCTCAATGGATCGAGTTCGATACTGAAACGGCCGAGTGGAAGATTCCTGCTGAGCGCATGAAAATGCGACGGGTTCATGTCGTGCCACTACCTCGCCAGGCAAGTTCTCTTCTTGCGGAACTCAAGAACATCACCGGCTCATGTAAATGGCTATTCCCGAACTTTCGCCGGCCTGACGACGTGATGAGTGCGACAACCATCAATCGCGCACTGGAACACATGGGCTATGCGTCAGGCCTATGGACCGGCCATGATTTTCGCGCCACGGCATCAACGCGCTTGCACGAGATGGGGTATCGGTCGGAGTGGATTGAACGCCAGCTTGCCCATGTCGAGGGCAACAAGACAAAGGCAGCCTACAACCATGCTGAATATCTCCCAGAGCGCAAAGAGATGTTGCAGGCCTGGGCTGACTGGATCGACAAGATCCCAGAGAAACTCATCGAGTCCAAGAAAACGACGTCTGATGCGAACCTGGTGCCAATGAAGGCCGACGCGCGCCGATCTGCCGGCTGATCCACTCCTGCACCTCGGCCTCGACCCACCCTGACAGGCGGCCAAGCTTTACCTGTTTTGGAAATTCCCCTTTTTTGATCTTGTCGTAGATCGAGGTTGTACCCAGACCGACCATGGCCTTGACTTCTGGCAACCGTATCAAACGCTGGCTCATTCGAGACTCTCGCTGGCTGATATTCATGGAGCGTATTGAATATCACTGCCGGGACATCGGAGTGCCGAAATGCGCCCTTTTAGGGCGGATTTCGAATGCCGTCGAATGCGAGAAACGGTTAGCGTCTCGGGCTAGCCATGGCCAAACAAATCGGAAAATTTCTCCCGGCGCACGAACGCTTCAAGAATGTCTACCGCGGGGAGCAGCTGCCCATCTGGCCGAGCGAGGCACGTTGCGCCCCGAATGAATTTCTCCGCAGCGCCCTGTTCAACGCGCGCAATCGCAATCAGCCACGCCGGCACATGAACGATGTCGTGCTGGCCATGCTCGGCAAGGGCCGAATCTCCTATCGCGGAGAGGAACTCCGCCAAGACGATGCCACGGTCTGGCTGCAGCTAGTGCAGTTCGCCGCCGAAAAACCCTTGGGAGAGTATGTCGAATTCACGCCCAATGCCTTCTGCAAGGCCGTAGGCTGGACGCCGACAGGAGATGCCTACGCCCATCTGCGCAAATGCCTGAGTCGGTTGCAGGCCACCTCGCTGGCCTTCTACGCAGAGCGCACCCAGATCACCATCTCGTTGAGCATGATCCCGGAATTCTGCTGGCAAGATCTTGGCACCGGCAAGCCGCTCCGACGCTACAAGGTTAAGCTTGCTAAGCAGCTGGCTGAACTCTTCAAGGGACACCATTACACCTATGTGACTTGGGCACAGCGCAACCGGCTGCCAGAAGGACTGGCCACCTGGCTGCACGGCTATTTCTCCAGTCACCGCGAACCCTTCCCGCTCAAAATCGCCGACATCCAGCGCGTCGCCGACCTGACGATTCAACGCCCCGACAATCTGCGTACCGCCATCGTGCGCGCGCTCACCGCCCTGGTCGAGGTCGGACTTCTCGAATCATGGAGGATCGCCAATGATCGTGTCACTGTCGTTCGGCGGCCGTATCAGGAATCCCTCAACCTTGTGGTATGAGTAGGAAAACGCTTGTGGTTTGAGTAGGTTTCAACCAGAAACGCATGAATATTGCCGCTCAATACCTGTCGGTAACCGGCATTTCCGGAGCAAAAGTTTGTGGTTTGAGTAGGAGACGGTTGTCGTATGAGTAGTTAAACCGCCTCGGCGACTTGTGGTTTGAGTAGGGCCGGCCGCGAAGTTACCCACAGTTTCTGTGGTTTGAGTAGGGGCAGAGAGCCGATAAAGTCGTTTGAAAACAGAATGCTGGAAATGTGAAAGCCCGGTAATCAGAATAACTATAAAAGAAATAACCTAAGGTTCATACCCCCGACCGCTTGGGCCATGGCCAATTACCAGTAGACGGCCAACATGCAGATCGAGTTGGTGATCGAGGCAACAGAATGTAATGAGTTATGCTCGCGCAGATGCATAAACCATTACATTCAGGCGACCACGCCGGCATCCATACCTCTTGGCGATGGGGGATCTTCGGCCCGCCCCAGCCACTGCCACAACACCTTGATGGCCAGCCAGTAAGCGTAAGCCGTTGCCGGCGCCATGTCTCGGTGGGCTTTCCAGAATGCGATCACCTGCCGCTTGCCAATCTGCTCCAGGCCGGTCACGCGGAAATTCGCCTGCATCCAGTTGACCAGAATGACCAGGCGGTCGACCTGCTGGCGCCGGTTGGATTTTCCGCCATGGGCGACATAGACATGCGCCCGGCGACGAACCTGGTCAGCCAAGGTAGGCATTGGTCACCTCGCGCCGGTTGTGGCCCAGCTCCAGGGCGATCTGATCCCGTGCCGTGTCATCGAGCTCTTTCGCCGCATCCAGTGAAATTCCCAACTGCTTCGACAGCCAGGAGTGATGCGATCGGCCATGGTCGATCCCACTGGCCACTGGGCAATCCAAGCCCACCAGATCGCGATAGCGCTGTTGCGCATAGGCATGGCGCTCACGATGAAAGCGAATTCCATGACGCACCGTCTGGCCATAGCACTCCTGCCGGAAGTCTTCGTAAGACATTCGGCGGAAGATCAATGAACAGTCATCACCCTGAGCCTCGACCGCCTGTTCTAGGGCAGCGAGCTGCTCATCCCGGACGATCGGCACGCGCCGCTTGCGCCCACCCTTGGTGCCATCGGTCACGTTCAGCCAGCCAGTGTGGGCCTGTTGCCAGGCAGCCCGTGCATCGAGCTTGGCCG
>SSTB01000066.1 GCA_009469665.1 Azonexaceae bacterium | reverse complement strand
TCCGTCATATCCGGCGAATAAAAGTGGAAATGCCCCCGCCCCGCGGCCTTGGCCCGGTACATGGCGGAATCGGCATTGCGCATGAGGGCGCCGGGGTCGTCGCCGTCGTCGGGGAAGACGCTGATACCCACCGAGGCCGATAGATAGAGATCATGCCCGGCCACCGGGAAGGCTTGTTCGAAGGCGGAGATGATCTCTGCCGCCAGTGCCGCCGCCGGGGCGTGGCCCGGGATGGCCTCCATGAGGCAGATGAATTCGTCGCCGCCCAGGCGGGCCAGCATGTCGATGAGGCGTACCCGGTCGGCCAGGCGGGTGGCGACCGCGACCAGCAACTCGTCGCCTACCGTGTGCCCCAGGGAATCGTTCACCTGTTTGAACTGATCCAGATCGATGAACAGTACGGCCAGACGCTCCTGCCGACGCAGGGACTCCTCGGCGCTCTCCCGCAGACGTTCGATGAAGCGGCGACGATTGGGAAGCCCGGTGAGAGGATCGTGGTAAGCCAGATAGTTGAGCTTGCTCTCGGCCTGGCGCCGCTCGGCCACCTCGCCCTCCAGCAATTGATTGGCCCGCCGCAGGTCGGCGGTACGCTGCTCCACCTGGATTTCCAGAGTCGCGCGAGCGGTTTCCAGCTTGGCATCCTGGATGCGCAGGATCTGCTGCGCCCGGCGCACCACCAGGAACTGGAGCAGGTACAGGAGGGCGAATACCGCCACTACCCCTGCCGTCACCCACCACAGGGTTCTTCCGACCTCGGCAGTGAAGGGGCTGACGTCCTGGGCGATTTCCACCACGGCCTCGACCGCGCCATCTGCATCCCGGAAGGGGACGTAGGTGGTCAGGATGTCCCTCCCCTTCTCCCCGGACGCGGCGCCGGCCATCAGGGCGCTGTTTTCCTTACCCGTCAGGGCGGCCTGAAAGCCCGCCGGAAGGGCGGCGGAAGTCCCTACTTGAGCGGCGTCGCTGGCGAAAACCGCGACCCCTAGGCGGTTATGGACGCGCAGACTGATCACGCCGGTATCCTTCAGGAGCGCTGCCAGGCGAGGGCGCAGCGCTTCCCCGGCCGGCGATGCTCTCAGGGCGGCGGGATCGTGGCCGTAGGATTGGCGGACTTCGTCGGCGTAGGCGTCCCACAGGACATTGTGGAACACCCGGGCGAAAGCCCCGTTGCGGTCCGCCGCCAGGGTGCTCATCTGGCGCTCCGAAAGATCGCGGTACAGCGGCCCCAGGGCCCCCGCCGCCAGGACGATCAGGATGAAACTGAGGGTGGAGAAGTAGCGGGAAAGGTTGAACATCACTCCACCAGTTCGGCGAGGCGCGAAACGGCCTCCTCGACGCGGGAAACCGCCACCACCTCCAGCCCCGCGATGGTCTGCCGGGGCCGATTGGCTTCCGGCACCAGGGCCCGGGTGAACCCCAGCTTGGCCGCCTCCTTGAGGCGCTCCTGGCCCCGCGGCGCGGGTCGGATTTCCCCGGCCAGACCAACTTCACCAAACACTACAAGTTTCGACGGCAACGGTTTGTTTTTAAGGGAAGATACAATCGCAAGAACCACGGCGAGATCGGCCGCGGGTTCGCTGATGCGCACGCCCCCCACGGCGTTCACGAAGACGTCCTGATCGTAGCAGGCCACCCCCGCGTGGCGGTGCAATACGGCCAGCAGCATGGCCAGGCGTTGGGGCTCCAGGCCGACGGTGAGGCGACGGGGATTGCCGTGGGCGCTGTCCACCAGGGCCTGGATTTCCACCAACAGCGGACGGGTGCCTTCCTGGGTCACCATGACGCAGGAGCCCGCCACTTCGTGGCCGTGGCGCGAGAGGAACAGGGCCGAGGGGTTGCTGACCCCTTTGAGGCCCCGGTCGGTCATGGCGAAGACTCCCAGCTCATTGACCGCCCCGAAGCGGTTCTTGCAGGAACGCACCAGGCGGAAGCTCGAATGGGGGTCGCCCTCGAAGTAAAGCACCGTATCGACGATGTGCTCAAGCACCCGGGGCCCCGCCAGGGAGCCTTCCTTGGTGACGTGGCCCACCAGGATGACCGTGACGCCCAGTTGCTTGGCCGCCCGGGTGAGCTGGGCGGCACACTCGCGTACCTGGGCCACCGACCCGGGAGCGCTGGACAGGGCATCGGACCACAGGGTCTGGATCGAATCGACGACTGCCACACGGGGCTTTTCCGCCTTCAGGACGGCAAGAATGGCCTCCAAGTTGATTTCGGCCAGCAAGGGCAGCGTTCCGGTCTCCAGGCCGAGGCGGCGCGCCCTCAGGGCCACTTGCTCGCCGGATTCCTCGCCACTCACGTAGAGCACCGCCTCGGTGGCGGCAAGAGCCGCCAGGGCCTGCAAAAGAAGGGTGCTCTTGCCGATCCCCGGGTCACCCCCGATGAGCACCACTCCCCCGGCCACAAGTCCTCCGCCCAGGGCCCGGTCGAATTCGCCGACGCCCGTCGACAGCCGTTCGGTCTCGCGCGCCTCGATGGAGGCCAGCACGCGCAGTCGGGAACCCGGCGCGATGGGCTGGAAACGCCCGCCGGCAGATTCCTGGACGACCGATTCCACCAGGGTGTTCCACTCCCCGCAGCCAGGGCACTGACCCTGCCATTTGGGGCTGCTGGCGCCACACTCGTTGCACAGGTAAAGGGACTTCGCCTTGGCCATGGATTCAGCGCGCCAAAGGGGCAGCTTGAAGGCAATCCCGCCTCTCCCGGGCTGCAGGGTCGGGAGCGGTGAAGCGGGCCGGGACAGATATCGGAGGGTTCATCATGCGGGGCAAGTTTATCCAGATCCGCTAAGAAAAGCCGCCACGGCCTGGAATACGGTCGCTGCCGCGGGATCGATGGTGCGCAGCAAGACGGCCAGACCGAAGGCTGCCCCCACGAGCAGAAGCCAGAACAGCCAACTGGCCCGCAGGGCTCCCTCGACCCAGGAGGCTGCCCCGCCCCCCGCCGCCCGGGCCATGCCTACGGCAAGCACGGCTTCCACGCCGGCTTCGAGGAGCGCCGCAGAGGCGGCCCCCAGGAAGCCCCCAATGATCCACCAGAGCACCAGGGCGACCAGGCCGATGACCGCGGCGGCTACGGCAATGCCTATCGCCGGCAGGCAGCCCTCGGCGTCCACCGAGGCCAGATCGGCGATGCCGGAAACGCCATCGCCCACCGTCTCCACCCGGTCGGCCAAGCGGGACGCCGCACTGGAATCCTTGCCTTCGGTGGGGGGCTCGACGTGCTGCGGGTCCAGCCTCACTTTCAGGACATCGAGGCCTGTGGCTCGCAACCATACGCCCACCAGACCCAGAAAGGCCCCGTAGGAGACGACGACGACCAGGGGCAGCCGCAGGCGCAGATCGCTCACGCCCAGGCGCAGGAGCAGATGGCTCGCCAGTCCGCCCACCAGAAAGCTTGCGGCAAGGACCAGGAAGGTCTGGGTGCGCAGCCAACCGGCCCCGCCCAGGCGTCGTTCTAGGTAGCGGCGCAGGGGCTGGCGTTTATCGGCCACGCAGCATGTCCACCGGCACCCTGGCCGCCAAAGCGCAGTACAACTCGTAGGCGATGGTTCCAGCCGCGGCGGCCACGTCGTCGGCGGGAACTTCTCCGCCGGGGCCACGCCCCCACAGGGTCACCGGCGACCCAGAGCCGGCCTGGGGCAGGGCCGAAAGATCGCAGGCCAGCATGTCCATGGATACTCGTCCCAGGGTTCGGGTCAGCCCACCATGCACCGCAATGGGCGTCCCCGTGCCGGCGTGGCGGGGATAGCCGTCGGCGTAACCGCAGGCCACGATGCCCACCCGCAGGCGCTTGGGGGCGACGAAGCTGCCGCCGTAACCCACCGCCTCACCGGCGGCGACATCCTGCACGGCGATGATCTGCGAGCAGAGGCTCATCACCGGCCGCAGGCCGAGGCTCGCCGCGCTGACCTCGGCGAAGGGACTGGATCCGTAGAGCATGATTCCCGGACGCACCCAGCCCACGCGGGTTTCGGGGTAGCGCAGGAGTGCGGCAGAATTGGCCAGACTGACCGCTCCTCGCCACTCGGGCAGCAGCGCCTTCAGGCGGGCCATCTGGGGGGCGACGCCTTCTGGGCCATCGGCCGAGGCAAAATGGGTCATCAAAGTGGTTCGGCCAGGGTCAAGCTCGGACAGCCGCTCCCGCAGCCAGGGGATTTCCGCGGCCGAAAACCCCAGGCGATTCATGCCCGTATTGATCTTCACGTAGAGTGGCGGCAGTGCCCCCCCGCCGTGCAGTAGTGCGAACTGGTCGCGGCAATGCACGACGCAGCTGAGGTCGAGTTCCTTGGCCAGGCGGGCATCGCGGGCGGAAAAGACGCCCTCCAGCAGCAGGATGGGCCGCCGGACCCCGGCCTCGCGCAGGGCTGCGCCGGTCTCGGCCTCCAGGACGGCGTAACCGTCTGCCGCGTCGCCCAGGGCGTCCAGCGCCCGCCACAGGCCGTGGCCATAGGCGTCGGCCTTGAGCACGGCCCAGGTCCCGGCCCCGGCGGCCAGCCGCCGTGCCAATCGGTAGTTGGCCGCCAGGGCTTCCCCGTCGATGACGGCGCGGATCGGGCGGGCCAGATTCAACCTGGAAACCTCGGTTGTACGAGCCCGCTGGTGCGTTCGGGTGGGTGCTTGGCGCGAAGCGACGACGCGGCAGGCTGATGCCTGCGAGGAGGCGCGACAAAGCCAGGCGCCCGCCCGGATGCGCTAGCGGGCTCGTTGCGAACCCATGCGAGAGGGGAGGGTTTCGGTGGGACGCAGAGTTCAAGGGCAGATGGCATTCCGGGCATCGACAAGCGGCCAACCGAGGTTTCCAGGTTCATACCAGGGTCTCCTGCAATCGTCGACGCAGGAATTCGCCGCAGGTGGCGACCACGCGGGAACGGTAATGCCCTTGCCGGTAGACCAGACAGACATGCTGCGTCAGTCGAGGTTTGAGGGGAATGGAAGCGAGGCTGCCCTCCCTTACCTCCCGCTCGACCGCATGGGCGAAGACGATGGCGTAGCCCAAGCCGGTTGCCGCCGCGGCCTTCAGGGCTTCGGTACTGCTCGCCTGCAGGACGACCTTGATGGCGTCGGACCCAGTGCCGGCAGCCGCCAGGAAGGCTTCCGCGGCCTGGCGGCTGCCGGAACCCGGCTCCCGCACCACGGCTTCGTAATCCTTGAGGGCGCGGCCGGTGACCGTTCGGCTGCGGGCCAGGGGATGATCTGGGGTGCAAACGACGCGCAATTCCGTCTGGCCGCAGGATTCGCAATCCAGGCCAGGCAACGGCCCCGGCAGGGCGACGAGGCCCAAATCCCAGTCTCCCGCAGCGACGCCCTCGGCTACGGACGTGGAATTGGCAATGTGCAACTGCACCGTCACTTGGGGGTAGAGTCCGCTGAACTCGGCCAGCAAGGCCGGCAGAAGCTGGTCACCGATGCCCGAGGAAGCGCCCACCCGCAGCGCGCCGCGCATGTCATCGGTCATTTCCGTCAGGCGGGTCTCCATCTCGCGACTCAGGGCGAGGATGCGTTCGGCGTAGCCGAAAGCAATTCGGCCGGAGGGCGTCAGGTCGAGGACACCCTTGCCCCGCTCCAGAAGGCGTGTGTTCAATTCCGCTTCCAGTTGCCGAATCTGGAAATGAACCGCCGACTGGCTCATGAACAGGGCATCCGCGGCACGTAAGAAGCTGCGGTGCTGCGCCAGGGCGTGAAACACCTGCAAGCGCCGGTCGCCCATCCTGCCCCCCGAAGACCAAAAGCTGCTATTCAAACACGTTTGCGCCGGCCGGGAAACCGCCGTGGCAAGGGTGACAAAGGCCGCCGCGGGGCGCCATAATGCCGGCCTAGATCAATTCCCCGTACCCCGTGCAACCGGGGACTCCCATGGAAACGCGCCAGGCCACCATCCTGATCGTTGACGACACGCCGGAAAACCTGACGGTGCTCGGGGAACTCCTGCAGCCGACTTATCGGGTCCGTGCCGCCAACTCCGGGCGGCGGGCCTTGCAGATCGCGGCGGGCGATCCGATTCCCGACCTCATCCTGCTCGACGTGATGATGCCGGAGATGGACGGCTATGAAGTTCTGGGCCGCCTGCGCGCCAATCCGCGCACACGGGACATTCCGGTGGTCTTCGTGACCGCCATGGACAGCACGGAAGCGGAAGAACGCGGCCTCGACGGTGGGGCGGTGGATTACATCACCAAGCCCCTGCGACCCGCCATCGTCCTCGCCCGGGTGCGTACCCAACTCGAACTCAAGCTGGCCCGCGACTGGCTGCGCGACCAGAACACCTACCTGGAAGCCGAAGTGAGCCGCCGCATGAGCGAAAACCAGCTCATCCAGGAGGTCAGCATCCATGCCCTCGCCCGTTTGGCGGAAACCCGGGATCCCGAAACCGGCAATCACCTGCGCCGCACCCAGGAATACGTACGCTGCCTGGCCCGGGAACTGCGCGCCGGCGGGTGCCACGCTGAAGCCTTGAGTGATCGGGCCATCGAGACCCTGGCACGCTCGGCGCCCCTGCACGATATCGGCAAGGTGGGCATCCCCGACCACATCCTGTTGAAGCCCGGCAAGCTGACGCCCCAGGAATGGGAGATCATGAAGACCCACGCCGCCTTGGGCTCCGAAGCCATCGCCCAGGCCGAGCGGGACGCAGAGGAGCCAGTCGAGTTTCTCGCCGTGGCCAAGGAGATTGCCCACTACCATCACGAAAAGTGGGACGGCAGCGGTTATCCCGAGGGCCTGCGCGGGGCCGCGATTCCTCTCTCCGCCCGCCTGATGGCCCTGGCGGATGTGTTCGACGCTCTCATCAGCCGGCGGGTCTACAAACCGCCCATGCCCTACGAGGAGGCTCGTCAGATCATCGTGAACGGCAGCGGAAGTCATTTCGATCCCGCCGTGGCGACTGCCTTCGAAGCGGCTTTCGAGCAATTCTGCGGTATTGCGGAGCGTTATCAGGATGACGGTCCGCCACCTGGCTGATCTGACCCTCGCCGACATCATGACCCCGGGCGCCATCGGGGTCGCGGCGGACTGCACCCTGGGCGAGGCTGCCCTCGCCATGAGCCGGGCGCGTATATCCAGCCTGGTGATCCAGACCAACCGCCGCCCGGTGGGCATCCTGACCGAGCGCGACTTGTTGCGTCTCCTGGCCGACCACACCCAGGCCGATCTCGCCGTTGCCAGCGTGATGAGCACCCCGGTGGTCGCCGTGGCCGCTTCGCTGGACTTTCGCAAGGCCTACGAGACCATGCGTCGCCATCAGGTCCGCCATCTGGTCGCGACCGACGTCCTGGGTGAAACCATCGGCATCGCTACCGAAACCGACTTCCGCACTCACCTGGGCCACGAGGTCTTCCGCCACAGCGCCGACCTGGGCGCCCTGATGGACCGCAACATGCCGGTCCTCCTCCCCCAGGCGCCGGTATCGCAAGCACTCGCCCTAATGTTGCGGGAAGAGTGGGATTACGTTCTGGTCAGCGAGAACGGCGCCCCCACGGGCATCCTGACCGAGCGCGACATGCCGCGCCTCTTGACGGCGGGTCGCGATCTGGACCACATGCCTGTGGCCGAGGCCATGACGACTCCGGTCCATGCCGTCGGGCCCGGCGCCACGGTGATCAACGCCCTGGAAGCCATGGACGCCGGCAAGTTTCGCCACATGGCGGTGGTTGACGGGGCGGGCCGCGTGGTGGGCATGGTCAGCCAGCACCGGCTGCTCGAGCGCCTGGGCATGGAAATCATCGAGGAAGCCTGGGAACAGCACGAGGTGCTGGAATCGGTCAAACACGACTTCGAGGACCGCCTTGCCCTGGTGCTCGAGAGCACGGGAATCGCCGTCTGGGAATACGACTTCGCTGCCGACCGCTTCACCTGGAGCCCGACCATGGCAGTGCTGCTGGGTTGCGACCATGCGCAATTGCCCGTATCCGCCCGGGAGTGGCACGCCATCATCCATGGGGCCGACCGGGTGGCCTTCCTGGATACGGCCCGGCGCTGCTACCGCGAGGACCGCATTTTCGACGCCGAATGCCGCCTGTGCCGGCTCGACGGCAGCCACTTCTGGATCCGCTACCGCGCCCGGGTTGCCGCCCGCGACAAGGACGGCCGCCTGGCCCGCACCGTGGGTACCCTGGCCGACATCAGCGAGCGCAAGGCCGCCGAGGCGGCTCTGGTCGCCCGGGAACAGGTGTTCCGCGCCATCGTCAGTCAGGCCCGAGACGGCATCGTGCTCATCGATACGGTCAGCCTCGGTTTCGTCGAATTCAACGATGCCGCTAGCCGTAGCCTGGGCTACAGCCGTGAGGAGTTTTCCCGCCTGCACCTGTGGAACGTGATCGCCGGGCTCTCCAGGGGTGAGGTTCAGGCCCGGGTGAAGGACATTCTCGCCGCCGGCGGCATGGATTTCGACCTGGACCACCTGCACTGGGACGGCTCGATCCGGCACGTGCGCAGTAGCTACCGGGTGGTCGGCGTGGGGGGGCAGACCTTTCTCTCCGCCCTGTGGACTGACGTCACCGATCGCCGTGATGCCGAGGCTGCCCTGCGGGCCAGCGAGAAGCGTTTCCGCGCCCTGTTCGAGGGTATCGCCGGGATTGCGGTGCGGGGCTACGATGCGATGGGTCGCGTGGTGCTCTGGAATCAAGCCTGTGAAAGGCTCTATGGCTACTCGGCCACCGCGGCGGGAGCCCTCGGTTTCGGTGACTTCCTCTGGCCGCCCGAGCGTCGCGATGCGCTGGCGGGGGCTTTCCGCGCCTGGGTCGCGGGCGGCCCCCCCCTAGAGGCCGGGGAATATCCTCTGGTGCGCAGGGACGGCGCACCGGTCACCGTCTTTTCCAGCCCGGTTCTGCAAAGGGGGAGCGAAGGGGCCCCGGAGGTCTACTTCATCGAGGTGGATCTCACCCCTCTGGAGGAAATCCAGTTCCAGTACCGTCTCCTCGCCGATTCGGGCTCGGCGCTCATCTGGACCGCGGACAGCGAGGGGCGCGGCAATTACTTCAACCGGCCGTGGCTGGATTTCCGGGGACGGACCCTGGAGGACGAAGCTGGCGACGGCTGGATTGCCGGAATCCATCCGGACGACCGCCAAGCCTGCGAGGAGACCTATCGCCAAGCCATCGCCACAAGGGAAGCCTTCGGTCTGGTCTTCCGCCTCCTTCGCCACGACGGCGATTATCGCTGGATCATGGACGAGGGCAGGCCCCGTTACGACCGGCGGGGTGAATTCCTGGGTTTTATTGGGCACTGCATCGACATCACCGAAAGCAAGGAAACCAGCCTGGAACTCGAGCAGCACCGGCAGCACCTGGAGGATTTGGTGCGCCAACGTACCGGCGAGCTGGAGGCGGCAAATCTGCGGCTGCAGGCCAGCGACCACCGGCACCAGGCGCTCTACGGCATCTCGCGGCAAGCCGAGGGACTCGATGAGCAGACCCTGGTCGGGCTCTGCCTGGCCGAGGCGGCCCGCCTCTTCGGCAGCCGCCTGGCCTGGCTGGTGAGCTACGACGAGGAAGGCACGATTCTCGGTGTCGAAGGTTATGACCGCGACCGGCGCTTCCATTGCGCCGACTGGATGAGTTGTCCCGACTGCGGTGCGCTGCAGACCCTGGCTCGGCGCTGCTGCGAGGCGCGCAAGCCGCTGGCTGGCGATGTCCCGGGCATCGGGGAAGCTTCTGCCGCCCTCCGCGGCAGCCAGATCGCGGCCCCCGTGGTGGAGTCCGAGCGCGTTCGCGCGGTGTTCGGGGTTTCGGGCCGTGACCACGCCTACAGCGACGCGGAATGCAGCGAGCTGGGCGCGGTGGCCAACGACCTGTGGCGCATCGTGATGCGCCGCCGCGCCGAGATCGCCCTGGCCAGGACGAGCGATGCCGCCAAGGCCGCCAGCCGGGCCAAGACCGCCTTCCTGGCCAATATGAGCCACGAGATTCGCACTCCGATGAACGCCATCATTGGCCTTACCCATCTCCTCCTGCGTCAGATCCAGAGCCCCAAGCAGGTCGACCAGTTGAAGAAGATCGGTGATTCGGCCCAGCATCTGCTGTCCATCATCAACGACGTCCTTGACATCTCCAAGATCGAAGCCGGCAAGGTGGACCTAGACGTCGGCGATTTCTCCGCCGTCAGCATTTTCGACAACGCCATCTCCATGCTGACCGAGCGTAGCGCCCAGAAGGGCCTCGTGCTGACCAAGGTAGTGGAACCCGCCGCCGCCGTGCTCCTGCGGGGCGACCCGACCCGCATCGGACAGATCGTCATCAATTACGCCGCCAATGCGATCAAATTCACCGAAAGGGGTGCCATCATCCTGCGGGCACGGGCCGTGGATGCCGATTCTGCCGTCGTCCGCCTGCGCCTGGAGGTTGAGGATACGGGCGTCGGTATTGATCCCGAGGCCCGGGAGCGCCTGTTCAACGAATTCGAGCAGGCCGATTCGTCCACCACCCGCCGCTACGGGGGAACGGGCCTGGGGCTCGCGATCTGCCGCCTGTTGGCCCAGTTGATGGGGGGCAGTGTGGGCTGCGACAGCGTGCCCGGACAGGGAAGCCTATTCTGGTTCGAAGCGGCCTTTCCCCGCGCGCCCCACGGGCATGGCGAGGAGCCCCCCCCGCTTCTGGCGAACACCGACCAGATCGAACGGGAACTGGCGTCCCGCGCAGCGGGATGCCCGCTCTTGCTGGCCGAGGATACCCCGGTCAGCCGCGAAGTCATGTTCGAACTCCTCGCCGGCCTTGGATTCCAGACCGATCTGGCCGAAGACGGTGAGGCCGCGCTGAGCATGGCTGGCAAGAAGGACTATCGCATCATCCTCATGGACGTCCAGATGCCGAAATTGTCGGGTCTGGAAGCGACCCGGGCCATTCGCAATCTGCCGGGCTACGGCGAAGTTCCCATCGTCGCCCTTACCGCCAACGCCTTCGAGGCCGACCGCCAGCTCTGCATTGCGGCCGGCATGAACGACCATATCCCCAAACCGGTGGACCCGGCCCTCCTCTACGCGACTCTGTCCCGCTGGTTGCCTGCCACACACCCCGTTTCCCCACTTCCTGCCCCACCGGTGAGTCCGGTTGAGCCCGATCCAACAGGGATGCTGGAGAAATTGCGCGCCATTCCCGGCCTGGGAGCCGACATCGGACTGCGCCGCCTGAGGGGCAAGGTGCGCACCTACGTGCGGGTGGTGGAGATGTTTGCCTCCGAGCACGCGGGCGACGCCGAATCGATTCGCCAATTGCTCGTCGAGGGTCGCAGTGCCGATGCCCGGAGGCAGGCCCACTCCCTCAAGGGCGCCGCCGGAGCAGTCGGGGCACCCCGCCTGATGGAACTGGCCGCCGCCCTCGAAAAAGCGCTGGCCGACGGACACGACGCCGTGGAACCCGCCCGCCTGGCGATGGGAATGGAACTCGGCCGGCTGGTCAGCGCTATCACGGCCCTGCCCTTCGACCAGACACCAGTGGATCAACCTACGGACTGGGCCGGCGCTAGCCGCACCCTGGATGCCCTGGAAACCCTGCTGGCCCAGGACGACATCCGCTCGGCCACGCTCTTCCGCGAGAGCGCGGCCAATCTACGCGCCGCCCTGGGAAGCGACAGCGAAGTTCTGGACCGGCAGATCGCCGGTTATGACTTTCAGGCGGCCCTGCAAACGCTGCGCCGCCTGAGAGGCCATGACGAGCGCCTGAGGCCGGAAAAGGGCTGAAACCAACCCTGCGGCGAAACCATGATATAACCCTCGCCGACAACGAAAACCAAGACCGAGACCGCTTCCGTGCCCTTCGGCTTCTACATCATCATGGCCGCGCAGTTTTTTTCCGCCCTGGCCGACAACGCCCTGCTCATCGTCGCCATCTCGGCCCTGCGGGACATGCACGCCCCGGCCGAATACGAACCGCTTCTCAAAACCTTCTTTACCCTGTCCTACGTGGTCCTCGCCGCCTTCGTCGGCGCCTTTGCCGACTCGATGCCCAAGTGGCGGGTCATGTTCGTCAGCAACACGGTGAAGATCGTCGGCTGCGGCATGATGTTCTTCGCGGTTCACCCCCTCGCCGCCTACGCTGTGGTCGGCCTGGGGGCAGCGGCCTATTCGCCGGCCAAGTACGGCATCCTGACCGAGTATCTGCCCGCGCGCCAGTTGGTGGTCGCCAACGGTTGGATCGAAGGACTCACCGTCGGTGCCATCATTCTCGGGGTGGTCATCGGCGGAACCCTCATCAAGCCGGAGATCGCCAGCACCCTTCTTGCCCTCGACGTTCCCATCGTAAGTACCGGTATCGACACGGCAGGGGAGATGGCCATCACCATCATCGGCGTGCTCTACGTCCTCGCCGCCCTCTTCAACCTCTATGTGCCCGAGACTTCGGTGGACCACAAGCCCCTGAAGCGTAATCCCTGGTATCTGATCCACGAATTCAACCATTGCTTCTTGCTGCTCTGGCGGGACAAGCTAGGCCAGGTGTCTCTGGCGGTCACCACGCTATTCTGGGGCGCCGGAGCGACACTTCAGTTCATTGTCATCAAATGGGCCGAGGTCTCCCTGCAGCTCGATCTGTCCAAATCCTCAATGCTCCAGGGGGTTGTGGCCGTGGGCGTCGCAGTGGGCGCGGCCTGTGCGGCGCGGTTCATCACCCTGCGCCGCTCCGTGAAGGTCATCCCCCTCGGCATCGCCATGGGCCTCATCGTCCTGGTCATGAATTTCGTCCGCGACATCGAACTGGCCATTCCGCTGCTCATCCTCATCGGGGGCCTGTCCGGATTCTTCGTCGTGCCGATGAATGCGCTCTTGCAGCACCGAGGCCACATTCTGATGGGGGCGGGCCATTCCATCGCCGTGCAGAACTTCAACGAGAACCTCTCGATCCTGATGATGACCGGCCTGTATTACGCCATGATCCGGGCGAATCTCTCCATCTACGTGGTTCTGACGCTTTTCGGTGCTTTCGTTTCGGCAGCCATGCACCTCGTCAAACGCTTGCACGAAGCCAACCAGCGGCGCTACGACGACGTAGCCCATCTGGACGACACTCGCGGCCACTGAAGGCGCGGTTCAAAGAGGGAGTTGGCCCTCGGCGGCGGATTCCCGCGCCACGCGGCGGGCAAAAAGCAAATCTTCCCAGGCCTTGGCCTTTTCCGGCAAATTGCGCAGCAGATAGGCTGGGTGATACGTGACGACGACGGGAATCCCCCGGTAATCGTGACTGCGCCCGCGCAGGGACGCCAGGGCGCGGTCGGCGCCCAGGAGGGTGCTTGCCGCGGACCTTCCCAGGAGAACGATGATGCGGGGACGCAGGAGTTCGATCTGCCGTTCCAAGAAGTGTCGGCAGGCACCCATCTCCTCGGCTTCTGGCGTACGGTTACCCGGCGGCCGGCATTTGACCGCGTTGGCGATATAGACCCCCTCGCCCCGCCGCAGCTCAATGCTGGCCAGCATGGCGTCGAGTAGTTTGCCCGCCTGGCCGACAAAGGGTTCGCCCTGGGCGTCTTCCTCGGCTCCCGGGCCTTCACCGATGAACAGCCAGTCCGCCTCCCGGTCGCCGACGCCGAGGACGGCCTGTTTGCGCTGGCGACACAAGGCACAAGCTTGGCAGTCGGCGACCTGGCGGGCCAGTTCGTCCCAAGCCCCCGCCGCGGTCATGGGCGCTGGCGCGGCTTCTTCCGTCACGTGTTCCCCGCCGTGTGCTGCGGGGGCACCCTCGGCCGCTTCGGTGCTGCGCAAACGCCAGAGCGGAGCGATACCCATCTCGGCAAGCAGCGTGCGGCGATCGGTCACAATTCCCTCGCCATGACGATGGCGTCTTCACGTCCGTCCGGGGCCGGGTAATACCCCCGCCGCAGACCCACGCGGGAAAATCCGAAATGGCGATACAGGTCGATGGCCCTCCCATTCGAGGGACGAACCTCGAGCAGGAAGCGCCGAGCGCCGCCGCTGCGGGCCGTCTCCATGGCACAACGCAGCAGGCGGGAGCCTATACCCTGACGCTGCTGGCCGGCCGCCACGCCAAGATTGAGCAGGTGCGCTTCGTCGATGACACTCATTACCACCGAAAATCCGACGAGGACGTCGCCCAGTCGCGCGACCCAGACGCTATGGCCAGCCTGGTGGGAATCGAGAAAATTGCCCCGGCTCCAGGGAAAGGCCTGCAGCCCCCCCTCCAGGTCCGTGATTGCGTCGATCTGGTTTTCCCGAAGCGGTTCCAGTTCAAGCGTGGGGCTCCAGGCGGCCGGCACGCTCATGCCCGTCCCCCTTTGGCCAACCGTTCCGCGGTGGTCCGGGCGACCTTGTCCCGCACGTAGAAGGGCGTGGCATCGGCCGCGTCCAGGCCACCTTCCCGCAGCCAGCGCCCAGCGGCAAGCTGCGCCACCGCAGCCGCCGAAGGCATGGCGTCCGCCTGACAGGAAAAACCCGCGGATCGCAGCCTTGCGTAAAGTTCCGGGTAGGCGGCCAGCGCATTGCCGGCGGCCTGCCAGGCGCCTTCGGGCAGAATCAGATCGCCGGGCGCCAGAACGCGGACCCCGTCCGCCAGGCGCAGCTCACTCCTACTGCGGCGGAAAGCGGCGCAATAAATCTCGCCCATGCGCGCGTCGAGCACTGCAAGCACCGCGTCACCCCCGGCGTTCCACGCCAGGGCGTCCAGACTGCCGATGCCTATCAGCGAAAGCCCGGCACCGGCAGCCAGCCCCTGGGCCACGCCACAGGCCACGCGCAGCCCGGTGAAGGCTCCGGGTCCCCGGCCGAAGGCGATGGCATCCAGATCGCCCAGAGCAAGTTCGCCATCCCCCAGCAGTTCCCTCACCAGGGGCAGCAGGGTTTCACTGTGGGGACGAGCGGCGGGACAGTGCCGTTCCAGGACGGTGCCATCCAGGTATAGGGCGCAGGAACCGGCTTCCGTCGAGGTTTCCAGGGCGAGGATTTTCATCGCCCGCCATTGTACAGGAGCCCTATTCCGGGAGCCCGAGCAGGAAAACCATCGAGTCGAGCAGGGGGCCGGGTTTGGAGATGGCGCCGAACCAGCGGTCATAAGTGGCGAACAGTTCGCCGGTACGGTAGATACGCGCCAGTTCGGTATCCACCACCAGGCGGAAATCGGCGTCGTTGCGGCGCATCATGAGGGCATAGGGTTCGTAGGAATACAACTCGCTGCCCAGTTCCCAAGCCTCCTGCTTGCCTGCTGCCAGGATAAGCCCTGCGAGCAGGCCACGGTCCGAGGCGTAGGCGTCGATCTTGCCTTCATTGAGGAGACGCAAACCATCGCCGTGGTCCTTGACTGCAACCAGCTCGGTGGCGAAGCGACCCTTCTCCATGGCCCGTCGCAGCGTGGCCTCCGTGGTCGTTCCAGTGGCCACACCGGTGCGCCGGCCCTTGAGGTCGGCAAGGGCAAAAATACCAGAACCCTTGGCCGTAATGTAACTGCCGCCGTCTGCGAAGGTGAGCAGGCTGAAGTCGACGTCCCGCCGCCGACTGAGATTGGCGGTAGTAGAACCGCACTCGAGGTCGATTTCGCCTTTGCGCAGCCGAGCTACCCGGTTGGCGGGCTCCACCGCCACCCACTTGATGTCCAGGCGGGGCAGCTTCAATTGGCTCTGGATGGCATTGACCACCTTCGAACACAGCTCGATCGAGTATCCGGTGGGCTTGCCATCGTCACCCACGTAGGAGAATGGCACAGACGCGGTGCGATAGCCCAGAGAAATGCTCTTCCTGGCCTTGATCCGACCCAGGGTATCGGCCGAAACGGCAGGTGCGGCAAGAGCGACAGCGGCAGCGACCGCCAGGAAACGCAGCGTGGACATGGTTTTCCCCCGTGGAGTCAGAAAGCTGCTACGGTGCCACAACGAAGAAGAGGGGGCAATCCCGTTGTCGTGAGATGAATTCGCTATGACGAGGCCGGGTCGCTGAACGGCATGCCTTCAAAGCGGCTGCGCGGTTGTCGCTCAGTGCCAGCCGCCCCGTCGGCCGCGTCCTTCGCCGCGCGGCTCTTGCTGGCCGCGCATTTCCTCCCGCAAGCGATGGCGCTCCTCCTGGGAAATCGGGGTCGCAGGCATAGGCTGGTGTCGGCCATCCCAGTTGTCCGGGGGATTCTGTTGCCATTGCTCGCGCATCTGCTGGCGCATTTGCTGTCGCTGTTCCTGCGGCAGGCGGGCGAGTTCGAGGATCTGCGCAGGCGTCTCGGAAGCACTCCGCTCTCGCAGCGCAAGGACGTGTATTTCCAGGCGAAGTCCGCGCGTATCGTCCGGAACATCGGCGCAAGCCTGACCTGCAGCCGTAAGACTTACCACCAGTGTGGTACAGGCGAACGCGAACTTGTTTTTCATCCTCGACTCCGAAGCGGGCCGGATTGGGCCGATGGGGCATTTTCGCCCCGAAACGCCAATGAGGGGTTCTGCGGCGGCGCGCAAGGTGTAAGCACCTGTTGCCACAGCGGAAGCGGCAAAAAGCTTGTTACCATTCAAGCCCATCACCGCTGCTGCCTTTTCAACGCCGCCATTATCCTTGCTGCCATGACCGAACGCCAACACCGCATTCTCGTCGTCGACGACGACATCCGTCTCCGGGATCTCCTGTCGCGCTACCTGGGCGAGCAGGGTTTTGAAGTTCGCGCCGTCGCCGACGCGCCCCAGATGGACCGGGCTCGCACCCGGGAGCATTTCGACCTCATCGTCCTGGATCTCATGCTCCCGGGCGAAGACGGTCTGACCATCTGCCGCCGCCTGCGGGGAACAGGCGACACGACCGCCATCATCATGCTCACCGCCAAAGGCGAGGACATTGACCGCATCGTCGGCCTGGAAATGGGGGCCGATGATTATCTGCCCAAGCCTTTCAACCCACGGGAATTGCTGGCCCGCATCCATGCCGTGCTGCGCCGGCGCGGCAGTACTCCCCCAGGGGCGCCGGAGGCCGAGGTGGAGTCGATTTCCTTCGGCCAGGTCGAGGTCGATATGGCGGCACGAACGCTCAAGCGCGGGGACGAAATCATCGCCCTTACCACCGGGGAATTCGCCGTTCTCAAGGTTCTGCTGCAGCACCCGCGCGAACCCCTGTCCCGGGACAAATTAATGACCCTGGCGCGGGGCCGTGAACAGGGGCCCTTCGACCGTGCTATCGACGTGCAGATTTCCCGCCTGCGCAAGCTGGTCGAGGTGGATCCGGCGCAACCGCGCTATCTCCAGACGGTGTGGGGCTTTGGTTACGTCTTTGTGCCGGATGGCAAGAGCCGCGAATGAACCGAGCGTGGCCGTGGCGATGAAACTCCCGCGTTCGCTGCTGGCGCGTACCTTCTTTCTCATTGCTACTCTGGTCCTACTGACCACCGCCGCCTGGCTGACGCTTTTCGAAAGGGCGGAAGCCGAGCCCCGTGCAAGGGAGACCGCCCAGCTGGCTGCCAGTACGGTCAATCTCATCCGGGCCGCCCTGCTCGCTTCGGCCCCCGAGCGACGCCCCGATCTCTTCGTCGAACTGATGACGCGGGAGGGCATCCGGCTACTACCCGTCGAACCGGACGATGTCCTCGAACCCCTGCCTGACGATCGTTACATCGATCTGGTGCGAACCCGCACGCGAGCCCTGCTGGGGGATCACACCCGACTGTCCTTGGCGGTCAATGAAGTTGCCGGGTTCTGGGTCAGTTTCCGCCTAGACGACCAGGACGAAGACGAGTACTGGCTTATCCTGCCCCAGGAGCGCGCCCTGCGCACCTTCGGCTGGCACTGGCTGGCCTGGGGGCTCCTCGCCCTGGGACTCGCCCTCGCCGTCGCCTGGTTCATCGCTTCGCGCATCACCCGTCCGCTCAAGGCGCTGGGCGTGGCCGCCGCATCGGTCGGGCGGGGCCAGACTCCCGCGACTCTGCCGGAGACCGGAGCGGACGAGCTGCGCAACTTGGCGGCGGCCTTCAACCTCATGGCCGCCGACCTCGCTCGGCACGATCGAGACCGGGCCGAGGTGCTGGCCGGAATTTCCCACGACCTGCGCACGCCCCTCACCCGCCTGCGCCTGGAGGCGGAACTGAGCATTGCCTCGGAAAGCGCGCGGGACGCGGTAGCGGCGGATATCGATCAGATGGAGGCGGTCATCGCCCAGTTCATGGACTATGCCCGTGGCGATGGGGGCGAAGTCCCCGCCCCGGTCCGTATCGACGCCCTACTCGAAGACGTGGTCGGGCGGCAGCGCGCCCTGGGGCGCGAGGTCGCTTGCCGCATCGACCCCCTGCCACCTTGCGTGGGGCGCCAGCGAGCCTTGGGCCGGGCGGTCACCAATCTTATAGACAACGCCTTCAAGTACGGGGCCTCGCCGGTGGAGGTCAGCGCAGGACGTGAAGGCGGCACACTCTTCATCGAAGTCTGCGACCGAGGTGTCGGCATACCGCCGGAGGAGGCTGAAGGGCTCAAGCGCCCCTTCACCCGCCGCGATACCGCCCGCAGCAACGTCACCGGCACCGGTTTGGGGTTGGCCATCGTGGACCGTACGGCTCGCCTGCACGGTGGGCGGCTCGATCTCTTACCCCGGGAGGGCGGGGGGCTGCGGGCAAGGCTCAGTCTGGCGTTCGCAGAGGCCAGCGGCCGATGAGGTCGTAGGACGGCCCCCCGGGAAGAAGGCTGGAGCGTGCCAGAACGAAGTCCCCGCATATCCAGGACAGTGGCCTCAGGACAGGGAGCGCCGTGGGAGGGGGAAACTTGCGGGCCAGGGTCATATGGGGAAAGAAGCGGCGGTCGGCATTGGGACCCGCGATGCCCACCGTGCCCAGTTCGCGCCGCAGCGCCATGACCAGATGATCGAGCTCGGGCGGTGTCGTGCCGCCGGCCCAAAGAATGCGGTTGTGCCGCCAGTAGCCAAGACGGTCGAGAGTCCAGGAAAAGGCCTG
>SSTB01000065.1 GCA_009469665.1 Azonexaceae bacterium | reverse complement strand
CGCGTGGCAAGCGAAGACAGCCTGCAGGAAGACGCGACGGCACGCTGGGTCGGGGCCTTTGCCGACCTCGCCCGCACGGTTTTCGTGCCCACCGATACCCAGTTGCGCATCCTCCACTGGCCCCCTGCGGCGGAAGCCCTGCTGGGCTGGTCCGCCGAGCGGACCGTCGGTTTCGGCCTGCCCTCGGTTCTCAGCCTCGCCCGCAGCACCCAGATCGACCTGCGCGCCGCCCTCGATGCCGGGGCCAACCTGGACGACATCCTGCTTCCGGCGCGCCGCCAGGGTGGCGGTCTCTGCCCCCTGCGGGCGGCGGCCCGGGTGGTGCGGGACGAGAACGGCAGCGTGCAAGGCATCGCCTGGTCCTTGCGCCCCGAGGCGTCCCGGGCGCAGGAACCCGACCATGACCGCGCTGTCCTCGACCTGGCCCTGGCCCGCTGGAGCGAGGCCTTCGACAAGCTCCCCTTTCCGGTCGCCCTGGTCGATACAGTAGGCAGCGTGCGCATGGCCAACCGTCAGGCCCACGACCTGCTGGGCATGAAGGTCGGCCGTCCCTGCTGCTCGACCCTGTGCGGCCCGGCCGGCGCCAACTGCCGCAATAGCCGGGCGACGCGCACCCTGGTCCCGGCTTACTGGGAACTGGAATCCCAGGGCCGCCGCCTGGACATGAGCGCCCTCCCCGTGGCGGTCAATGATGAGAAGCCGGATTTCGTCGTCTGCTTTGGCACGCCGGCAGATCCCAACCTTTCCGCCGAGTTGCGCAAGTTCTACCGGGCGGTGGACGAGAATCTCGTCGGGGTGGTCATCACCGACCGCGATGCCCGCGTGGAATACGCCAACCCCCGGGCCTGCGAAATCCTCGGCTGCTCTCCCGTGCAACTGGTCAATCGCGACGTACGCAGCTTTTATGCCCCCCCCGCCCATGGCATACCGGCCGAGGCCGGGCCGCTGTCCCAAGGCACCCTGGAAGTCCATATCCAGCGACAGGACGGGGAAACCCGCGCCGTGCGGGCGGCGATCTCCGACATCCCTGGCGACGACGGCCATATCGCCAACTGGGTCATCCTGCTGGACGACATCTCCGAGCGCCGTGCCCTGGAAGCGCGGGAACGCAATCTGCGCGAGCAGGTCGCCCATGCGGCCCGCCTGGCGGCAGTAGGCGAGATCGCCACCATGATCGCCCACGAAATCAACCAGCCCCTGTCAAACATCGCCAATTTCAGCCGGGGCCTGCTACACCGCCTGGCGCGCGGCAAGGTCGGAGAAGAGGCGCTGACCGAAACCCTGGAGGAAGTGGTGCGCCAAGTGGAGAGGGCCGATACCGTGGTGCGCAACGTGCGCACCCTGGCCCGCCCGCGGGGCGCCCGCACGGCACAGACGGACCTCAACCACCTGGTCAGCGCCAGCCTGCCGACCTTCCACCTGCTCGCCCGCAGCGCCGGCGTGCGCGTAGTTCTCGACCTGGCTCCGGAACTCCCGGGCCTGCGCGCCAACTGGAGCCAGATCGAGCAGGTGCTGGTCAATCTGGTCAAGAATGCGGTGGAGGCCTGCGAAGCCCTGCCGGCCAAGGAACGTCAGGTGACCATCCGCTCCCGCCCCGGGAGCGGCCAGGGGATCGTGGTCGAAGTGGAAGACCCGGCCCCCATGCTGTCGCCGGAAATTCTCAAGCGCATCGGGGAACCCTTCTTCACCACCAAGACCGACGGCCTCGGCCTGGGGCTTTCCATCAGCCGCACCCTGCTGGAAAATCACGGCAGTCGTCTTTCCGTCCTCCCTTTGTCCGATGGGGGCAAGGCTTTTCACTTCGAACTCGCTCCGCCCCATGAACTCGATTGAACCGCACGCAATCCCCCTGCCCGTCCCCGTAGTCTACGTGGTCGATGACGACCCCGTGGCGCGAAAATCGGTGGGCTTCCTGGTCGGCATCCTGGAAGTCGAGGTCTGCGCCCTGGAATCGGCGGAATCCTTTCTCGCGGCCTACCGCCCGGGCCTGCCCAGTTGCCTCATTCTCGACGTGCGCATGCCCGGCATGAGCGGCATGGAATTGCAGACCGAATTGCAGCGCCGCAACATCGACATCCCCATCATTTTCGTTTCAGGCCACGGCGACATTCCCATGGCCGTCCGCGCCATGCAAGCCGGCGCCCTCGATTTCCTGCCCAAACCCTACGGCGACCAGGATCTGCTCGAGCGCGTGCAGAAGGCCCTGCGCCTGGACCGTGAGCGCAAGCAGCGACGCCGCCATCAGGCAGCCCTCCAGGCGCGCATGGCGCTGCTCACCCAGCGGGAACTCGACGTGCTGCGCCTGGTGGTGCGCGGCCAGACCAACAAGGAAATCGCGCAGGCGCTGGAAATCAGCGTCAAGACGGTGGAAACCCACCGGGCACGGGTAATGGAAAAAATGCGCGCCGACAGCGTCGCCGGACTCTGCGCCGCGGTACAGGCCACCCAGGAAACACCACTCTGAGCGAAGCGTCCGCTTCCTGCGGACAGTCCCGCAAGACGCACCGTCTCTGACCTCGCCAGCCCCCGAGCCCGCGCCGCCCGCTGCCGCGGGCAACGCAGCGGATGCCGATCGCGCCGGCCGCTCCCTGTGCGGAACTCGGGGTTAACCCGCACCCCGCCCCTGTCTTTCCCGAATTTTCCGTGTCATCTGGAGCGACTAGACTCTGGCCAAAATAAGCGGTCGTGTCGCACCTAAGGGTTTGGGCGCGATCCGTACAGAGGAGTAGCACACCATGGATATTCTTTTACTGGACTCCGATCAGGAGCGGCGCAGGCGCCTTCTGGAGGCCATCGATCTGCTGGGCTGCGTGCGCTCGATCCGCCTGTGCGGCACCCTCGCCGAAACCCGCACCATGGCCCGTCACGGCAGTTTCACCGTCGCCCTGGTAGGACCCGAGGTGCCCGAACACTCGCTGGCAGCCATCACTTTTTTGCGCGGCCTTTTGCCCTCGACACTGCTGATCGCCTACGACAGCTTTGATCGCTACGACGCCAGCAAGCAGCAACGCATCCTGGATGCCGGGGCCAACGCCGTCTTCGACGTCCGTTTTTCGGCCATGAAGATCGCCATGCTGCTTCGCCCCCTCTTGCAGGGTTCGGTGAATGAAATGGAATCTCCGGTGCAGTCCGTCGCTGCCTGAGTCAGTCCACAGCCCACACGGCTTGATGTGCTCGGGCGGGTAGGGAACAGGCTTCCCCCCGCCCGGTTTTTTTCCCCTGAGACGCCGGCCGCCTCACTCGCCCTGGGGCAAGAGCCCCGTCAGCGCCTCGGCCTCCTGCGGGCGACTCAAGAGGTAGCCCTGCACCGAGTCGCAGCCGAGTTCCGTTAGCGCAGTCAGTTGCCTTTCGGTTTCGACCCCTTCGGCCATGGCCGTCATGTCCAGGGAGTGGGCCATGAGGATCACGGTGCGGGCGATTTCCAGATCGTTCACATTGTCCGGGTCGTCCAGGCCGTGGATGAAGGAGCGGTCGATCTTCAGGGTGGTGAGAGGCAGGCGCGAGAGGCGGGAAAGCGAGGAATAGCCGGTGCCGAAGTCGTCCAGGCTGCTGGCGATGCCCATGCCCTTGAGTTGCAGGAGGGTCGCGGCGACGGCATCCGGGCTGTGACCCATGGCGCTCTCGGTGACTTCGACGGTGACGGCCTTGGGAGACAGGTCGTAGTAGTGCAGGAGGCGCATCAGGGCCTCGCCGATGCCGGGGCCGTGGATGTGCAAGGGCGAGACGTTGAGCGCCACCGGCGGGGGCAGGCGCTTGACGGCACGCCAGGCCTTGATCTGGCGCATGGCGGCCTGGAAGACCCACTCGGTCAGGGGCAGGATGAGCCCCGATTCCTCGGCCAGGGGGATGAACCGGCTGGGCGGCACTTCGCCCAGGACCGGCGAGTTCCAGCGCAGCAGGGCTTCCAGGCCGATGAGCCTCCTGTCCGGCAGGCTGTACTGGGGTTGATAGACGAGGCGCAGTTCATTGCCACCCGAAAGGGCCTGCCGCAATCCGTTGATGAGGCTCAGACGTTCGGCGGGGGCGCGGCGGATTTCGGCGGAGGAGTAGCAATAAGTGTTGCGGCCGCTCTCCTTGGCCCGGTACATGGCGGCATCGGCACTTTGCAACAGCGCCCCGACGTCCTCGCCGTCAGCGGGATAGAAGGCGATGCCCATGCTCGCCGAGACGCGCTGACTGAATCCGCTGGAGGAGAGCGGCGTATCGAGGGCCTGTCGGCAACGCTCGACCAGGGGCTCGATTTCGCCATCGCCGAGTTCATCCACCAGGACGACGAATTCATCGCCCCCCAGACGGGCCACCGTATCCTGCTCCCGTACAGCATGGGTCAGGCGCTCGGCCACGCTGCGCAGGACGTCGTCACCGTATTCGTGCCCCAGGCTGTCGTTGATGTCCTTGAAGTTGTCCAGGTCGATGAAGATGAGGGCAAAGCGTTGCTGATGGCGCTGGGCCCGTACCACCGCCCGCCGCACGCGGTCGTTGAACAGGGCGCGGTTGGGGAGCCGGGTCACCAGGTCGTGCATGGCCTGGAATTCAAGGTTCCGCCGGGCTTCGCGCAGGCTGGTGATGTCCGAGAAGATGGCTACGTAATTGCACAATGCGCCCTGCTCATCGCGGATGGCGTTGATGGTCAGCCATTCGGTGAAGAGTTGGCCAGCCTTGTTGCGGTTCTCCATTTCGCCCTGCCAGAGCCCCGTTCGATTGAGCTGCTCCCACATGGCACGGTAGAAGTCGGCGTCATTGCGCTCGCTGCGCAGGATACGGGGCGTCTGGCCGATGACCTCCGCAGGGGCGTAGCCGGTGATCTTGGTGAATGCCTCATTCACCGTCACGATGCGCTGCTGGGCATCGGTGATCATGACCGCCTCGGCGGCCCCGCTGATGACCCTGGCGGCAAGCCGCAACTGTTCGTCGGCGCGGCGTTTCTCCGTCACGTCGGTAATCTGGATGCACAGGGCGTAAACCTCGCCGGCACTGTCGTTGAGGGGGAAGCGCACCTGGTTCAGCCAGCGGGGGCCACGCTGGGTCTCCACCAGTTCTTCGACCTCGACCAGTTCGCTGCGCCGCAGGGCGATGAGGTCCTCGTCCCGGAATCGCTTGGCCAGGGGGCGCGAGAGTAGCTGAGTATCGCTGCGCCCGGCACAGTCTTTTTCGCCCTCCGCGAAAAAGTAACTGCGGAAACCCGCATTGGCATAGAGGTACTTGCCCGACACGTCCTTGATGGCGATGAGGAAGCGCGTGTGCTCCATGACCGCCCGCAGGCGGCTCTCGCTTTCATTGAGCAGGCGGGTGGCCCGCAGAACCTCGGTCTGCTCCAGGAGGATGACGATGGCCCCCGCCACCCGGTCGTCGGGGCCGAAGATCAGGGTGATGCGCAGCAGGTATTCGTGACCGTCGCCCGAGACGTGAACCTCCTTGGGCTGGCGGCAACCGACGGCCTCCTGCACCAGGGGACCGAAGGCCGGCATGTCCTTGGGAAGCACGAGATTGCCGATTTCCGTCCCGAGAATGCCGCGGTGCATCTTGAACTGGACTTCGGCGGCAGCGTTGAAGCGCGTGATGCGCATTTCCGCATCCAGGACGATGATGGGCATGCCCACGTTGTTCTGGATGGACTCCAGGTCGGAATTGGTCTTGATCAGGTCGCTGGACTTGACCTGCAATTCCTCGTTGATGGTGAGCAATTCCTCGTTGGTGGACTGGAGTTCTTCGTTGGCGGCTTCCAGTTCCTCGTTGGTGGCCTGCAATTCCTCATTGGCGGCCTGCACCTCCTCATTGAGGGCCTGCATCTCCTCGTTGGAGGTCTCCAGTTCCTCGACCAGGGTCTGCATATGCTCGCGGGTGGCGACCAGCTCGTCTTCCAGCTCCTTCTGCCCCAAATCATGCGGGTCGCCGGATTTCGCCACTTCAGGCGGATCCTCGGAGGGGACGAAGGCCACCAGGTAGAGGCGCTCCCCGCCCTCGACCGAAAGCGGATGGACATTGAGGCGGATGATGGGCCCGCTCTTGCCCCGCAAGGGCAGGCGGCGGCGCCCCTCGACGCTGGTTTTCTTCTGCTCCGCCGCCCGCAGCAGGGTCTGGGCTTCGACCTTCAACTCCCGGACCAGGAGGCTGGAGAGATCTAGGGACGGCCGGCCGGCCGGAATCTGGAGATAGCTGGAAGCGTCCCCCAGCACATGCTGGATCTGCATGTCCGCATTGACCACCACGCTGGGGGGAACGTAGAACTGGCTGGCGGCCTTGACGATGGCCTGTTCCCGGGAAGCGGGCCGGGGAGCGGCAGGTGAAGGAACTGAATCGACGGCGGGGAAAGCCGTCGCGCTGTTACCGGCCGAACTGGGAAGGCTGCGCACACCCTCGGCCCGCCGCCGGAAAATGCGTGACTCCTTGGCTTCCGGGACGAAGAGCAAGTCCTGCTGGGCCACGCTTTCCGACTTACCCAGAAAAAGATGGCCGTCGGGCAGCAGCGCGTAATGGAAAAGCGAGAGGATGCGGGCCTGGAGCTGGGGCTGAAGATAGATCAGCACATTGCGGCAACTGATGAGGTCCAGGCGCAGGAAGGGCGGGTCGAGCACCAGATCCTGGCGGGCAAAGATGACCATGTCGCGGATGGTCTTGGAAATCTCGTAGCGATCGGCGATGGGGCGGAAGTAGCGCTGCACCACGTCGGGGCCGAGTTCGCTGAGCAGCGAGGCGCTGTAGACCCCGCGCCGGGCGACCTGCATGGCTTCCATGTCAACGTCGGTGGCAAAAATCTGCACCCGGTACTGGTCGAAACTGCCGCCCAGGAGCTTGTGCAATTGGATGGCAATGCTGTAGGCCTCCTCGCCGGTGGCGCAGCCGGGAACCCAGACCCGCACTTCGTCTCCCGGCTCCTTGCGGCGCAGGAGCCTGCGCTGCACTTCTTCGAGGGCCTGGAAAGGTTCCCGGTCGCGGAAGAAGGAGGTGACGGAGATGAGGATGTCCCGCGCCAGCCGCTCCAGCTCATCCGGGTGCTCATCGACGAATTCCAGGTAACTGTCCAGACTGCTCTTGCGATTGGCGAAGAGGCGGCGCTCGACGCGCCGCCAAAGGGTGGATTCCTTGTAACCGGAGAAATCGAGCTTGGTGCGCGTGCGGACCTTGGCCAACAGCCGCTTGAGGGCCGTGAGAGGGAGTTCCTGGATGTCGGTGGTGGGCAGAACGGGCCGTGCTTCGGCCAGCCGGGCCAGCTCCGCGGCGATTTCCTCGGGGCTCTGGATCCAGTCGACACAGCCTGTGTCGATGGCCGACTGGGGCATGCCGTCGTAGCGGGCGGTCTTGGGATCCTGGGCAAAACTGAAGCCCCCCGATGCCTTGATGGCGCGGATGCCGCTGGAGCCATCGGACCCGGTACCCGAAAGAATGATGCCGATGGCGTCTTCCTTGCGCTCCTCGGCCAGAGAAGAAAGGAAGAGATTGACCGAGGGCTTGGGGCTGATTTCCCGGGGCGACTGGATGAGCTGCAGGATGCCGTCCCGCAGCACGACGTTGCGGTTGGGAGGGGTGATGTAAATGGTGTCCGGCACCGGCGCCTGTCCATCCACCGCCTCGATGACCGGCAGCTCGGTTTCCCGGGCGAGCAACTGGGGCAGCATGCTCTTGTAGGAGGGCGACAGGTGCTGCACCACCACATAGGACATGCCGGCGCCCTTCCTGAGGTTGGACACCAGGGCGGTCAGGGCTTCCAGCCCCCCCGCCGAGGCGCCGATGCCTACGACGTAGTGGTGATGGTGTCCGGCGCATTTGTCGCCGGTCGCTACAGCTACGGGGACCGGGGCCTGAGCGGCTTCCGGCGCTGCTTTGGTCGTCTTGCTGCCAGGGCGTCTGGGCATGGTGGCGTGGCCTCTAAGCGATGGCGCGCATTGTAGGGTTCCCGCGCGCGAATACCGAACTGCCCCGGCAGTTTACGCCAGACGATGCGCGGCTCGAAGACCGCCGCCGGCGGAAATCGACGGTCTGCTTCCTGTTCAATTCGGGAATCCCGGACAAGGCAAAGGCGATGAACCCCAAATGCATGCGGGCCGGATGATAACCCGCACCGCTGCAAGGAAGCAGTGCAAGATCGATTGGGGTATACCCCGATCGTCCACTCCCCCCGGGGGCGAAGGCGCATCGCGCGGGACGGCGTGCGTTCGCGGGCGGTTTGCGGTAGCCTTCCGCCCTTCCCCCAAAGTATTTCCAAGGAGTTTTCGTGGAAAAGGATTTGCGCGAAGCCGCGCTCGAGTACCATCGCCTGCCCACCCCCGGCAAGATTTCCGTGCGCCCCACCAAGGGCCTCACCAACCAGCGCGACCTCGCCCTGGCCTATTCCCCCGGCGTCGCCGCGGCCTGCGACGCCATCGTCGAAGACCCGACCAGCGCCGCTGAATTGACCAGCCGGGCCAACCTGGTGGGCGTCGTCACCAACGGCACCGCCGTCCTCGGCCTGGGCAACATCGGCCCCCTGGCGGCCAAGCCGGTGATGGAGGGCAAGGGTTGCCTGTTCAAGAAGTTTGCCGGCATCGACGTTTTCGACATCGAACTGGCCGAGAACGACCCCGACAAGCTGATCGACATGATCGCCGCCCTGGAGCCGACCCTGGGCGGGGTGAACCTGGAGGACATCAAGGCACCCGAGTGCTTCTACATCGAGAAGAAGCTCAAGGAGCGCATGAACATCCCGGTCTTCCACGACGATCAGCACGGCACGGCGATCATTTCCGCCGCCGCCATGCTCAATGGCTTGAAGGTCATCGGCAAGGCCATCGGCGAAATCAAGGTGGTCTGCTCCGGCGCTGGAGCCGCGGCCATTTCCTGCCTGGACCTGTGGTGCCAGTTGGGCGTCAGGCGTGAAAACGTTCTGGTCTGCGATTCCAAAGGGGTCATCTACGTGGGCCGCGAGGCCAACATGGAAGCCAACAAGGCCCGCTACGCCCGGGAAACCCCGGCCCGCACCCTGGGCGAGGCCATCGTCGGAGCCGACGTCTTCCTGGGACTGTCCACCGCCGGGGTGCTCAAGCCCGAAATGGTGAGCGCCATGGCCCCCAGCCCCATGGTCTTCGCCCTCTCGAATCCGATTCCGGAAATCATGCCTGAACTGGCCAGGGCCGCCCGGCCCGACGCCATCATCGCCACCGGCCGCTCGGACTATGCCAATCAGGTCAATAACGTCCTCTGCTTCCCCTTCATTTTCCGCGGCGCCCTGGACGTGGGCGCCACCCGCATCACCGAAGAGATGAAGATGGCCAGCGTGCGCGCCATCGCTGAACTGGCCGAGGCCGAAGTCAGCGACGAGGTCGCCATGGCCTACCCCGGCGAAGAGCTGTCCTTTGGCCGTGACTACCTCATCCCCAAGCCCTTCGACCCCCGCCTGATCGTCAAGATCGCCCCCGCCGTCGCCCAGGCGGCCATGGATTCGGGCGTCGCCACGCGGCCCATCGCCGATTTCGACGCCTACCGCGCCAAACTGTCGGAATTCGTCTACCACACCGGCGCCGGCATGCGGGTCATCTACAGCGCCGCCCGCAAGGCCCGGGGCAAGCGCGTCATCTACGCGGAAGGCGAGGACGAACGGGTGCTGCGCGCGGCCCAGATCGTCATCGAGGAGAACATGGCGCGGCCCATCCTCATCGGCCGTCCGCCCGTCATCCAGCATCGGCTCGAAAAGGCCCAGTTGCGCATCCGGGCCGGGGTCGATTTCGATGTGGTGAATCCCGATTCCGACGAGCGCTACCGCGAGTGCTGGACGGCCTACCATCAACTCCTCGTGCGCCGCGGCGTCACGCCCGCCATCGCCAAGAAGGCCCTGCGCCGCAGTACTACGGTGATCGGCGCCATGCTGCTGCGCCTGGGTCACGCCGACGGCCTGATCTGCGGCGTGGACGGCCAGTACGGCGAGCACCTCAAGGTGGTGGAAGAGGTGATCGGCAGACGCGCCGGCACCAGCATCCTGGCGGCCATGAATTACCTCATGCTGCCGGGCCGCTCGCTGTTCATCTGCGACACCCACGTCAATGAGTGCCCCAGCGCAGAGGAAATCGCCGAAATCGCCCTGATGGGCGCGGAGCAGGTCAAGCGCTTCGGCATCCACCCCAAGATCGCCCTCCTGTCCCACTCGAACTACGGCTCGGGCCAGTCGGCCTCGGCTCGCAAGATGAGCGCCGCCACGGCCCTGGTGGCAGAAAGGGTGAAGGACGACATCGAGGTGGACGGCGAAATGCACGGCGACTCGGCCCTGTCGGAGGAGATCCGCAGCGTCGCCAACCCGGGCTCCTTGATGAAGGGCGAGGCCAACCTCCTGGTGATGCCCAATATCGACGCCGCCAACATCGCCTATAACCTGCTCAAGATCACTGGCGGCGAAGGCGTCACCATCGGCCCCATCCTGCTCGGTGCCGCCCGGCCGGTACACGTGATGACCGCGACCTGTACGGTACGCCGGCTGGTCAACATGTCCGCCCTGGCGGTGGTCGAATCCCTGGAGCACTGAGGGGCTGTGGAAATTCCATTCGCCCCTGCCCGTCGCGCCCAGTTTCGCAGGCTCTGAGCGAAGCCGCCCCCCGAGGCGGCTTCGTGCTTTAATTCGGACACAACCACAACACCCGGAGACAACCATGCCCGATGCTCAATACCGCCTGGTCACCCGCAGCGACTTCGATGGACTGGTCTGCGCCGTCCTCCTGAAGGAACTCGACCTCATCGACGACATCAAGTTCGTCCACCCGAAGGACATGCAGGACGG
>SSTB01000064.1 GCA_009469665.1 Azonexaceae bacterium | reverse complement strand
GTCTGGTCGTACTGAAGGAGCGTAACATTTTGCTTATCAAAAGTCAGCAAGGCATCGATGATGGCAGTTGTGTCCAGATTAGAATTCAACCCCGATATTGCCCCGGAAAGTCCCGCCATATGTTACTCCTTCGCTTAATTGATGGACCGGACGGGATTGGCCGTCCGGTCCCGAAAAATCTTACGCCTCGGCGTCGAAGATATCTCCGAGCAGCGAGCGCATACGCTGACGAATCGACAACACCACATCCGGCGGAATTTGCCTGATGACCTTGTCATTCGTCGTGTCCATAACTCTAATTATCAAAGATCCGGTATCGGAATCGACCGAGAATTTGAGCGAGATGTTTCTCGACGCGTATTCTCGATTGATCTCCTCAACCATTTTCTCCAGCATGTCTCTCTGATGTTCCGAAGTGCTGCTCTGTACTGCAGCTTGCTCCGCTTGCTTGCCATCATTCGTCACAACTGGATTTGTCACCCGACTTTCCATGTTCGGTGGCGTGGTTTCCGGCTGTGTCGGCGTGACTGTCGTGCGATAGTCACCGACCCGAACATCTGTCAGACCTGCGCTTGGATTCATATTTCACCTCACATGTCGGCGGCAGCGGGGCGATTAGACCCCGCTACCGCTTGAACTAAGAGACTACTGGAACAGCGACAGCACTACCTGGGGCAGCTGGTTGCCCTGGGCAAGCATCGCAGTACCGGCCTGCATCAGGATCTGATACTTCACGAATTCCGACATCGTCGACGCCATATCGGTGTCGCGGATTCCGGACTCGGAAGCGGTCAGGTTCTGGGCAGCAACGCGCAAGTTACGCATGTTCGATTCCAGAGTATTCTTCTGGAACGATCCGAGCGTGCCTCTTGCGTTCGAAACCTCGTCGATGGCGGCGTCGATGACAGCCTGGGCATCTTGGGCGCCCTGTACCGTCTCAACGTTGATTCCAGCCAGGCTGCTAAAGCTGTTGCCGGCCAGATTCTTGCCCAACGACGACGTGGTCATGCTTCTCAAACCGATCGAGGCCGTCTGACCGACGTTGGCGCCGATCTGGAAGACCAGGGATTGATCGGTATTGGTGATGCTCTCGGAACCGCCCGTTGAAGTCAAGGAGTACTTGATCTTCAAGGACTGGGAACGATCTGACGTATAGACAGTCGCTTCCTTACCGGCAGTAACTGAAGTCGCCGGTCCGCCGTCAAGACGAACGTCGAACTTCGCAGCCTTCACGTCGAGCAGCAAGTTGCCAACGTTGATACCGTTGGAAGCTTTGTCGACGGTCAGGTTGATGCTGCCGCGACCGGCGGAGCCGGAAGCCTTGTTGTAAAGAGTCGTGCTGGAGGTTGATCCATACTTCACCGAGGAAACCGCGGTGGTATAGCCGTCAAACGAGATCAATGCATCCGAACCGGAAATGGACAAAGTGTCCGCCGTCAGGCCGAGCGCGTTGTACAATCTCTCGGATTCACTACCGCTTGAGTTGTGCTTAATCTTGTAGTCGGAACCTTCATCGTACGTGAAGAACTTGAACTGGCTAGTGCCTTCGACCGCGACATCAACGTCGTTGGTCGTCGAGGTGACGCCAGATCCAGTGGACACGGTACCAAATGCGGTCTGCAGAGCGGACTTGACTGCGGTGGCCAGAGTGGACATCGAAGTATAGGTGGCAGCACCTACCGTCACGTCGGCGGTCGTGTTGTTGTTCTTCGCCGTGGTTACGCTGAAATTAAGAACGTTCAAGCTGACGCCGCGGCTGGAACGGCTCGAACCCATGTTCATGTAGTTCGCAGTAGCGGTTGTCGACTGTGAGGTCAACTTCACACTGTACTGGGTACCTTTGTTGACGGCACGGAACTGAATACCATTACCCGTACCCGAGGTCGTGGTAGCGGCAGTCATCTTGCCGGCCAACGCGGCATTATTGGCGATCGCGGTATTCCACTTCGAAATTACGTTCGCGCGGGTGTCGCCGGACGCGATCGAAATCTGAAGGGTCTGGTCGCCGGTCACGGCTTCGTTGTTTTCCTGATAGTTCAGGACGACTGTGTAGGTACCGGCCTGTGAGGAGGTCGCGGTCGCAAGCACGGAAGCCGAGCTCATGACGGTCGCGTACGAAGCGGTAGCGGCTATGGTGAAGCCCTTACCGAATGCGTCTGTGATCGCCATCGAGTTGGAGACCTTCTCTGCGCCTTCGGAAGCTTGAAGAACGTCGAGATTGTGAATCTTCTCTTCAAGATTTGACGGGGCGCCGGTGCTCGTAAGCGAAACGCCCAACGAGGTCGTGTTGATGGTAGC
>SSTB01000063.1 GCA_009469665.1 Azonexaceae bacterium | reverse complement strand
CGGAGCAGTGCTCAGAATATCGGCAGCGCTCACGTCGCCACTGAAGAAACGGAATATCTCGACGTTTCGAACGTTATCGCTACCTTCCTGATTGACGGGACGAACATCAGCTACTGTGAATGAGCCATCAGGGTTGCGGCTAACCAAGAAGTCATTACGTTCGCCCCAGAAGAAGGCAACGTCATTGCCGATTCCACCATCAAGCCAGTCATTATCCTGCTCTCCGCGAAGTTCGTCGTCGCCATCGTCACCGTACAAAGTATCAGTTCCCAATCCGCCGCGAACTTCGTCATTTCCGCTGCCACCGCGAACCGTATCGTTCCCGCTATCACCCCAGACAATATCGTTTCCATCCTCTCCATCGAGAGAGTCATTGTCATTGTGGCCACGGATCAGGTCTTCGCCTCCACCACCCAAAAGAATGTTTTGGTAATGGTCGCCATCGATTACGTCGTCATCGCTGGAGCCGATGACATTGTCGATATTGGTGAACACATCGTGCCCGATATCCTCGCCGTCGGCCCTGCCATCGAAAAGATTGACGATTACTGGATCATTGCTGTCAGAAAAACTTATCCAGTCGCTTCCTGACCAGCCGTCGATTGTGTCATTGCCGGCCCCACCCTGCAGAGTGTCGTTATCTTCGCCTCCATATAGTCGATCATTGCCGGAACTTCCAAGCACCAAATCATTGCCTTCTTCGCCGTCGACAAGGTCGTCTCCGGTATCGCCATCGACCGTGTCATTTCCGTAGCCCCCCATGACGATATCGTCACCAGAATCACCCTCGATATCGTCGTCGTCCTCGTCGCCATACAGTTCATCGTCGTCCGAACCGCCATTCATGGTGTCGTCGCCGGAGCCCCCTTTCAGGTAATCATTGCCGGTAGAGCCGGAAAGGTCATCTGAACCGGAACCGCCGTGAAGATAATCGTTGCCAGAGTTTCCGTAGAGATAATCCCCACTCCCTTCGCCATAAAGGGTGTCATCGCCATATCCACCAATCAGCGTGTCGCCATTCCGTCCTCCCATGAGAGTGTCGCGTCCGTCCTCTCCATAAAGCTTGTCGTTATCGTCGTCGCCCCAAATGACATCGTTTCCTGTTCCTCCTCGTAGGGTATCGTCGCCATCATGGCCACGAATGCGGTCATCGCCAGAATCGCCACCCAGCGCAGCAGGGGACGGATCGTCGTTGCCTGAAGTTCCCTGCCAGGTCCAATAGGCGGGAGACGACGGGTCGGAAGGTTGAGGCGTGGGCGTCAGTGAATCCGCGCCGGAAGTGCCGGTTATGTTCTGGATCGCAACTGAATAAGTTCCCTTCGAACTATTCTCTCCAGCAATCTCAATGTAATAGGTTCCGGAGGCGGTAGGCCTGTAGAGAATCATGGCGCTGATTTCGCCGGGAGCACCACTAGTATTCGCTGCCAGCAGGTAATTGGCGTCGTTATATAACCGCAGTAACGGGTCCAGGCTACTGGCATCAGCAATGCCAAAGAATCCATAATCCTGCCCGGCCGTCAATATTACCGAAAACCGATCCGCATCCGTTGCGGTACCGATTGTGCCGTTCTTATAGGTCATGGTGCCCGCGGTGATGGCCGTTGAAGTGAGCACGCCCGACGTTTTATTGGTTTGGCCGAAATCATCCCGCGAAAGCGAACCATCAACCAAGCCAGAAACCTGGGAGGCTGTCACGGTCTCCCAACCCTTGACCTGGAAATAATCAAAGTCGGTAAGTCTTACAAAAAACTCGGTGCCAATCTTGAAATCGAAAGTTCCAGCGCTGGGCGACGAGACTGAGACATGGGTCTTCAAGAACTCCAGGGTGTTTCCTGCAGTTTCGCCGAGGCTGACCCCCAATCCGAAGAATTTCGGGTCAAAAACAAAGATGTCCGCGCCAAGTGTGTCCTGTGGCGAGGCAGATTGGTAGCGCGAGACCTGCAGAATGGTTTCGTCGCTGCTGATTCGCGGCTGCGGAGAGCCCACTGTCGTTCCATCGGGCACGGGCAAGCTGTCGATACTGAGCGTTTCGCCATCGGAGAAACGAATGGCTTCAATGTGTTTCAGAATATCATGGTCATCTGGGCCAATTACTGTTACCGATTCGCTGCCAACCGTAATACTGTATTGACTCCTTACTCCCTCAAAATAGGCAATGTCTGCATCTTCCCCACCATCCAATGTATCGTTTCCGCCCTCACCAAAAAAAGTATCGATCCCAGCATTGCCCGATAATTCGTTGTCTTTAAAATTGCCTTTGATTGTATCGGCCCCACTGCCGCCGACTGCATTTTCAATTTCTGTCCCTACGGCGATGACCATATTTCCAATTTTGCCGCCAATGTTAGAGATTGACCCGACCGTATCGCTGTCGGACGCGATCGTAAGATTAATGTATTGACCGCGCATTTCGCTCTCGGACATTCCGGAGAATCTGGAGAAGTCTAAAGTATCATTGCCGCTATCATCTATAATACAAAACGCGTTTTCGTCGGCGTAGCGAAATAGATTTGAAATCGCCGTGCCAGATGACTCTTCAATATTACTGCCTAAACCATATACGGTATTACCCGCAAAGGCTGTTTGATTTTTATCGTAGTACTCGCGGAGCGCCAAAAAATCAGCAGCCATTGGAGTAATGAGAAAGCAATCGCTGGAATCTTTATTATAAGTAGTTTTAGAATTGTAAAAATATGACATAACTGACTGCTGCCAGCTATCGTTAAGATATATATTTGTCCCATTGGGATGCCGAGACCAATAATCAGGTTCGTCGAGCTCGGAAAAATCGGTTATGTAATCTGGATTCCCATTGTTGTAATTTGGATCCCCACCGTTGTACTGCCCTGCGTGGCCAAGCCCGAGTGCATGTAATGTTTCGTGAATGATTGTTTGGTAAAGGAAGTCATAATCATAAATGCCTTTGGGGTCACCGTCAGGCCACGACTTAGGTATATTGATATACGCGGCGTCGACGAATCGATGATTGACCACGTCCGGGCGACCCGACGAATGAAGCTGATGGTGAGTGATGGCATTGGGCTTGAATCCGGCATCGTCACTATAATAAAGGTCGACCTCGTCACCTTTCGATGTCGTCTCCTGGAACTCGATGCCTAGAACTTCGCCAAGGTAATCGAGCGCGCTATCGACTAACGTTCTGGTGTTTGGGAGCAGTCCGTCGTGGTCAAAATAAGGTCCCCAGTCGTAAAGATCCCATGGGAGGCTTGAGTAGTTGTACAAAAGAATACCGTTGTTCGCGCCGGTGCCTGATGTGTCGATATTGAATGAGCGAGGTTCATTGTCTACGGCCATCTGATACCAGAAGTCTTCGCGGAGATATTTCGCGATATCAACGATTGAGTAGGTGCCGCCACCTAACAACGTACCACCGGAATCCAGTGCGATCTGTGTTAGGGAAACTCCCGTTTCGACCAGTCCTGCCGCAGCTTCGAGCACAGCGTTGGCGTGCAGGTAGCTTGCCCCCGTTGGGTCGGTTGATGCGGCGACATCTGACCCTGTCAGGGTCGAAATGCTGGTTATGAATTGGAGACCGACATCCCCTTGTGCCACATTGCATCCATAAATGAGAATGTCCCCAGTCTCGGACAAGGCCTGGCCGATACCCTGCAACTGATTCTGGTAATCGGACAGATTGCCATTGTTCAGTTCTGTGCTGCCGATGAGGATTTGACCGGTCGAGCCGTGGGAGACGATCTGGATCGAGGCGAGGTCGTGGTAATTGGCGGTAATGCGCGCGATTTGTTCCACGCCGTCGGAATCCGGCGTCAGCAGGTAATAGGCGCTGTCCGCCGGCAAGGCGTCGATCAGGGTTTGAACGTCTTCAACCCGATAGTCGATGAAAAAAAGATGCGAAATCATGGGCCCCCTCCCTGTTGTTCAATCCGGTCCGCATTGCACCCCAATCTCCGGCGGGGATTTCCCCGGCGCGATCCGGGCAGCCACCCCGGCTGCAGACCTCACTCCAGATGGGTATCCTACTCCCATAACCACATTGTTGTAACAGGGATTTTTGTGGTTTTCTCGGGGCGGCGCAGCTGCCGTGCCGAATGCCCAAGGGATGGGAGTTTCCAGCACCAAGGCAACGGCAACCGCAGCAGGAAGCGGGTTCTAGCGCCCGATGCCGGTTCTGAGCCCGCCAGCGCCGGCTACGTTGAATGCGATCAAGAGTAAGCCAGGTTACAAGGGTGGTGGAGTTGATGGGGATACCTCCGCATGATGGTTCCGTTGCACCCCGGCAAACATGGCGGGTGGGGTGGCACTCTCCATGTCGTAGAATCCGCTCCCAGCAGGCAGAGAAGTTGCACGGGGGCTGGGACATCGAGGGGAATTGGATGGAGCGACGTAATGGAATCCCGCCTCAGGCAGGTCACGGCGCATGACTGTACTGGTCACGGGGGCGACTGGCTTCATCGGTGGCCATCTGGCTCGCAAGCTCGTAGGGGAGGGCGTTGCGGTGCGTGTTCTGGTGCGGGATCGGAATCGGCTGGCCGCCGAATTGGCGACGCAAGTTGAAGTGATCGAGGGCGATCTGGCCGATGCGACAGCGTTGATTCAGGCCGTCGAAGGCGTTACCTGCATTTTCCATTGCGCCGCCAACGTCAAGACCTGGGACCGCCGGGAAAACTACCTGGCGGCCAATGTCGAGGGGGTGGCCAACCTGCTGGCGGCCATCGCCGAGGCGAATCCTTCGCTGTCCCGCCTAGTGCATCTCTCGACGGTCGATGTATACGGCTTTCCCGAGGGGCCCTGTGCTGAGGATGCGCCCCTGGTCGAAGCAGGTTTCGGCTACGGCGATTCCAAGGTTCGAGGAGAACGTCTGCTCCGTGAGAGGGCGTCGCGACTCGGCATCCCAACGGTCATTCTGCGGCCGGCAAACGTGTTTGGGCCCGGGAGTCCGTTTGTGGAGCGAGTCGGCGAGGCGCTTGACGGCGGGCTCATGCTCAAGATCGATGGCGGGCGTGCGCATGCTGGGGTGGTCGACGTCGAGACCGTCGTGGCGGCAATGCTGTGGGCGTCCGACTCGCCAGTGGCGGTGGGGCGCTGCTACAACGTGCGGGATGACGGTGACGCGACCTGGTCCCAGGTGATCGAGCTCATGCAGGGCCACATTGGGCGCCGTGGATTGACGGTCAATCTCCCCTTTTCCTTGGCCGAGGTGGCGGCTCGGGCGTGCGAAACGGCCTGCCGGATCGCCTTGCCGCAGCGCGAGCCCTTGCTTCATCCCCTCGTGGTCCGTATCTTCGGGCGGACCTGTGGTCATCTCAACGACCGCTTGCGCGCCGATGGTGGCTTGGTCGTTCGGAGCGGGGGGGTTGGTGAGACGATTGCGCACTCCATGGCGTGGTATCGGGAATCCCGTGGCAGGCGCTGAGTGAGGGATTTTGGAACAATGGTTGCTTTGTTCGTCGTAACTCAAGGGCGGCCGAGAGGCTACTCGTGAGGAGGGCAGCCGAGCCATGCTAACTCAACCTGGATGTGGTCGTGATGGATAACCCTGGAAACCTCAGATGACCGCTTGCAAATGCCCGGAAAGCCGTGTGCCCTGAACCTGCGCGGCACTCCGAATCGCCCACTCTGCGGGTGAAATCGCTACGAGCCCGTCGGCGCATCCGGGCGGGCGCCTGGCTTTGCACCCCTCCTTGCGGGCACGAGCCTGCCGCGTCGTCGCTTCGCGCCAGCACCCCTGAACGCACCAACGGGCTCGTCCAAACCGGGGTTTCCAGGATAAAGAATCTCTGGACGTTGTCTTGCGCTCGCCTTCCGTGGCCCGCGCCGACCGGGAGCGGCAGTCTTGACGAAGAGGGCCCTGTCGCCGTGGGGCGGCGCTGAGAAGCGGGGTGTTCAGTGCAACCGTGGAATGGGCCTCTACTCGTAGTGCGACCACATCCGGAGCACACGGACAATCCGTTCCTCGACAATTACCTCGTAGACCAGACGGTGCTGAATGTTGATTCGTCGGGAATACGCTCCGGCCAGGTCGCCAACCAGTTTTTTGTACGGCGGTGGGTTCTGAAACGGATCAGCAGCAAGAACCGCCAGGAGATCGATGGCCTTGTCCTTTAGGCCGGCGGCCGCCAACTTCCCGGCATCCTTCTGAGCGTCTTTCGAATAGACGACGCGCCAAGTTACCACTTGAGGTCCTTGTCACTCTTGCCAAGAGGCTCGGCCATCCCCTCCTTGATCGATTCGCGCATGCCAGGAATCGAAAGCAAGTAGAGTGTTTCCTGAATGGCCTCCCAGTCTTCAGTCGATATGAGAACTGCACTGGTTCTCTTTCCCACAATGTGGATAGGCTGATGGGATTCGGCTGCCTCGTCGATGAGGCGGTATAGATTGGCACGGGCTTCGCTCGCGGTGAGGTCGGTCATGGTTGATCTCCTTCAATTGAAGGTTTAACGGTACGCCTTTACGTACGTATGGTCAATTCACAGAACAAGTCTTGTAGTGGCAGGGGGCATGGGTTATAACTGTTTATATAAACAGTTATTGGCCTGGCGTTCCGCCGCCAGCCCCCATCTATGCCGCTGCCCGTCTACGCCGAACTCCACTGCCTTTCCAACTTCACTTTCCTGCGCGGGGCATCTCATCCGGATGAACTGGTGGCGCGGGCGGTGGCCCAGGGTTATGCCGCCCTGGCATTGACCGACGAGTGTTCCCTCGCCGGCGTCGTACGG
>SSTB01000062.1 GCA_009469665.1 Azonexaceae bacterium | reverse complement strand
GTCCCGGGAGATTCGGCAGGATTCGCTCAATACCGCGACGCCCATCCTGGCCATGACGGCAAACACCTTCGAAGAAGACCGGCGCGCCTGCTTCGCCGCCGGCATGAACGATTTCATTGCCAAACCGGTGGCGCCGGAAGAGTTGTACGAAACGCTACTGCGCTGGTTGGGAGAACGTCACAGCTCGATCTCGTGAGGGCAGTGGCAGTTCAGGCAAAGGCCTTGTTTCACCGCGACAAACGTTTGCGATCGCGATGTCCTCTGCTTTGCCGTTATGCCAAGGCGAAGAAAATGAAAAGCATGAAGCCGCACCGAACAATCCGGTTTACGATGGAACTCCGTAGACATGAATCGCACCGATTCCGCGTCAGCCTGAGCCGACCACATCCTGCCGTTGCGCCGTACGGAGGGCAAGCACGGCAGTCCAATCCTGGTCGATTGCCGGCCTTCGCCCACCATCCCCGGAATCTGAAAAAGGACTCCCTCCCCGCCCCTATCGACTCTCCAGCGCCTTCACCGCCGCATACAGCACCCGATTGACCGGCGTTGGGATGCCCAGGACCTCGCCCCGGGCGCAGATGTGGCCATTGAGGTGGTCGATTTCGCTGGGTTTGCCGCGGGCCAGGTCCTGGGCCGTGGACGAAAGCTGGTCGGGCATGGTCTGGGCGATGCGCAGCACCGCCTCCCAGGGATCCCCCGGCACCGTCACCCCATCGGCCGCGGCGACGGCAAGGCATTCCTCCACTACATCGCGCAGCACGGCCTCCACCCCCGGCCCCTGGATAAGCCGGCCATACGGCACCCGGGTGATGGCCGATAGGGCGTTGTAGGCGCAGTTGACGATGAGCTTGGTCCACAGGGCGCCGACTACGTTGGCGGAAATCTCGATCGGCACCCCGGCGGCGGAAAACAGCCGGACCAGTTCGTCTGCGGCCGCCGCCTGCCCGATGACCAGTTCGCCCCGACCGTGATGCTTGACCCAGCCCGGCCCAGCCATTTCGGTGGCGACATAGACCACGGCCGGAATCACTGTGCGCCCGAGGCTGCGCTGCAGCCGCTCGGCGTTGTCCACGCCGTTCTGCAGGCTCAGGACCACGGCATCCGGGGCCAGGCAGGGCGCCAGATCGAACGCCGCCCGTTCGGTATCGGTGGCCTTGACGCAACACAGGACGAGTTGGGCGTCCCGGGCGCCGCTGGCATCCGTCGCTGCTTGGACCGGCACGTGGGTCTGAAAGGACTGGGTATCGAGGAACAGGCCGTCGCGCTGCACCGCCTCCACGTGCCGGAGCCGGCCGATGAGGACCACCCCATGGCCCGCCCGGGCCAGCATGCCGCCGTAGTAGCAGCCGACGGCGCCGGCGCCCATCACCGCAATCTTCATTCGCTTCGCTCCCCGCCGATGTTGCCGGTCAATTCTAGTCGGCACCGGCCTGCTCTTGGCGCAAACTGCGCCCCACACCCTTTTGGCCGGGGCGCCAGCGACGAACCGAGTGCTGCCTTGCGCGCAAGGGCGTGGCACTCGGGCTGCCCATCGCCCGGCACCCAAGGGGTGAGAGACATTTAGCAAAACTCCGCGAGTATCAGGCCGCGGGAGGAGAAGCTGCGGGCGGAGGTCTGGGTGTCCAACGAGGATATCGGCTTCGTGCGCGAGGGGCAGCCGGTGAAGCTGAAATTCGCGGCCTTCCCCTTCCAGAAGTACGGCCTGGCCCAGGGGGTGGTGGAGCACGTCGGTGCCGACGCCACGGAGTCCCAGGGAGCGGGGGAGGCGAATCCCCGCCCGGGGGCCGGCCCGCCGCCGGCCTACAAGGCCCTGGAGCGCATGGATCTTTCCCTGGAGGGGCGGCGCTTCGCCCTGGCCGCCGGCATGCACACCAGCGCGGAGATCCACCTGGGGGACCGGACGGTGCTGGAGTATCTCCTTTCGCCGGTGAGGATGGCCTGGCACGAGGCCGGGCGGGAAAGGTAGGAGGAGGCCGTGGCGAAGCCCGGCCCTAAGGCGCTCATCGATCAAGCACCCCTCCAGCAATGAAAGGCGCCGGCCTGCCCATTTCCCTCCCCCGCATTTCCATTCCCCTGCTTGACCGCCAGCCGGCCGGCGGAAATACTTCCACGCTCATGAAAAAAACCGGCGCCATGCCGGCCACAAAAACACCACCGCGAGGAGCAGGGATGGGGGACAGAACAGGGCCGGTACTCCGGCACATCGCAAGCTTCGGGACTACCGCGCAGCCGGGCGATACGCTTCCCGGGCCGGTGGCGCCGGGCATGACGCTCAATTCTCC
>SSTB01000061.1 GCA_009469665.1 Azonexaceae bacterium | reverse complement strand
TGGGGCGACCTCTGGCAGACCCCCCTCGGCGAAACGGACCTCGCCTACGCCTTCCTTTCCCCGGCCCCCATGGCCGATCTATGGGACAAAGTCCGCCGTGAAATGCGGCCCGGCAGCCTCTTCGTGAGCAACAGCTTTCCCGTGCCGGAAGTGGAAGCCGCGCAAGTCATCGAGGTTCCGGATACTGCCCGCCGCCTCTACTGCTACCCCATCCCGGATTCCCCGCGGTGAAACGTCCCGAGACTCTCGCCCTGTTGGTAGCCCTGCTGGGCTCAGGCGTGGTCCTGGCCGCCTTCGTGGTGAACCTGGGTTTTTCGCGGGGGCGGGAGTTGGAGACCTCGCGCCAGCGGCTGCAGCATGCTGCAGCCGTCATCGCAGACCACTCGGCCCGCAGCCTGAACGCCGTCGATATGCTGCTGAAGGATCTGGCCCAGGATCTGGCCGATAGCCGAAGCGACTGGCAGGGCTGGGACGCCAACCGGGCCTGGTCCTTTCTGTCGCAGCACCATCTTCAGTCCTTGCCGCAATTGCGGGAAGTGGCCCTGTTCGACGAAAACGGGCAGCAGCGCCTGGTCTCGGGGGTGTTCCCCGCCCCGGCCCTCAACGAGCGCGAACGCCCCTTTTTCCGGGCCCTGGCGGGGGGCAGCACGACGGTCACCTTCGGTCCCTTCATGGCACGCACCTCGGGCCGTTACACCTACGGTCTGGCGCGCCGCCTGACCGACGGCAGGGGCGGCTTCGCCGGCGCGGTGGCAGCCCACATCGAACCCGCCTTTTTTCCCGAGTTCTGCTGGGCCAACCGTTTGGCCGAGGATTTCGAGGCCGTGCTCATCAACGCCGGGCGTCAGGTGGTCGCCTCCTGCCGGCCCGCGGATTCGGCCGAGCCGGCCTCCATCCTGGGCGCGGATGCCGCCACCTTGCTGGCGGGCGGCGCACTGCACGAGGCCTGGCCTGAATCCGGCTCCGGCTCCGTGGCGGGATTCGAACTTGTCTCCGTCGCAGTCCCCAATTACAGCGACCTGCGCGTGGTGGCCCTCCTGCCCCGCAGTACCATTCTCGCCCCCTGGACCCGCCGTGCTTGGGAGTTCGGGCTTTTTGCCGGCCTGGTCGTCGCAGTCCTCCTGGCGGGTGGATGGCTGGTGCGGCGTCAGGTGCGGGAACTGTCTCAACTGACCGCCGCCCTGGACGAGAACCGGCGCCATCTCGAGGAGCGTATCCAGGAAGCCACAGCCGAACTAGCCTTCAAGAAGGAAGAAGCAGAACGCGCCAGTACCGCGAAGAGTCGCTTCCTTGCCGCCGCCAGCCATGACTTGCGCCAGCCCCTGCACGCCCTGTCCCTCTTTGCGGCTGATCTCCAGCGACAGGTCCGCAGCGGCAGCACGAGCGGCCTGGAGCGGGTTTCGGATCAGATCGCCACCAGTACCAGCGTCCTGGGGGAACTGCTGGATTCCCTGCTCGACGTTTCCCGGCTCGACGTCGCAGGAATCAAGACCGAGATCACGCCCTTCGCGGTCCAGTCCGTCTTCGACCGCCTAGCAGCCTCCTACCGGCGACCAGCCCAGGCCAAGCGGCTCGCGCTGAAGTTTCGCCCCTGCCGCCGCTTCGTGCTTTCGGACATGACGCTGGTGGAGCGGCTCCTGGCCAACCTGATTTCCAATGCCATCCGCTATACACCAGAAGGTGGGCGCGTTCTGGTGGCGGCACGCTTTCAGGGCGACACCCTGCGTATCGAAGTACGCGACAACGGCATTGGCATCGCACCCGAGCACCAGGCGGCGATCTTCGCCGAGTTCTACCAGGTCGGAAACCTGGCCCGGGAGCAGAACAAGGGGCTGGGCCTGGGACTATCCATCGTCGACCGTCTGGCCCACGCCCTGGAGGCACCGATCTATCTGCGCTCCGAACCCGGCGCGGGGACGACTTTCGGGGTAGCGCTCCCATTGTGCGCACCCGGCCTGGCTCCCGAGCAGCCGGAATCGCCACCCGAGCGGCGCCCGCGGCTCTTCGTCTTTGGCCAGAGCGAGTCCCTCGACAGTGCCTTGCGACTGGCGACCACCTGGGGCTGGGAACCCGTGCAGGGCGATCCGCTGTCGGGGCAGGATGATCTCTTCCTGGACCCCGCGGTGGTGATCGCTGACCGGGCCGCGGCCACCCTCTTCGCCGACCGCTTTCCCGACTTTCGCCGCCTCATCGCCGTCACCGACGGCCACGAACCCGCACCGGTGGGGAGCTACGTCCTGGCTGCACCGATCCGGCCAGCAAAACTCCGGGCGCTCCTGGAACAGCTTCAGAAAACCGAGTCGAAGTCGATGGCGTAGCGGGCCACGGCCACCAAGGCTTGGGTGCGACTGGTGACGCCCAGGGCCTTGAACACGGCGGTGGCGTGAATTTTCACCGTGCCTTCCGAAAGATCGAGTTGATCCGCGATGTCCCGATTGGAATGGCCCCGCACCATGAGCGCCAGAACCTGAGCCTGGCGATCGGTCAGACCGATTTCCTCGGGTCGCACGCCGCCCTTCTTGGGCGGCGGCAGGGGCTGGGCGTCATCGAGCTTGGGGGTTTGCCCGGGAGCATCGGGACGCACGATATTGCCCGCCAGCACCTCCCGAACAGCGCCCAGCAGGGCCTCCCCAGTGTAAGCCTTGGGAATGAAGCCCGAGGCCCCGTGGTTCATGACCCGAGTTACCGTGGGAACGTCGTCGAAGGCGGAAACCACCGCCACGGGAATGGCCGGGTGGCGCTTGCGCAGGATATCCAGACCGGCAAAACCGTCGATGCCGGGCAGGGCAAGGTCCAGCAGAACCAGATCGAAATCCTGCTCGACATCGAGAAGTTGGAGGGCAGACTCGAAATCCGCCCGCTCGACCACCGCGACGCCCTCCTCCAGCCCCGTCAGCAAGCGCGCCAAACCTTCGCGCACCAGCGCGTGGTCCTCCACCACGAGCAACTTCAGCATGTCATTGTCCCGGCCCCGTTTTTGTTAATCTAGCATTTTACGCGCCGCGCCGTCAGTCAAGTAGTTTAAGATTTCTCACTAAACATCAACGGAGACGACACCATGGCCCATGACCAGAACAACATCAACGACCCCCTCAATTTCGTGCGCGGCATGTGGGGCAATATGGGATTCTCCCTGCCCGGCATGGTGGCCCCGACCTTCGACGAAGAAGAACTGGAACAGCGTATCAACGACCTCAAGACTGTAGAGGGCTGGTTGCGCATGAATCTCTCCATGCTGCAGATGACCATTCAGGGCCTGGAGATGCAGAAAACCACCATCACCGCGGTCAAAGCCGTCGGCACCATGGCCAGCAATGCCATGCAGGCCGGCCAGCCCGAGGCAGGCGGCACCCCGGCACCGCAAGATGACTCGGCATCCCAGGCGGCCCTCTGGCCCTGGACCATGATGCAACAGATGCAGGAGCACTTGCAGAATCAGGCGGACGCCATCAAGACTGCCGCCCCGGCACCTGCCCCCAAGAAACCCCGCACGCGGCGCAGTTCCAAGGCCTGATCGCCCCCCTCGGGCTGGCGGCTCAGGCAATCCAGGCCGCCCAGAAAGGCAGCGTCAGCATGGAGCCCAGGGTGGTCACCGAAATGAGCCAGGCGACGCTCCGGCCGTCCCCGCCCATGCGGGTCGCGAGGATATAGGCCGACGAGGCCGTCGGCAGTGCGGCAAACAAGACCGCCACCTGAAAATTGAGTTCCGCCAGGCCCACCGTTCGACCGATGATCCAGGCACATCCTGGCAGGGCGACCAGCTTCACGAGGCCTATCCATAGGGCCGGTCCGCGCAGGGCTCCGCCCTTGTCGAGGCGCAAGGCCGCTCCGACCGCGATCAGGCCCAGAGCCACCGCCGCATCGGCCAGACGCCCCAAGAAAGCGTTTACGGGGGAAGGGGGCGTCCACCCGGCCAGATTGAGCAAAAACCCGGTGGCGGTGCCCCAGATCAACGGATTTCGGACAATCTCCCGCAGAAGACCGGAGTCGCCATGGCGGGCGAGCACCCACACCGACACTAGGTTGGCCAGAGGCACGGCAGCCCCCACCACCAGCCCCATGGTCGCGATCCCCGGGGCGCCGTAGAGCATGCCTGCCACCGCCAGAGCAATGTAGGAGTTGAAACGATAGGCGCATTGGTAGATCGACGCGAAAGCCAGGGCCGGTGGCGAGGCGATCAGTCGCGGCAGCCAGCCCAGCAGCATGCCCACCCCCATGGTGGCAAAGGCGGTGGCCAGCAGGGGTGCGGCCGCTGCGAGGTCGAGGCGGGTGCGGACGATGGCGTGGATGAGCAGGGCAGGAAAAAGGACGAAATACACCAGGCGCTCGACCCCGCTCCAGAAGGCATCGCCCAGATGCATGAAGCGCCGCAGCACGGTCCCGAGAAGGATGAGGGCGAAATCTGGGGCAAGCAGGCGCGGTATCCATGGGGCGATTGTAGCCACCCCGAGCACATCCCCCATACCGAACCCTTTAGAACCGACATGAAACTCAGGTGCGCCCTGCGCTATGCGACCCCGCAGGCGGGAGCGGGGGTTGTGACTGCCCCTAACCCTGGCGAACGATCCAGTGCGACCTTCCGCACGACCGGCATCCCCCTCATGGCTCTGCGGCCCCACGCACGCCGGGCTAATACTTGGAGGCACGTGTACAAGACGGTGCAGGAATTTGCGAGCAATGTTCGTAAGCCTCAGGCTTCACTGCCCCATAGACCGTGCGGAAGGGGTTGAAGCACGCCCAGCTTTCATCGAATTTGTCCCACTGCGCTTCGCAACTGGGCTCTTGCTCCGGCGCCGCTGTCTGGCTGGGAGCGAAGGCCGTGCTTTCGGGGACCGTCCGATTCAGGCGTCCCTTCTCCCGAGCAAGCCGTGCCTGGGCCTCCTGGAGCTGGTGCGGCGAGCCCCCCAAATCTGTGGCATCGACCCGTTTTGCCCGAACTCTATACGCGTTGGGCACTGTCTCGCCGTAATGCACTCGCCCCGTCCCATCGGTCCACCGGTACAGGTCCGCTCCTTCAACCAGACCCGCCCCTGCAAATGCCAATAACGCCACCGCGACCCTGAAAGACATCGAGCGCCTCAACCGTGCAAACGAAAGTCACATTCTATACTCTTGGCATACCAGAAGCCAGTCGACGCCCATCATCATGGCATCCTAGGGCACGCGAAAGTCGATGCCGCATCTGGGGCGCCCGGAGGGTCCGCAGCTATTGTGAGAGGCCCCTCGTCCCATCATCGCTCCCCGTCTCGGTCGGGAGCACCGCCGCAGCCATCCAGAGCCTGCCACGATCAGCCCGCGGTTTCGCAGGAGCCCAGCAAGTCGGCCTCGATCTCCAGTTCGAGCCCCTCGCGCAGGGCCTGGTCGAGAAAATGGCCCTGGTACAGCCGGTAGGCATTGGCCGCCCGGCGCGCCCAAGGCGTCTCCCAGGA
>SSTB01000060.1 GCA_009469665.1 Azonexaceae bacterium | reverse complement strand
CAGACGCATGAGTCACCTCTCCAACGAAACCGGAACGACCCGCCGGGTAGGCGGGCAGCGAGGGTCTGGGCCGTCGGCGCTGCGCGGACGGTCAGGGTCGGGTTCGGGTCGGTCCGGCGTTAGCCGGGCAGGGTGAAGGTGAGCGAGCGGGTGAGAAGCGGGTGGATGCCAGTCCGGGGCACTAGTTAAGGCGTCGTAAGCCTCAGCCGGGCGGCGCATCCCGCCCGGGATGGGAACGTTCGGCCATATTGCGGCGTGCCTGCCGCAGGATGCCGGCGCCCGATCCATCCTCTGCCCGGCACAGGGCGACGCAGGCTGTGGTCAACTGGTCGAGTTGGAACTTGGGGTTGGGGTGCCGGTTGGCGGGCGAACGTTGAAGGTCCAACAGCAACTGGTACTGGTGCCGCCACATCGATTCACGGCGGCGGGGAGTTTGGGGCGAGCGGAGGACGAGTTCAGTCCCTAGAAACCGGAAGATGCGAGCGGCGGCATGCTGATGCGCAAAGACCAGTGAGACGCTGGCGCTGATCAGGTCAGGGAAGCGGAAGGTCGGCGACACATTGTCTTCGCTGCGCAGCAGGCGGTAAAGCCAGTCGTGCTCCTCGAGCCACAGGCGAGTCTCGATGACATCGTGAGCTTTATTCTCCTCCGATTGAGGTGAAAGGTGATGCTGACGCGTCGCTGATGTGGCGGTGAACATGCGGCTTTCCCCAGTTTTGTGGCGGCGTATTGCTCTTACGAGCACATGACTGGAGGATAGGCAGCCGAGGTTGTGGTGTCTCGTGGGAATGGCGGACTTGAGAGGGGGATTTCGCTATCAGGAGGAAATAGGCCGCTAGAAACATTTTCCGTTGCATGACATATAGGATCGGATTGACAGCTGTCCATCACCGAGAGGACCTTTGACAAGGCGGGTCTGGCGACGGCACCTCGGCCTTATGTGGAGCTCCACATAATTGGGGGCTCTGCATAATCGGCCGAAACGGCCGTTCAGGTCCCGCCGGTCGAACGGCTGAAGTGCGCCCTTACTGCTGCCGTTCGTCGAATTCAAGGCGTGAGCAGCGGCATTCACTATGGTCAAACGGCAGAACCCGGCCCGCAGCCGTTATCGCCTTGGTGCAAAGCGACCGTCCAACGACAAAGCGCGGCTGTACCGCGTAGCGGCGTCGGCAGGAGCGAATTGTTGGGCGGGTCACTTGGCTATGCAGCTGCGTCGCGCCCGTTGCCAAAATACGCCTCGTGTACGTTGAGATGCAAGGGCATGCGCTGTTACGAACGCGGTCGAGTGAATCAAGTCGGCATCTTGTGCTGACCAAGGATTCGGATCAACGAGATCTGCGTCTGCTGGCTCACACCTACGCTAGCTCCCTGTCGCTCTAAGGCTCATACGGCGTAGCCATGTCGCACTATGCGGGTTTATACATTTTGCAACAGTGCACGACGCTGTCGGCTCCATCCTTGTGAAACCGACAGGTTACACAGAAATCAGGAATACGCTTCGCCTGTAAGCAGCAACGCTGAAATCGTCGGCTCTGATCCCCTGAGCTCGCTAACCGACGCCATGTATCTCTTCGGTTCGGCATGCGGGATGGCGACACCGTATTTGGCGTTAAGGTCAGCTGGCCGCATCTCGAAACAGGCCAAGCCCGCGCCCACCGTTACCAGCTTACTTCCAAGTGGGGTGACGACGATCCGGCATCCGCCGAGGATTTTCATGCTGTCCTTGTACCGCTGCATTGCCTTCAGCAGTTGGCGATATGCCTCAAAAGGGTTGGATTCATGCACATGCAGGATGTTGGTGGTCGGAGTTCTGCGGCTTGCAAATAGCGGTGTCGCATACTCCACTAGCAGATCATCGGCGCGCCGTGGATTTAGGGATGGGTGTGGAAGCACGGGGCAGATCTCCGCCGAATCGGGAATCTCCGCGAGTGCCATCAGCTTTTGCAACTGACTCACTCTGTTCTCGCCCAGGATCGGGAACCAAACGAGTGGCCAATCTCGCACACTCTCGGCATGCATTGCACCTGTGAACCCTGGAATCAGGACGAGGTCATTGCTCGGATCTTCTGCTCTTATATTCCCGTCCAATCGGGCGTCCTCTGCTACGAGGACCTGAAAGTTCACACCGTTTGCCGCCAGAGGATGTACGCCACCATTTACGACTGTCTTGTCTGGCACGAGCTTGTTGAGCAGACTGGTCAACAGTGCCAAGTAGGCAACCCGCGGCAGTGAACTGACGTCGAGAACGATATCCGTTTGGTCGATGACTTCTTCGAGCACCGCTCTTATTCCCAAACCGAGTGCAGTGCTCGCGCTGATGTCATCCTCGACATTCGAGGATGAGCCAATGGGGATGCTCTTTACTGCGCCGAGCGGTGCAAAGATCGCCTCCAAGCGCGCCGCATTTTCTTCGGTGAGTTGGGCGATCTCATCTTCGAGCTCATAGTCAGTAAAGCCGACCAGTAGCAGCTGAGCGCTCTCGATATGTCTCCCAGACGATTGCAGGCTGCTGACCATCTCCTGCATGACAGACTGCGCGCGAACGTCAAAGCCGCGGCCCGCAATGTAGAGCAGGCGAACAGGGCGTTGGTCGAAAAGCCGATCCCACAATTCGTGGACGCCATTTCCCCTGCGGAAGACATAGTGATCCCAAAGCATCATTAGCTAATCTCCAGACGACGCCGACGACTGGGGACAAGGCCGCGCTCCATCCAATCGATCATCTCGGCCGCAGTCACATCCTGCCAACCCCCTTGCTGCAGAGGCAGATCGTAGTGTGCACAGAGCGTTCGGTTCAGATAGAATACCGTTCCGCTTTCCCGGGATGTGCTGGCGGCGCTAGGTTTGGCCAACAGCAGGTTCTCCGCAGCACATTCGGCCAGAACGCGAATCAGGAGAGCGCTTTTCTCGGCAAGCGCTTTTGTCCCCGATCCGAGTTTGTTCAGCTCGCTCTGCGAAAGACGTACGCCGGTAACGCCCGGTGCATACGGGGCATTGGGGGCGAACGTCTTCTCGCGGCAGAAAACTCCCACGGAGTCGAGAAGCCGCTGCGCGCGCAAGCCCTCGGTGTGACTCTTGGGGATGAACTCCCGCTTGCGCTTGGCAGCATCCTTGAGCAGTTTCTCTTGCTCGACTGGGGTAAGGGTCGGCTCTGGCTTGCGTAGAACCTGTTTGTTCTGCATGCCGACATAGAGGGCCGCCGCCAGCGAAAGGAGTTCCTCGACGTTGGAGCTCGCCATCACGCATAGTCGATCAAGGCCGAAGTAGTACGGAATCTTCAACTCGTCGTGCATGAAGATTTCGGCGGCTCCTCGAACCTGTGAGTTATCACGATCATCTAGCTCCTCCGCAGAAAGAGCCATGTCAAGGGTCATTTGACGTTTCGACTCGTCTCGCGCAAGTAGGATGCGAGTGACATAAAGTTCCACCAAGGATTCCATGCTGGCCTCAGCACTGCGCTGTTCTGCCCTGGCCAACCACTCGCTGTATCGAATGTTGCTCTCGTGTCGTTGGACGTCGTCGCGAAAAGCCCGGATGCCCCTATCTATCTCTATCCTGATCTCATCAATGACCAGTTCGCCACGCAAGCATTGGGCGAACGAGTTGGATGCGACGACATCCTGTATCAACATCCTGCGATCCAGGATGCTTTGCGCAAACGTTGCAAATTGATAAGGCCCCTTTGGCCCACTCCACATTTCTTCCAGAGCGTATTCGTGTATGTCTCTGCCTTGCCGGACACCTTGCGAGAGCAGACCATCGCCGAGTGCAACGGATCGTTCGGCGAGCCAAATGGGGATGGTCGAGCGCTGAACGGCAAGCTCGTCGATCAACAGCGCTCGTTGCTTTCGGCGAAGCTTGTGAAGATCGTCGATCATCAGCAATCGTTTTGATGCAACTTGCCGGCCATCGACGACGAATTGCACGGCCTGGAGCCATAGCGCTCCTTCGAACTGAAAGTGTGAGGGCATGTTTGCCGTGTTTTGCCCAACGAACGCATCAAGCTGGGCGTAGACGAGTTGCTCGTGTTGCTCCGCCCAATCAGCGAGTTCCCGAGCGCTGGCGAGGCGGGGAATGCCTTTCAGGTCGCTCGTCTGTTCGGAATATTCCAAACGAATGCAGTCGAACTGTTCGGGGGCGCTGAAGCCTAGCAGCGCTCCGACGCTCCGAAGAGTTCTCAGGACCACCCGACAGTCAAGCAACGCACGGAACAATCCCTCCTGTCTGATATCTGCGCCTGGTGGGAGGTCTGCATAGCCCGAAGCACAGGAGAGCAACACGCCAAGGAACTGAGGTCGGTCCTGATCTTCCAATACCCCTCGCGAAACCAACTTCTGGAAGGACTCGGCCAACTCTGGCGATCGGCGCGCCGTCCAGAATCCGCGTAGTGCTGTTGGCGTGAAGGCGCGCAAAAGCGTCGTCTTCCCGGCGCCGGGAGCACTTCTGAAGATATGGACGCCGCCCTTGAAGGCGTCCTCGGCGAGCTTCTCGAGGATCTTTGGCGAGAACAGTCGAACGAACTCGAGATCAGATGTCGTGCGTTCCGACATCCTTTCCAAGAATGGATTGGTGTGATAGGCCATCAGAACTCTCGATGCCGACTGACGCGTGGGAACAGACCGAAGGGCCTGTATGACTCTGGTCCCCACAACATGTAGATTGAATTATTCGGGGAGTTGTGTGACAGCACGACGGGCAGCGCGCAGCCAGCGAAGCCCATTCGGGCGTCAGGTGTTCCGCCTACTTCGATGTGCTTGTCGGTCGCTCTTGTGTCGTAGTAATTAGTCTTTTCCAGCAGCGCACTGATCTTTGGATCGGGCTCGTGCTTGAGCGAGATCTCCGGTTCGATCGGGCACAGCACCCGGACCTGCAGCGGCTTGTAGCCCTTTTCGGATGTGAAGCGTTCAGACCAGTATTCGATGTGGTCGATGGCCTGACGGGTAGCGGTGTAGAGGAGAAGGAAAACTTCGTAGTGCGACGGGTCCACAAGATCGCCTCTGTGAAGGCGTTCGAATATCTTCTTGATCTTTCCCTTGAAGGTTCGCTTTTCGCTGTCGTACCGGATGTAGGTGTTGCCACTGCCGGAGAAGTCATCAAGCAGCCAAATCAAGTTGAAACGGGGCTGCTCAAGCTTGAATCCGGAATCCGTAAGAGAGGACTTCAACTCCTTGAGCATGTCGTCGGCCTTCTCATCACTCAGTTCATAGGCCTGCCATATCTGCTCGTTGGTGATATCGCCACCACTTGCGCGCCGCAGTTCGTTGGTACGAGCGCCATCGCTCAACCCCAGATAGAGAGATTTGAGTCGAAGCTCGTTGAAACGAGGATGGCGTGCAATCTTGCCGACGAGGTGCGCGGAGATGTCGTGCTCCTCCGCTACGAGACGGATGCGCTCTTGAACAATCAGATCAGGGTATGCGGTGCTGACCAGATGGGTGAATTCAGCGTCTGAAAAGTACACCAGTCTCCGAGTCACTAGTTCAAGCGCCGCTTCGCGATCATCAGGACTGAATTGATCGAGCCAGAGTGCCAAGCTCTCGACAAAACGACGCCCCGGCCCAAATCGCTGATAGTGGTCGTATTTATAGTCTGCGAGCAACTGCAACGTTGGCAGAAAAAGCGGAGGAGCATCAAGGTCTCGCCAATCCATGACCTTGGCAAGCAGTTGCGCTGCGTTATGGTCATGCATAGCCAGACGACTCCGTTTGGACTGACGGCGAAAGGCGCACGGCGAACGAACCCACGCCGTCTTCGATGAAGCGTTCTAGGTACCAGAGCGAGGCATCCACATCACGCCGATGAGAAGGCGCAAGCTTCCAGCCGCGATCGAGCCTGCGCGATGGCACGTCCACACTGAGTGAGAACCGATGCTCAAGAAGAGCGGAATCGTTTCCAGGCCAGGCCCCTTGGTCGCCGAGCGCCAATATCTCATAGGGGTCGATCTTGAAGTTCTGGATGATGTGTGCAATTAACCTCGATTTGGTGATACCTGCAGCCAGTATGTCAACAGAATGTTTGCTCTTGACCATGCTCGACATGTCGAGACCAGCCTGGCGAAGTGCGTCCGCCACGACGAACCACACGTTGTCTGTTGGGAGGCCCTCTCGGAATCGAACGCTGACTTGATAAGGGTGCGTAGTCTTGTGCTCATGGATTGGCACTCCGAGCGCTTTCAGGCGGACAATGATTCGTGTGACGTGGCTCAGGAACTCACTGGTCTCCTGGGGTTTGACTGGCATGACTGTGGCATTAGCGAGTGATCCGCCGTTGTAGAGTCCGAGCTGAATTCCCTTTAGCACGTCGCTGGGTAGGCACTTCTCCAAGCACTCCTGTATTGACCCTCCGCGGCCTGACGCAATTCCGACGACCACTCCCGATCGGACGAGTCGTTCCAGATGGTCGAGAACAATCTTAGGTGGAGGACCGTCGGTTCGCTGTGAACTGCTCAGCGTGCCGTCGTAGTCGAATACGACGGCACGAAAGCGCTGTTTCTCCAGGGCGCCGATGAACTCATCCCTGGCCCTGCGCATCGAGCCGTGGTTGCGTCGGGATGGCCATCTTGCACCAAGCACGTCATACTTTGATCGCTCTACGCCGTCTACGTCTTCTACCGGAGCGGGAATAACGTCCTGAAGGTTGATGTAGTACAGCCCGCGGCCGAACGGAGGAACCACGGGCCGGCCAGGATCTTGTCCAAGGCCTTTGGCGATTGCAGAGACAAGGTGCATTTGTGCCACGAGGCCGGCGATCAAATCGCGTGGCGTAGCGCCGGCGAGGCCCATGGTCAGGGTTGGCACATTGCTGGGGAACAGTGCCTTCATGCTTCCCCATAGCTCACCGAGCGACGGCTCGGTAAGCGCCAGGACCGCACAATCTTGGGGCCGGTTGGCAAGCCAAAGATGTCTGCCATGTGCATATGACCTCAGATCTGCAAGCTGGGTGTGCAGCAACGCAGCTTCAGACAACTTCGACTCCAGGTCCGCAGCGATGGGCTTCAACAGCGGTGAATAGATCGCAGTGACCGCGCCACGCGCAACACATTCGCCAACGAATGCTTGCGCTTCTGCTACCCAATCCTCCATCGTTTGCGCGCCAATGCGAAGGTCGGAAAACTGGGCAGGCAGGTGATCCTGAGTTTGATCGAGCTCACCGTATGCGCGAGCGAACAACACGGCGTCGAGCAACAAACTGTTCGTTGCGAGATACCCATCTTTCTCAGCGAGTTCATATACGTGGGTGCTGACATCCGTTAGCTGTTCGACTTGGTGCATCAAAGGGCAGTCGGCTCGATTAGTCACGACATGCACCGGTCGGGCGCTATGCCTGCGGGCGCGCTGCATCGCTTCAATGATGTCGGGATTCTTGCCCTCGGCGGAAATGAGAAACACCGGGCTGGACGCGGCAAGCGTAGGATTGCAGATGATTTCCAGCGGTGTCGAAGGCCGGGAAACTCGTCCGGTGTAGGCCTCGTGGAGGTTGCATAGCAGCGAAGCCACCGTGAAGGAGCCCCCTGATCCGACGCCGATGACGCTGGATTCGCTGGCGCCCGCAATGGCAGCCTTCAGCCGCGACACATCCGCACCCATGGCGGCACTGTAGGTCTGCGCAAGATGTTGAAGTTCACTGTCGTAGTGGGTGAGCGGCATGTTGTCGTCGTGAAGCGTCGTCAGTTTACTTCTGCGAGATTATCTTCTTGCCGCGCGTTTTTTCGGCGAGCTGGCGCTTTCTTCTTGCTAGGGACTGAGTCCTTGGCTTGCCTGAGCTCAGCTCGAATCTCCATCAGCAGCACCCCAAGCATATTCAGTCCCTTACCATTAACTTCTCCCCAGGTTCTGTTGACCGGGTTATCCGTACGACATGACTCAACAAGACGAGCGTCACCGGTAGACAAAAGCGTCGTTCGCAGATCCTCGTGTTGCGTGTACTTAGCCCTCAGGACTTCGCGCATTCGGTCGAATTTTATTTTTGACCAATTTGGAACGATGTCCCACGTATAAAGTCCGTGAGCAGCCATCGCTACCAGTGAAGGTGTTGGTGCGCTCAGTATCCATTCACGCACGGCCTGTTTGCGAGCTTTTCCAGCTTGATATGCGTGCTCCGCCGTCGGAAATTCAACACCTTCAAATATGATCGCGCGTTTGAATAAGTTGCTAAAGACTCCATATGGCTTCTCATTTGATCGATAGAAACGGATCTCGGCCAAAGGAGGTGCCGGCTCTTGCTCGGTCAAAGAAAGGGATGGAGGTAGTTCCTCTTTGATTTTGGTCATGTGGATTTTTCCTTAGCGGGCGGCGTCAATGGATAAAGATTCAAACTTCTGCAGTGGTTGACCAGCAGCACCTCAACCAAATTTGTAAGACTCCGGCGATCATGTGCCGCAGCTTTCTCGGCCGCCGCTTTAATTTCCGGGTCAACTCGCAACGTTACTGTTGCAGTCTTGATCTTTGGTCGTCCGCGTGGCATGGCTGGAAGGTCGATCCGTGTACCGCAGGTTAAATTAATAATGGCTGCAAATGTACTGCAGTTTAGCGTGCATGAAAAGCCGCCTCAGTGGGGGCGTTGCAGGTCGAGCAAGATCATTTCGCAATCAAGAACTACCGAAGGCTGCGGGCACCGCCCGGCGCGGCTGGGCCGCGCTCTCGTACTGTGCGTCGAGCTACCTTTGGCGGCTCCCCGATTCGGATTCCATCGCTGGAGCCTCTGGCCATACTGCGTTCCCTGCCTATGCGCTGCGCTTGCCTCGAAGGTATTGAATCGCCTGCGGATAGCCTCGCTCGCTTATCGAACTCGAGTTATCCGTGCGGGCAACCATTCCCGTCACGTCACCGTGCCTGGCTGCAGTGAAGCCGGCGTGCCGAGTTCGCTACGCGCCCGATGTGCAAACTCGAACTGAGGGCACTGACGACACTATGTGCAGATCCGGGCCACCCTCGTTTCCGAAGTCTAGCCAGCGTGCCGTGTTTCGCTTGCCTCCTTGTTGACGTGGCCCATAGTTCGGTTGTGCGCATAAGGAGCGGGACATGCCGGTCGCGCCATGGTGAGGGCGACCATTCACGTTGAAAGTGAGATGTATAGCGGTAGTAGGCTCTACAGCAGCCATTCGCCGTGCCGAGGCTGAACGGCAGTTTAGGCCGATTATGCAGAGCCCCGATCACGTAGAGTTCCACATAAGGCCGAGGTGCTGTTACCGATACCGATCGCCCGACGGTTGCGTTTGTACTGTGATGCTGACATTCAGCGACGTAGCTATGACGTTGGAAATAACAGTGCACCTGTCTTTCGGCGAATCGCACCGAACTCTTCGCAGGGTAATGGGTAATGCCTCATCCACGTCGGTGAAAACACCCCAGCGCCCGCCCCGCCAGCACCCCAACCACCAGTGGAACGCACGGCAGCAGCAGCGGATGCAGCATCACTGGCAGCACGAAGCCGATGACCGTCGCGCAGAGGATCACGATCCCCAGACTGGCGTACAGCGCGAACATCTCGGGATCATGTTGCAGGAACTCCTTGGCCTTGATGAGCCGCGCCAATCCGCCGTCGACGACGGAAGCCAAAGCGAATACGGCCAGCCACGGTAGCCATTCGAGCAGGGTGGAGAGTCGATAGCTGGCGAGCAGAAGCAGCGCGTCCACGGCGCGGAAGTAAGTGTTGTTGAAGAGGCGCTGATTGACCGAGGACATCTCCCGGGACACCGCGCCGTTCACGCCCGCTGGCGAAGGCGCATCCTTCGCGGCAGGAATCGGTGTGACCTGGGCTGTCGCATCCTGCATGCTCATCGCCCGATCCAGCATGCGGGTGGCGGGCTCGGCGCCCCAGTAGGCGGTGGCCGCCTCGTGCTCGGCGCGTAGCTGTGCGAGGAAGCGCTCCGGGGGATGGGCCGACGGCACGTACAGCACCAGGACCAGCAGGGCGAGTAACGACAGCACGGCGACGATACGGATCATGCAGCCGCCTTTGCTGAGGTGCGGGGCGAAGCAGCATCGGGATCCAGGATCGGAAACCGCCCCTTGATGATCCGACCGCCCGACACCGAGGCGAAGTACTGGAGGTTGGGCAGCTTGCCGAGCACGTCAGCCGGCACCATCTCCTCGAAGCTCTCGGTGAGTTGTGCGGAGTAGCTCGACGAGAAGTCGCCGAGGTGGGCGTCCGACCCGTGGCTCAGGCCTACCCGCACCGTATGAATCGCCGTCTTGCCGAAGGTCTCGACCACGAAGTCCTGGGTCGGCCGGTCCTTGGTGCGCAGTGCGATCAGGTTGTTGAGGTTGCCCAGCGCCATGCGCGCCGCGTCCTCGCTGCCCAGCCGCTTGGCGAGGTCCGCCAGGGTCTGCATCGCGCAGGTGGTGAAGATGCCGCCCTCGGCACCCTTGTTGAGGATCTCGATCAGCGGCTGGTTGATGACGTTCGAGACCTCGTCGACGAAGAGCGCGATGCGCCGGTAGCCGCCGAGGTTGTAGCGCATGCCGGCGCGCGCTGCCTGATCGGCCAGTGCGAGGGCGCCGATGGCCGAGGCGACGGACGGATCGGGCAGCGAGTCGAGGCACATGTAGAGCACATGACTGGCGCGTTCGATCTTTTCGAAATTCATGATTGGCCGGGTGTCGCCAGCGTCGAAAGGGTCGGGAGAGAGGCTGCGGCCCAGGTCGCCCGAAGTCAGCATAGACAGGATGGGCAGCAGGTTGGCGGTGATCTTTTGGTAGTGCTCGCGATTGTGGCGGAAGGTTCGCACCTGGGCATCGATCACCTTGTTGCGCTGGTTCTGGGCGATGTGGTGCTCGTAGTAGGCGACGAAGGCCATCAGGTCGGCGCTGGCCGCCTCCGACGGTCGCTTCAGGTTACCGCGCTGGGCTTCGTTGAGCAGCTTTTTCATCTCGGGCAGTTCGCGCCAGCCGACGCCCAGGGTCTGATCGTAGAAGCGGCGCAGCGAGCCCTCCAGCACCGGCTCGATGCCGCCCTCGATGTACTTGGTCAGCTTCATCAGGTTCGGCCGTTCTTCGATCTCGACCAGGCCCTGCACTACGACATTGACGGCATCCCAGCCGAAGGCCGAGAAGGCGCCGGCCGTGTCCGGCGGCATGATCGACTGGATACGCGAGGCGATCTCGGTGGGCTTCT
>SSTB01000059.1 GCA_009469665.1 Azonexaceae bacterium | reverse complement strand
TCCAGCACTCTATGGCCTCGGCGTCGCCTCCGCGCAGCAGAGTGCGCAGTTCCTCGATTCCAGCGGCGGCCGGAGTCCCCGAGGGCCTGTCGATGGGGGGAAGGCACGCCTCGATGGCGGCGATCAGGGGCTGTATTCCCTGCTCCAGGGCGGGTATTTCCGTCTCGACGAGGGGGCGGTTTTGGGCGACCAGGGCGTTCTCGATGCTGCGGGCCCGGGCTTCGATGTCCAAGGCGCCGACGGTGCCGGCAATGCCCTTCAGCGTATGGGCCAGGCGGGCTTGCTCCTCCCAGCGGTCGCCGGCCATACCGGCGCTCAGTCCGCCGACGAGGGAGCGGGCTTCGCGGCAGAACCGCCGCAGGACCTTGAGGTAGAGTTCCTGCCTTCCGGCGGAGCGTCGCAGACCGATGGATGTATCTAGACCACTGATGGCCGCGAGGCGGGGGAGCCCGGGGTGAGCCTCACTTTCCTCGCGTACCGGTCGCACCGCATCGTTGGCTTTGCGGCCGGTCATGCGTGCCAGCAGGGCAAACAGGGCCTCGGGTTCGAAGGGTTTGCCAATGTGATCGTTCATGCCGGCTGCCAGGCAGCGGTCACCCTCCCCTGCCATGGTGTGGGCCGACATGGCGACGATGGGCAGGGAGGCAAATTCCGGCCGGGCGCGGAGTCGCCGCGCCGTCTCGTAACCGTCGAGCACGGGCATCTGCAAGTCGAGGAGTACCAGGTCGAAACGATCGACAGGACTGTCGAGGAGTGTCGCCAAGGCAGCCTCGCCGTGGACTGCCGTCTCCACCTCGATGCCCCAGTCGCTCAGGACATCGGTGGCCAATTGCCGGTTGAGTTCGTTGTCTTCGACGACCAGGATGCGCAGCCCGGCAAGGGTTTCGCGATCGGTTTGCGCGGCTCCTCGGGTCCCAGCGCTCCCGATCTGGAAAAGACGCCGGATGTCCGCAGGCAGGACGGGTTTTGCGATGACTTGGCAACTCGGGGGAAGCCTGGTCGCGCTGCGCAGCAAATCGGAATCGAAGGCGGAAACCACTGCGGTGACCCGGGGCAGCGGCAGGCCCAGATCGTCCAGGCGCTTAAGCACGTCGTCTCCCGAGAGGCCGGGCATGACCCAGTCCAGGAGCAGGACATCGAAGGGGCGGCCCCTGGCCTGGGCTTCGTTCAGAAGTTGAATGGCTTCCTCGCCCGAGGTGGCGAGGCTGCGGCAGCCTCCGCCCGAAACCCCGACGCCCATGGTCTCGAGCAGACCGCCGAGAACCTCGCGGGAAAGGGGGCTGTCGTCGGCAACGAGTGCGCGCAGGCTACCCAGCTCAGGCGAGGGTGCCCCCTGGGGCCGGCGTTCTGCCCGTGGCAGGCGGAGCGTGACGGCAAACTCGCTGCCGCGCCCCGGCTGGCTGCGTACCTCGATGCTGCCCCCCATCATGGTGCAGAGACGTTTGGTGATGGCCAGCCCCAGGCCGGTCCCGCCGAACTTGCGCGTGATGGAGCCATCGGCCTGGGTGAATTCCTGAAACAGGCGGCCGGTCTGCTCGGCATCCATGCCAATGCCGGTGTCCGATACCAGGAGCACCAGGGTGAGTTCCGCTTCGTCGGCGTGGGGGCAGGCGAGCGTAAGGCGAACGTGACCCTTGTCGGTGAATTTGACCGCATTGGAAAGCAGATTGGTGAGAATCTGGCCCAGGCGAAGGGGATCGCCGATCAGTTCGCGGCCGTCGGTCAAGACTCGACTGCCCGGATCGAAGAGCAATTCCAGGGACTTTTCCTCCGCCTTCTGGCGAACCAGATTCAGCGACCCCGCCACGACATCGTCGAGGATGAAGGGGGTGCGCTCGATTTCCATCTTGCCTGCTTCGATCTTGGAGAAGTCGAGAATGTCGTTGATGATGCCGAGCAAGACCCGGGCGGACTGGTGCACCTTCTCGACATAATCCCGCTGGCGCGGCGAGAGTTCCGTGGTGAGCGCCAGATGGGACATGCCCAGGACCGCGTTCATGGGGGTGCGAATCTCATGGCTCATATTGGCCAGGAAAAGTGACTTCGCCTCGGTGGCCGCTTCTGCACGTTTGCGCGCTTCCTCCAGAGCGTGCTGGGCCTCTTCTCGATGAAGAATGTCCGCCTGGATGGACTTGGCCATTTCGTCCATGGTGGATCCGAGCAGGTGCAGTTCCTCCACCGAGCCGTCGACGGCCGTGCGGGTGTCGTAGCGCCCCTTGGCCAATTGTCCGGCGGCCCGGCGCAGGGATTGCACGGGGCGGACCAGGCGCTGATTGAACTCGAACAGTCCGACGATGACCAGAATGACCGAGGCCAGGGCACCGAGGGCGGACACAGTGATCCAGAGTTCCAGGCGCTGGTTGGCCGCTTCCGTCGCGCGTCCGGTGCGTTGATCGGTGATCTGGACGAGGCGCTCCGCAGCGCGGGAAAGCCTTGCCTGTCCCTGGTTGTAACTGGGGCTGTGCACGAGCTGGGAGGCAAATTCCAGATGGGGTTTCCCTTCCGAGACGAAGCTGCGCGACACGGGATCATAAAGGCCCTGGGTTGCGGCAAAGGCGATCTGCTCCACATCCTTGATGCTCTCGGTGGCTTCGATAACGGCGGCCAAGGCGGCGAATTCGGTCTGGTCGAAGCCCAGTTCGTCCATGCGGGCGCGCAAGGACTTGCGCATGCCGTCCTTCGGGATGCTGTGGCGTAGATTGCCGGCCACGACTTCATCCCAGTAGGCGCTGGACCAATATCCATCGGGCGCGGCCTTCTCTCCGTTACGGATGGCCAGGATGTCGTAGTAGTAGGAAAGGTAGCGAATCTGGCCCGTGGTGGTGAAGGCACGGACCAGACGGGCGAGATTTCCGACTTCCCGTTGCAGGTCGAGCACCAGTGCGATCGCCTGCTGCCGGTGGAGTTGTGCTGCCGCGGTGCCTTGCTGAGCCTGGACGACTTTGAAGGCGAACAGGCCGTTGGCGCCCAGGGTGGCCAGCAACACGGCGGAATAGATCAACGACAGCCGTGTGAGTTTGAGCACCGCACCACCTCTCCGACCCGGTTCTAGGATTCATGGGTAACAGAGCACAACCTTGGCATAGCTTTTCCCTTGTGACAAGGGAATCGAGCCATGATCCCCGGGTTTCCCGCTCCGCTGTGGGGAATCCGCGCCAGACAGCAGGGAAGCATTGTCCTTCAACTGGAAAATGGTTAGAATTCAAAAGTTTTGTTCCGCCCGCCTTCTTGGCGGGGATATTTTCGGGGTGGGCGTTTCGCCCATTTTTTATTTGTAGTCATGAATTTGCACGAACTGCTGGAAAAGACCGTGGCCGGCCTGGGATTTGAACTCGTCGATGTCGAGTTGTCACCCCGGGGGCGGACCATCCGCGTATTCATCGATCAGGCTTCCAAGGAAGGTGGAATCGATGTCGACGACTGTGCGCGGGTTTCCCATCAGTTGTCGCGCCTGTTCGAAGTAGAGAGCGTCGATTACGACCGGCTGGAGGTTTCCTCGCCGGGACTCGACCGGGTGGTCAGGAAGGCTGCCGATTTCGAGCGTTTTGCCGGACAGGACATCCAGATCAAGATTCGCGTTCCCCTCGAAGGCAGGAGAAATTTTCAGGGGTGCCTGCTCGGCCACAAGGAAGGCAAGGTCGGTCTGAGGCTTGCCGCCGGAGACGTGGAACTGGATTTGAGCAATATCGAAAAGGCACGTCTAGTGCCGCGATTCGACTGAAGGACGAGGAGGTTGTAGCCCATGAGCCGTGAAATGTTGTTGTTGGTGGACGCGCTTGCCCGCGAGAAGAACGTCGCAAGGGACATTGTTTTCGGTGCCCTCGAATTGGCGTTGGCCTCGGCGACCAAGAAGCGGATCCACGACGAGGCCGAGGTTCGGGTTTCCATTGACCGCGACACCGGGGCGTACGAGTCTTTCCGTCGCTGGCTCGTGGTGCCTGACGACGAGTACGTCAATGAGTACCTCCAGGTTCCGCTCTCCGAAGCGCGTCAGGACGACCCCGAAGTCGAGTCCGGTGATTATCTCGAAGAGGCGCTGGAGCCCATCGACTTCGGTCGTATCGGCGCCCAGGCGGCCAAGCAGGTTATCCTGCAAAAGATCCGCGACGCGGAGCGCGAGCAGATCCTCAATGACTTTCTGGACAGGAAGGAGCACGTCGTCTCCGGCACCATCAAGCGCATGGAGCGCGGCAATGCTGTCGTCGAGGCAGGCAAGATCGAGGCCCTGCTTCCGCGGGACCAGATGATTCCCAAGGAAAACCTGCGTATAGGCGACCGCGTCAAGGCCTATCTGCAACGCATCGATCGGGGTGCCCGCGGCCCCCAGATCATTCTTTCGCGCACGGCGCCGGAGTTTGTCATCAAGCTGTTCGAACTTGAAGTGCCCGAGATCTCGGACGGCCTCATGGAACTGAAGGCCTGCGCCCGGGATCCGGGGCTACGCGCCAAGATTGCCGTGAAGTCCAACGACCCCCGCGTCGATCCCATTGGCACCTGTGTCGGCTTGCGGGGTTCGCGCGTCACCGCGGTGCGCAACGAGATCGGTGGCGAGAATATCGACATCGTCCTCTGGTCGGCTGATCCGGCCCAGTTCGTGATCGGCGCCCTTTCCCCCGCGGAAGTGTCTTCCATCGTGGTGGACGAGGACAAGCATGCCATGGACGTGGTGGTGGACGAAGATAACCTGGCCATCGCCATCGGCCGCAATGGTCAGAATGTCCGGCTGGCTTCGGAATTGACCGGCTGGAGCATCAACCTGATGACCCAGGAGGAATCGGCCAAGAAGTCCGAGGCCGAGTACGCGGTGACCCGGGTCATGTTCATGGAAAAGCTGGACATCGACGAGGAATTGGCTGATCTGCTCATCGAGGAAGGCTTTTCCACCCTCGAAGAGGTGGCCTATGTGCCCCTGGCCGAGATGCTGGAAATCGAGGGGCTGGACGAAGAAATCGTCAACGAATTGCGCACGCGTTCCCGCAATGTGTTGCTGACCGAAGCCATCGTGACCGAAGAGCAGTTGGAGGGCGTCAGCGACGACCTGCTCGGACTCGAGGGCATGACTCGCGATTTGGCCGCCAAGCTGGCCGGCAATGGCGTGAAGACCCGCGACGATCTTGCCGAGTTGGCGGTGGACGAAGTAACGGAAATGACCGGCATCGACGACGAGCGTGCCAAGGAACTCATCTTGAAGGCACGGGCTCACTGGTTCGAGTGAGCGGGAGGGGAGCAGCATGGCAGCAACGAGTGTTTCGCAATTCGCGACCGAACTTAAAATGCCCGTCGAGGCGCTCCTGGAGCAACTCGTCAAGGCAGGGGTTAACCTGAAAAGCAGTGCCGATTCGCTGGCCGACCAGGATAAGGCGCGCCTGCTCGAATACCTGCGTCGTTCCCACGGCGAGTCCGATACCAAGACCAAGATCACGCTGACCCGCAAGCAGACCAGCGAGATCAAGGCGACCGATGCCCAGGGGCGGGCTCGTACCGTCCAGGTCGAGGTACGCAAGAAGCGTGTCCTGGTCAAGCGTGACCTCGCCGAGCCGGTGGCAGAGGCTCCGGTGCAGGAGCAAGCGGTCATTGCGGCTGTTGCCCAGACTTCCGTGATCGACGAAGGCGAGCTGCGTCAGCGCGAGAGTGAAGAAAAGCGTCAGCAGGAGCTCCTGGAGCGCCAAGCAAGGGAGCTGAAGGAAAAGCAGGAACGCGAAGTCGAAATCGCACGCCTGAAGCAGGAGGCCGAAGAGGCCGCAGCGGCGGCCAAGGCGGCGGAACTCGCCAAACAGCAGGCCGCCACGCAGGCCAAGAATCAGGAGCCACCGGCCGACAAGGGCACGCTGCATAAAAAGCCCGAAGCCGGCAAGAAAGGCCCCGGTGTCGGCCGAGCCGCCGATGATGGCAAGAAGAAGCCCGGCCTCAAGACCCGCGGAGGCGATGCTGGCGGCGGCTGGCGCGAAGCCAAGCACGGCCACAAGAAGCATCAGAAGACCGACGATGGTCAGGGCGGTTTCCAGGCCCCGACGGAGCCGATGGTGCGCGAAGTGCATGTGCCGGAAACCATTTCCGTGGCCGACCTTGCCCACAAGATGGCTGTGAAGGCCACCGAAGTCATCAAGACCATGATGAAGATGGGCTCCATGGTCACCATCAACCAAGTTCTGGACCAGGAGACGGCCATGATCGTGGTCGAGGAAATGGGCCACAAGGCGGTCGCAGCCAAACTGGACGATCCCGATGCCTTCTTGGTGGCCGATGTGGAACACAAGGATGTCCCCCTGGAGGCGCGTGCCCCGGTCGTGACGGTCATGGGTCACGTCGACCACGGCAAGACCTCGCTGCTGGACTACATCAGGCGTGCCAAGGTGGCGGCGGGCGAAGCCGGCGGCATCACGCAGCACATCGGTGCCTACCATGTGGAGACCGAGCGCGGCATGATCACCTTCCTGGATACTCCGGGTCACGAAGCCTTCACGGCCATGCGGGCGCGCGGCGCCAAGGCCACCGACCTGGTCATCCTTGTGGTGGCGGCCGACGATGGTGTCATGCCCCAGACCAAGGAAGCCATCCACCATGCCAAGGCGGCCAACGTGCCCCTGGTGGTGGCCATCAACAAGATGGACAAGCCCGATGCCAATCCGGACCGCGTCAAGCAGGAACTGGTGGCCGAAGGCGTCATTCCGGAAGAGTACGGCGGTGATTCGCCTTTCTGCCCGGTTTCCGCCAAGAAGGGTACTGGCATCGACGAACTGCTGGAGCAGGTTCTGCTGCAGGCAGAAATTCTCGAGTTGACCGCCCAGAAGGACGCACCGGCCAAGGGCCTGATCATCGAAGCCCGTCTCGACAAGGGCCGCGGCGCCGTGGCCACCATGCTGGTCCAGTCCGGTACTCTGAAGCGGGGCGACGTGGTGCTGGCTGGCCAAGTCTTCGGTCGCGTCCGCGCCATGCTGGATGAGAATGGCAAGCAGATCAACGAGGCCGGTCCTTCCATCCCCGTCGAAATCCTTGGCCTGTCCGACGTGCCGGGAGCCGGCGAGGAAGCCATCGTGCTGGCGGACGAAAAGAAGGCGCGCGAAATCGCCCTCTTCCGTCAAGGCAAGTTCCGCGACGTCAAGCTGGCCAAGCAGCAGGCCGCCAAGCTGGAAAGCATGTTCCAGCAGATGGAAGAAGGCGAGGTCAAGAGCCTGCCCCTCATCATCAAGGCCGACGTACAGGGCTCCCAGGAAGCCCTGGTGCATGCCCTCTCCAAGCTGTCCACCGCCGAAGTGCGGGTCAATGTCATCCACGGCGCCGTCGGCGGCATCAGCGAGTCCGACGTCAACCTGGCCCAGGCCTCCGGTGCCGTCATCATCGGCTTCAACACCCGGGCAGACGCCGGGGCGCGCAAGCTGGCCGAAAACTTCGGCGTCGATATCCGCTACTACAACGTCATCTATGATGCGGTGGACGAGGTCAAAGCTGCCCTGTCCGGCATGCTGTCCCCGGAAAAGCGCGAGCAGGCCCTGGGTTTGGTGGAAATCCGCCAGGTCTTCCACATCTCCAAGGTTGGTGCCATCGCGGGTTGCTACGTGCTGGAAGGCATCGTCAAGCGCAATTCCCGCGTGCGGCTCCTGCGCAACAACGTGGTTCAGTGGGATGGCGAGCTGGATTCCCTGAAGCGCTTCAAGGATGACGTGAAGGAAGTGAAGAGCAGTTTCGAGTGTGGTTTGTCGTTGAAGAATAATAACGACATCCTCGAAGGCGATCAGTTGGAGGTCTACGAGATTCAAGAAGTCGCCCGAACGCTGTAATTTTGGTTGGGTGCGGGCTTGCCCAGGCGTTGTTGCATCCCCCTTGCCGTACGTGAGTACTGTCTGCGGGGGTTGCGTCTAGCCTGGGCTTCGCTTTTGGGTGGTCGCGTGCTGGACCGCCGGTTTTTTTAGTAGGTGGTTCGATCGTGAAAAAAACTTCTGCTTCCTTCGCCCGTTCCGACCGCGTCGCCGAACAGGTGCGCCGGGATCTGGCCGACCTCATCCAGATGGAACTGAAGGATCCGCGCGTCAAGCTGGTAAGCCTGACCGCCGTCGAGCTGACACCCGATTACGCCCACGCCAAGGTCTTCTTCACCACCCTGGACAGCGAGCATCTGGCGGCGGTGCAGCAGGGACTCGACCGGGCTTCCGGTTTTCTGCGCCGCGAACTGGGCAAGCGCATTCACATCCATACCCTGCCGCAATTGCACTTCGTCCACGACACTTCGGTGGAACGGGGCACCAGTCTGTCCCAACTGATCGACCAGGCCAATGCCCTGAGCGATCAGACTCCGGACGACTGAATCTTCCATGCAAGTGCCCAGGGTAAAGAAGACCTGGCAGCAGGTCGATGGCGTACTCCTGCTCGACAAGCCGGTAGGCATGAGTTCAAACGACGCCCTGCAGAAGGCGCGGCGTCTGTTCTCCGCCGCCAAGGGGGGGCATACGGGCACCCTCGACCCGCTGGCATCCGGGCTGCTTCCCCTGTGTTTTGGTGAGGCAACCAAATTTTCGGCGGACCTCCTGCTTGCCGACAAGACCTACGAGGCGACCCTCAAACTCGGCGTAACCACGGATTCAGGTGACGCCGAAGGGCAGGTGATGACCACTGTGCCGGTGGCAACGAGCCTGGCGGATATCGAGGCCGCGCTGCCGCGCTTTTGCGGCGACATCCTGCAAGTGCCGCCGATGTACTCTGCCCTGAAGCGTGGCGGGAGACCCCTCTACGAACTGGCTCGCCAAGGGGTAGAGGTCGCGCGGGAGGCACGCCCGGTGACCATCCACGGCCTGGAGTTGTTGGCCTATGCCGCAGATGCCCTGTCCCTGCGGGTCCGTTGCAGTAAGGGCACCTATATCCGGGTGTTGGCCGCCGACATTGGCGAAGCCCTGGGATGTGGGGCTCATCTGACTGCCCTGCGGCGTACTGCAGTGGCCGACCTTGATCTTGGCCGTGCGCTTACCCTGGCGGCAATCGAAAGTCTTGCAGAATCCGGGCGTGCAGCCGTCTTGCAGCCCGTGGATGCCCTGCTGCAGAGCCTGCCACGTATCGACCTGGAGGGTCCGACGGCGGAGCGCTTTCGCCATGGCAATCCGGTGGCGGCGAACCTGGGGCAAGGGGGCAGGGCTCGCGTGTACGCCGAGGGCCGCCTGATCGGTGTCGGCGAATTGGGCTCTGCGCAACTGCTGTGGCCCAAAAGGTTGGTGCAATTGGCATCCTGAACGGCTATAATCCTGCGCTTCCCGTTGCCGACGGGGATATTTTTCAACGGGCGCTGGCTCTATCAAACCGGGGCGGCGTCGCTTCAACCAAAGAGGGTTTTGAAATGGCATTCACCACTGCTACCAAGGCGGCCATCGTGGCCGACTACGCCCAGTCCAAGGGCGACACCGGTTCCCCGGAAGTTCAGATCGCGCTGCTGTCCGCTCGCATCAACGATCTCCAGCCTCACTTCAAGGAGCACACCAAAGACCATCACTCCCGCCGTGGTCTGTTGCGCCTGGTCTCCCAGCGTCGCAAGCTCCTTGACTATCTGAAGGGCAAGGATATCGAGCGCTATCGCACCCTGATTACCCGCCTCGGCTTGCGCAAATAAGTTATTCCACGCGCCTTTCGCGCCGATACTTTGTCGTCTGCGCCCCTTCGACAAGGCTTAGTACAGGCTTGCCGTGCTAAAGCACTGTCTTCGGCTGTTCTTCGCGTCTCGGCGCAAATTTCGCGCGGAATTATGAAGAGTTGAATCCATAGAAAGCGGTCGGTACTCCCGGCCGCTTTTTGCTTTTGTCGTACCGTCGTTTGTTGTTCATAAATTGTTGATTGTCAATGTTGTGTTGAGAGTGTGAGAGGAAAAAACTATGTTCAATGTCGTGAAAAAGACCTTTGCCTACGGCGCCCACCAAGTCACCCTGGAGACCGGCGAGATTGCTCGTCAGGCCGGTGGGGCCGTTGTGGTGTCCATGGAAGACACCGTAGTGCTGGTGACTGTGGTTGCTGCCAAAAATGCCAAGCCCGGTCAGGATTTCTTCCCCCTGACCGTCGATTACCAGGAAAAGGTTTACGCCGCCGGCCGCATTCCCGGGGGCTTCTTCAAGCGCGAAGGTCGCCCCTCCGAGAAGGAGACGCTGACTTCCCGCCTCATCGACCGTCCCATCCGTCCGCTTTTTCCGGACGGTTTCTACAATGAAGTGCAGGTCGTTGCCACCGTGATGTCCCTCAACCCGGAGGTCGATTCCGACATTCCCGCCTTGCTCGGTGCTTCCGCCGCCCTGGCCATCTCCGGTGTGCCCTTCAACGGCCCCATCGGCGCTGCCCGCGTCGGTTACATCGATGGCCAGTACGTGCTGTGCCCGACCCTCAGCCAGCTCAAGGACAGCCAGCTCGACCTAGTAGTTGCCGGCACCGAGAGCGCCGTGCTCATGGTCGAATCCGAAGCCCAGGAATTGTCCGAGGAAGTCATGCTCGGCGCCGTGGTTTTCGGTCACACCGAGATGCAGAAGGCCATCGAGGCCATCAACCAGTTGGTCGAGGAAGCAGGCAAGCCCGAGTGGGACTGGCAGGCGCCCGCCAAGGACGAGACCCTCATCGCCCGCCTGAAGGATGTTTGCCAGGGCAAGCTGGAGGAAGCCTACAACCTTACCGTCAAGCAGGAACGCAGCCAGCGCGTCAAGGATATCCGGGCCGAGGCCGTCGCCGCGCTTTGCGAGGGCGAAGGCGCTCCCGACGAGAACACCGTCGGCAATCTGTTCTTCGAACTGGAAGCCGCCATCGTCCGCGGCCGCATCCTTTCCGGCGCTCCCCGCATCGATGGTCGCAACACCCGCACCGTGCGCCCGATCACCATGCGTTCCGGCGTCCTGCCGCGGACCCATGGCTCGGCCCTGTTTACCCGGGGCGAAACCCAGGCGCTGGCCGTGGCCACCCTGGGCACCAACCGCGATGAGCAGATCATCGATGCCCTGGCCGGCGAATACCGCGACCGCTTCATGCTGCACTACAACATGCCGCCCTACGCCACCGGAGAATGCGGTCGGGTCGGGACGCCCAAGCGCCGCGAAATCGGCCACGGGCGCCTGGCCAAGCGTGCCCTCCTGGCAGTGCTGCCCAAGCCGGAAGATTTCAGCTACTCCATGCGGGTCGTCTCCGAGATCACCGAGTCCAACGGCTCCTCGTCCATGGCTTCGGTCTGCGGCGGCTGCCTTGCCCTGCTGGATGCCGGTGTGCCCCTCAAGGCGCACGTGGCGGGCATCGCCATGGGCCTGATCAAGGAAGGCAACCGCTTCGCCGTGCTCACCGATATCCTGGGTGACGAAGACCACCTGGGTGACATGGACTTCAAGGTGGCCGGCACCACCGGCGGCATCACAGCCCTGCAGATGGACATCAAGATCCAGGGCATCACCAAGGAAATCATGCAGGTCGCCCTGGCCCAAGCCCAGGAAGCCCGTCTGCACATCCTAGGCCTCATGCAGCAAGCCGCTGCCGGCCCGCGCGAAGAGATGTCCGCCTACGCCCCGCGCCTTTACACCTTCAAGATCAATCCGGAGAAGATCCGCGACGTGATCGGCAAAGGCGGCGCCGTCATCCGGGCGCTGACCGAAGAGACCGGCACCACCATCGACATCCAGGACGACGGCACCATCACCATCGCCGCCACCAGCGGCGAAGCCGCTGCCCTGGCCCGTTCCCGCATCGACGCCATCACCGCGGAAGTGGAAATCGGCAAGATCTACGAAGGCACCGTCCTCAAGATTCTCGACTTCGGCGCCATCGTCCAGGTGCTGCCCGGCAAGGACGGCCTGCTGCACATCTCCCAGATCGCCAAGGAGCGCGTCAATAAGGTCGAGGACTACGTCAAGGAAGGCCAGGTCGTCCGCGTCAAGGTTCTCGAAACCGACGACCGCGGCAGGGTCAAGCTGTCCATGAAGGCCGCCATGGAAGAGGCCCCGGCGCCCGCCGCGGAGGGGGGCGCCCAGCAGCAACAGCAGCAACAGCAACAGCAGCAATAAATCAGCAGCAGGTAAGAACAAAGGGCGCCGACGGCGCCCTTTGTTCTTTGGCGAGAGAGCGAGGAGACGGCCTAAGGGTTGATCCCTCTGCCCGTTGCCCCTCGCCCTATCTTGATTATTTGGCCATCTGTTTTTCTTTAAGTTCTTCCAGGGTCTTGCAGTCGATGCACAGGGTGGCCGTCGGACGCGCTTCAAGGCGCTTGATCCCAATCTCGACGCCGCACTTGTCGCAGAAGCCATAATCCTCGGCGTCGATGCGGCCCAGGGTCTCGTCGATCTTCTTGATGAGCTTGCGTTCGCGGTCGCGGTTGCGCAATTCGATGGCGATGTCGGTCTCCTGGCTGGCGCGATCGTTGGGGTCCGCAAACACGGTCGCTTCGTCCTGCATGGTGTGCACCGTGCGGTCGATATCCTCGCTCAATTCCTTCTTGAGGGTTTCCAAGATCTTGCGGAAATGCCCGAGTTGCTTGGCGCTCATGTATTCCTCGCCCTTCTTGGGTTCGTAGGGAGGGAAGTGTTTGTGCAGCAGATCTTCAGCCATGTTGGAGGCGCGTCCGGTGAGGAAAAAGGCGATTAAATATCAGAAAGCCGAAAAGCCCGCAAGCTATTACGGGCATTGGCCGGCCGACCCGCCTGTGGCGCGGGTTTCGGCTGGGTGGTAAACTGCGCCGCGTTCGGGGCGTAGCGCAGTCTGGTAGCGCATCTGCTTTGGGAGCAGAGGGTCGCGAGTTCGAATCCCGCCGCCCCGACCATCCTTTTTCGGCCCGTGCCGATCCCATGTCGTCCGGAGTGCCCGTAGCTCAACTGGATAGAGCAGCTGCCTTCTAAGCAGCAGGTCGGGGGTTCGAGTCCCTCCGGGCACGCCAGCCCCCCGGCGCCGGGTTTGCGCTGGCAGCATGGGCAGTGGGCGGCGGGCATGGGGCTGCCCGTTCAGGCCATGGCCGGGCAGACGCGATTGCGCCCCCCGTTCTTCGCCGCATACAGGTGCCGGTCCGAGGCGGCGATGAGGTGCTCGGGTTGCGAGTCCCGGCCCGGGATGCAGCATGCGACACCCAGGCTGAGGGTTACCCAGGGCGAAACCTCGCTCGTTCCGTGGGGCAGATGAAGCCCCTCGACCTGGGCCCGCAGGCGTTCTGCAACCACTTCGGCACCTTCCAGTTCTGTCCCCGGTAGGATGACGGCGAATTCCTCGCCGCCGTAGCGGGCGGGAAGGTCGGCCGCCCGGTAGATCTGGCGCTGCAAAATTCCGGCCACGGCCTTGAGGCATGCGTCGCCCCCTTGGTGTCCGTAGTGATCGTTATACCGCTTGAATTGATCGACGTCGGCCAGGATCAGTGACAGGGGCTCGCCCTGACGGCAGGCGCGGTTCCACTCGGCGTGCAGTTTCTCGTCGAAGCCGCGCCGGTTGGCTATACCCGTGAGAGCGTCACAAGTGGCCAATTGCTCGAGAGCCACTTGGGCGTTCTTCTGTTCCGTCATGTCGCGCAGGGTTTCGACCACCGCGATGAGTTCGCCTGCCTCGTCGTAGATGGGGCCGACGTCGATGGCCAAGTAGAGGCGGGTGCTGGCGCGGGGCATGACGCACCAGTTTTCCGCCTTGACCCCATTGCCGAAGTCCGAGGGCATCATGTGGTGGGTGTAATGCGCCTCCAGTTCGTGCATTCTTCCCTGGGCGAGCAAATCGGCCAGGCAGGGACGGGGGCGGGCGTAGAAACCCTTCCAGTGGTCCGCGGTGCCGACCACTTCCGCGGCGGGGATGCCGGTCAGGCGCTCGCAGGCTCGATTCCAGATGATGACGCGACAGTCCCGGTCTATGACGAAGGTCGGGACGACCAGATGCTGCATGAGATTGATCGCGAACGCGTGTTCACGAGACAAGGCCTGCGCTTTACGTGTGGGCATGGATTGACCTCCTCCTTCGCTGGGCAGGTCTGGTGCCCGCTGCAGTAGGCGGCATGATAATGAGGCCGATGGGTTTGAGGAAGCGATCGCTTAGCGGGGCACGGGGCTAGAATGGCGGGTGAAGCCCTGTCGTGGAGCGGTGTGGGCCTCAAACTAGGGTAGTGGAGCCTGGGGGCGGCATTGACGCGGTAGCGCGGCTTGCTTCGGGGGAAGGCGTTCCGGTCGAGGAGGGCTCGGAGGCCTGGTCAGGAGTTGCGAACTTTCAGGAGATTGCCATGGTGAGACTCTGCGGTGTGGTGCTGCTCACTTTTTTCATGCTGACTTGTAGCGTTCGCGCCCAGGATCAAGCCCTCGTGTTCGGTATCCTCAATCAACAGAGCCCACAATTGACCGCGGAGCGCTGGAATCCCATCTTTGCCTATCTGGGGGGCGTGACCGGCTACCGTTTCCAGTTGCGCATGGGGCCCAATGTCCAGGCGACCAACGCCATGATGGCCAAGGGCGAATTCGATCTGGTCTTCACCAACCACAATTTCCGCCCCGAATACGACGGGACTTACAAGGTGATCGCCCGCTGGGGCAACGCGCCGATCTTCGGTGTCATCGCCGTGCTGGGGGGCAGTCGGTTCACCCGTTTGAAGGACTTGAGCGGTCTGCGCATCGCCTATCCCTCGCAGAATGCCTTCGTCGCTTACGCCGTGCCCAAGGCCGCCCTCCGCCGGGCAGGAATCGCCGAAAAGGAAGTGCTGGCTGGCAATCAGGAGGGAGCGCTGGCCCAACTCGCTTCGGGTCAAGTGGAGGCGGCCGCGGTCAATTCCCGCTTCCTTACCCAGTATGCCGCCCGTACCGGTCTGCGTTATCGGGAAATCTATACCTCGGAACCCTATCCCGATCTCGCGGTTCTCGCCCATCCCCGCCTCACGCCAGAGCAACTCGACCGCATCCAGGCGGCGCTCGTCGGCATGAGCACGGACCCGAAAGCCTTGCCTCTGCTGGAGGCGAACCAGTTTCCCGGCTTCTTCCCGGCCAACGAGAAGGACTATGACGGCGTGCGCCGCGCCTATCGCGCCCTGGGAAATTGAGCGATGCCTGAAAGGTTGAACCCCCCGGGGCTGGTTCGCCACATCCTGATTCTGGTGGCGGCCGGGTTCGCCCTGCTTACCGTGGTGGGGATGGCGGCGCAGATGTGGGCCCAGGCCGACCGGGCCCGCCGCGCCGCGGACGACGCAGCGCGCTCGGTGGCGACGGCCCTGCGGCCCATCCTTGAGCAGACCCTGGTGGTCGGTGACCTGGAAACCGCCCGGCAAACCCTTGAGCAGGTGGTCGAGCACCGCGCCGTCGATCGCCTGATCCTGATCCACCCGGAGACGGGCGCCGCAGTCCTGGAGGTCCAGGATCGTACCGCGGGCCCGCGGCAACCTTTCCTGGCTTTTCTCTTCCAGCCGCTACAGCCTGAAGCAGCGGAAATTGTCGTGGGAGGGGTCGGTTACGGACGGCTCCTGGTCTACCCCTCGGTGGCGGCTGCGGCCGAGGATCTGGCTGGAATCGCGGTCCTCGCTCTGATCGGTGCCTTTGTCTCCATGTTGGCATTTCTGCCCCTGCTCACCGTGGTCCTGCGCCGCAACCTGCAACCGCTCGAGCGTCTCGCCGGGGTGGTGGAACAGTTCGGGCGCGGTGCCATGTCCAACCGGGCACGGCTGGAAGGGGCGGCCGAAATCGCCGCCACTGCGAAGGCTTTCAACCAGATGGCCGACCGGATCGAATCCTTGATGTCCGACCTGGCGGCGGCCCGGGCGGCGGCGGAAAGCGCCAATGCCATCAAGGGCGAGTTTCTAGCCAACATGAGTCACGAGATCAGGACTCCCCTGAATGGAATTCTGGGCATGACCGAACTGCTGTTGGAAACGAAGCTCGATGCCGAGCAAACGGACCATCTGGTCACCGTCAAGCATTCTTCCCTGCACCTGCTCGACGTTATCAACGAGCTCCTCGACTTTTCCAAGATCGACGCCGGGCGCATGAGCCTGCAACCGGAAACCTTCGCGCTCGAACCCATGCTGCGCGAGACCTGTCGCATCATGGAGGGCCGCGCCCGGGAGCGGAAATTGAAGCTGGAGCTCGTTCTGGGGGCAGACCTGCCTCACAGCGTGGTGCTCGATCCCCTGCGCCTGCGTCAGGTGATTCTCAACCTTGTCGGCAATGCCCTCAAATTCACCGAGCGCGGCGGCATTACGGTGGCGGTGGAAGTCCGTGGCAGCTTCCCTTCCGGCGAGGGGGAACTGGTGTTCCGGGTGAGGGATACCGGCATCGGCATCCCCCGCGAGAAATGGGGAACCATCTTCGACGCCTTTTCCCAGGCCGACGGCAGTATCACCCGTCGCTTCGGGGGCACGGGGCTGGGACTTTCGATCTGTCGCCGTTTGGTGGAGATGTGGGGGGGCGAGATCTGGTTGACCAGCGAGACCGGCGTCGGCTCCGAGTTCTCCTTCACTGCGCGGACCCGCTTTTGCGCCCCCTCCGGTCGTCCAGAGCCGCAGCGTACCGGGCCTGCCGACCTACCCCGTGGACTGCGCATCCTTCTGGTGGAAGACAACCTGGTCAATCAGAAGCTGGCGGTCAAACTGCTCGAACCGCGGGGCTGCATCGTCACCGTCGCCAACAACGGGGAGGAAGGGCTGCAGTTGTGGCGTGCCGGGGAATTCGATCAGATCCTTATGGACATGATGATGCCCGTGCTGGATGGACTGGAAGCCACCCGGCGCCTGCGCCAGGAGGAAGGCGGGGCGGTCCGTATCCCCATCATCGCCATGACCGCCAATGCCCTGGACGAGGATCGTCTACGCTGTCTGGATGCCGGCATGGACGGCTACGTCGCCAAGCCGATTCGGGTGGCCGACCTGCTCGCCGAGATGGCGCGCTTTGTGCGCAGTGGGCCGCCGGGCGGCGCAGGCGGCTGATTCTGGTAAAATTCCGTCAATTCAAAGGGAAAGGCCCGTGCCTTTCCCCTTTTGTTTTTTGCATGGAGCGCCCATGACGGCACACATCATCGACGGCAACGCCCTGGCCCAGGAACTGCGCCAGAGCTTCAAGGCGCGGGTCGAGGCGCTGGCGGCCAGGGGACAGCGCCCCGGCCTGGTGGTCATCCTGGTGGGGGAAGACCCCGCTTCCCAGGTTTACGTGCGCAACAAGGTCAATGCCTGCCAGGCCATCGGCATGCATTCCGAGAAAATCACCTACGACACCAGCGTCGACCAGCGGGTGGTGCTGGGCAAGATCGCCGCTCTCAATGCCGACCCGGCCATCCACGGCATCCTGGTGCAACTGCCCCTGCCCAGGCACTTCGACGAAGAGAAAGTGCTTGAAGCCATCGCCGCCGAGAAGGACGTGGACGGCTTTCACGCCGAGAACGTCGGCGCCCTGGCCCAGGGCAACCCCCGCTTTATCCCCTGCACGCCCTACGGCGTCATGAAGATGTTCGAAAAGGGCGGCGTCGATCTCACCGGCAAGGAGGCCGTGGTCATCGGCCGCTCCAACATCGTCGGCAAGCCCATGGCGCTTCTCTTGATCAACGCCGGCGCCACCGTCACCGTCTGCAACTCCCGCACTCGCGACCTCAAGTTCCACACCCGCCGCGCCGACATCCTGGTCGCCGCCGTGGGCAAGCCGAAGTTCGTCACCGCCGACATGGTCAAGCCCGGCGCAGTGGTCATCGACGTCGGCATCAACCGCCTCCCGGACGGCAAGCTCTGCGGCGACGTCGATTTCGCCGGCTGCCAGGAAGTCGCAGGCCAGATCACCCCGGTCCCGGGCGGCGTCGGACCCATGACCATCACCATGCTGCTGGCCAACACCATCGAGGCCGCCGAGCGAAAGGCAGGTATCTGAATGAACGCAGCCAAGCACCCCCTCGTCGGCGTCGTCATGGGCTCCGATTCCGACTGGCCCACCATGCAGGCGGCGGCCGTCATCCTCAAGGACTTCGGCGTGCACTTCGAGGCGCGGGTTGTTTCCGCCCACCGCACGCCGGACCTGCTTTTCGACTACGCCGCCATGGCCGGCGAGCGGGGCCTGAAAGCCATCATCGCCGGCGCCGGCGGCGCCGCCCACCTGCCGGGCATGCTGGCGGCCAAGACCACGGTGCCGGTGCTGGGCGTGCCGGTGCAATCCAAGGCCCTGTCCGGCCAGGATTCGCTGCTTTCCATCGTGCAGATGCCCAAGGGCATTCCCGTCGCCACCTTCGCCATCGGCGAGGCCGGCGCCGCCAATGCGGCCCTCTTCGCCGTCGCCATGCTGGCCAACGAAGATGCCGAACTGGCCGCCAAGTTGGCCGCCTTCCGCCAGAATCAGAGCGAGAAGGTGCTGGCCATGAAGCTTCCTGAAGTCTGATTCCGGCGCGCCCGCGAGGTTCTTGCTTCGTAGGCCCCGTCGTCAGCGTCCAGCCGCACCAAAGTACTGTCTCGCCGCTTCCTTCCTCCCGCCTCGCGATCAACTTCCCATGCGTACCGGAATCGTCCTCCCTCCCGCCACCCTCGGCATGCTCGGCGGCGGCCAACTGGGCCGTTTTTTCGTCGCCGCCGCCCACGAGATGGGTTACAAGGTCTGGGTGCTCGACCCGGATGCCAACAGTCCAGCCGGGCAGATCGCCGATCGCCATCTGCAGGCGGCCTATACGGACTTCGCCGCCCTCGACACCCTGGCTGAAGGGTGTGCCGCCATCACCACCGAATTCGAGAACGTGCCGGCCCAAACCCTCGAATACCTCGCCAAGTTCGTGTCGGTGCGTCCCTCGGCGGCGGCCGTCGCCGTGTGCCAGAACCGCATCCACGAAAAGACCTTCCTTCAGGTCAATGGCTTCCCCCATGGCCCCTTTGCCGCTATCGCAAGCGAAGACGACCTGCGGGAGGCCGGCGCCCATCTCTTCCCCGGCATCCTCAAGGTGGCCCGCTTCGGCTACGACGGCAAGGGTCAGGCGGTGGTGAATAGCCGCGAGGAAGCGCTCATCGCCTTTTCCGCCTTTAAGGGCGAGCATTGCGTCCTGGAGCAGAAACTAAGCCTCGACTACGAAGTTTCCGTGGTGCTCGCCCGGGACGAAAGCGGTGCGGTGCAGTGTTTCCCCACCGGCGAGAACAGCCACATGCGGGGCATCCTCGACGTTTCCATCGTCCCCGCCCGGGCCGCCGGCTGCGTGCGTAGCGACGCCGAGGACATCGCCGCCCGCATCGCCGAGCAGCTCGGCTACATCGGTACCATGGGCGTCGAGTTCTTCGTCAGCCGCGGCCAGCTCTACGTCAACGAGATGGCGCCGCGGCCCCACAACAGCGGTCATTACACCCTGGACGCCTGTGTCACCGACCAGTTCGAGCAGCAGGTACGGGCGCTGTGCGGTTTGCCCCTGGGAGAAGCCCGCGCTCACTCGGTGGCGGTGATGGTGAATCTGCTGGGCGACCTGTGGTTCGACGGTGACCACTACCGGGAGCCGGATTGGGCCCAACTCACTGCCGTGCCCAACCTGAAACTCCACCTCTACGGCAAGCATCACGCGCGTCCGGGACGCAAGATGGGTCACTTCACCGTCATAGGCGACGACCCCATCCAGGTCCAGGCCGCGGCCATGGCCGCCCGCGCCGCCATCGGCATCCGGGACGAATGACTCCGACGGCGGCGGACTACGCCCGCGCCGTGGCGTTGCTGCGGGCGGGCGAGCTGGTGGCCTTCCCCACCGAGACCGTCTACGGCCTGGGGGCCGATGCCAGCAACGGGTCGGCGGTGGCCAATATCTTCGCCGCCAAGGGACGCCCCGCCGACCATCCCCTCATCGTCCACGTGGCCGGTCACGACTGGGTCGAACGCTGGGCCCAAGCGGTGCCCGACGCTGCCTGGGAATTGATGGAAGCCTTCTGGCCCGGGCCACTGACCCTCATTCTCAAGAAACAGGCCTGGGTGCCCGATGCCGTCACCGGCGGCCAGTCCACCGTCGGCCTGCGGGTGCCCGGTCATCCGGTGGCCCTGCAACTCCTGCGCAACTTCGCCGCCGCCGGCACCGCCGGGGGCATCGCCGCGCCTTCGGCCAACCGTTTCGGGCGCATCAGCCCCACCACCGCTGCCCACGTGGCGGAAGAACTGGGAGAGCGGGTGCCCCTCGTCCTCGATGGCGGATCGTGCACCGTGGGTATCGAATCCACCATCGTCGACTGCTCCCGAGCCGAGCCGGTGATCCTGCGACCCGGTCACATCAGCCCTAGTCATATCGAGGCGGTGCTCGGCTTCCTGCCGGCCATCGAGACCGCCCCTGGCGCACCCCGGGTTTCCGGCTCCCTGGAGGCCCACTATGCTCCGGTGACGCCCATGCGCTTGGTGGTGGGCGAGCGCCTGCTGGATTTCCTCAACGTCCATCGCCACCGCGGCGGCCGCTGCGCCGCCCTCTGCCACAGCCAGCCGCCCCAGGCCGGCATGCCCCACGCCTGGCTCATGCTGCCCGCCGACCCCGTAGGCTATGCCCACGATCTCTACGCCGCCCTGCGCGACATGGACCACGCCGGCGTCGATCTCATCGCCGTCGAAGCAATCCCCGACGATCCGGCTTGGGCGGCGGTGGCCGACCGTCTGCGCCGGGCCGCTGCCGGCGCGGGTCGGGAGTGAGTTTGCCAAGGGGTTCCGGGCAAGGATAAAATCCGCCCCCTACGGGCCGATAGCTCAGCTGGGAGAGCGCTGCGTTCGCAATGCAGAGGTCGGGAGTTCGATCCTCCTTCGGTCCACCACAAGATTCCAAAAAAAGGCCTGATTATTCGGGTCTTTTTGCTTATTGGCGCAGTGAGTGGCCTTCCTTCCAGTCATTCCCGCTTGGGTTTTCAGGGTGACTCTCGGGTGGCAGACTGCCGAATTCCAAGCTCCTG
>SSTB01000004.1 GCA_009469665.1 Azonexaceae bacterium | reverse complement strand
TCGCCCGCACCCGTGGCTTTGACATGGCGCACCAGTTGCGTCAGCGCTTCGCCCAGGTTGTCGTCATACGGTTGATCGGCAATCGAATGCGACACGAGATTGGTGACCGCAATCGAAATCGGCCACAGCAACAGCAGCGGCGCGAGCATCCAGTCGAGAATTTCGCCAAACAGGGAATTCGGCGCCGGCTCATACCCCGGCGGGTTCAGCGGGTTTTCGATGCGCGCCTCCCGAAACCGTCAGGCGCCCGCCACTTGGCCATCGGCCGGTTTTTGCAGGCAGTACCCTAATCCCCGTAGTGTGGTGATGCGCACACCGCCCGGTTCCAGCTTTTTTCGCAGCCGGTGAACATAGACCTCAATGGCATTGGCGCTGACTTCTTCGTCCCAGCCGCATAACTGCTCGACCAGTTGATCTTTGCTGACGACCCGGCCCGCGCGCATGAGCAGGACCTCCAGCAAGGCGACTTCGCGTGCCGAGAGATCGACCAGTTGGCCATCGAGGCGTGCCACGCGCTCGGTCTGGCTGAAGGTCAGCGCACCCACGGCCAGACCGGCCGGGTTGCCGGTGCCACGACGCACCAGCGCGCGAATGCGCGCTTCAAGTTCGGGGAGCGCAAAGGGCTTGGTCAGATAGTCGTCGGCGCCGGCATCAAGCCCGGCAACGCGCGCGTCGACGCCGTCCTGCGCGGTCAGGATCAGCACCGGCAACGGGTCTTTGCGTGAGCGCAGGCGCTTGAGGACATCGAGCCCTGACAGCCGGGGCAAACCCAGATCGAGAATGACCAGATCGAATTCGTGGGTTGTCAGGGCGCTGTCGGCATCAGTGCCGGTCAGCACATGATCAACTGCATAGCCCGAGCGCTTGAGCGCCTCAACCAATCCGTCGGCAATGATCCGGTCGTCTTCGGCCAGCAGTATTCGCATGCCCCCTCCGTCGCAAAGCCCCGCAGCACAAGTGATTTCGCCCAGTTCGCCGGGCTGGTTTTCTTTCAGCGCAACGCGCCGCGAGTGTAGCACGCACCCTGAAAGAGACTTTCCACGTTGTCAGACAACGTAAGCTGACTGTAAGTCCCGGCACCTAGGATCGGGTTCAAGACGGGGAAGCGGCTCGCCCATACCCGTTGATTTTGCTTGTCACAAGCGATTCATTACATCAAGGAGGAGACGATATGAATCATGACGGCGCTGGGTACTGGAAGGCCACATTGGGCCTCTTGACCAAAGTTCTGATCATTTGGTTTGTGGTGTCGTTCGGCGCCGGCATTCTGTTTGCAGACGCACTGAACAGCATCTCGCTGGGCGGTTACCCGCTCGGGTTCTTTTTTGCGCAGCAAGGGTCGATTTACGTCTTTGTCGCACTGATCTTCTGGTACGCCAAGAAGATGGGCGACATCGATCGCGAATTCGACGTTCACGAAGACTGAGGGGGACGACATGGATCTGCAAACCTGGATTTACCTTGTCGTCGGTCTGACCTTCGCGCTGTACATCGGTATTGCCGTTTGGGCGCGCGCAGGCTCGACCAGCGAGTTCTATGCTGCGGGCGGCGGCGTGCCACCAGTGATGAACGGCATGGCAACAGCCGCAGACTGGATGTCGGCCGCATCGTTCATCTCGATGGCGGGCCTCATTTCCAACATGGGCTACGGCGGCGGCTTGTTCCTGATGGGTTGGACGGGCGGTTATGTGTTGCTCGCCTGCCTGCTGGCACCCTACCTGCGCAAGTTCGGCAAGTTCACCGTGCCGCAGTTCATCGGCGACCGCTTCTACTCGAAGTCGGCATCGACGGTGGCGGTGCTGTGCCTGCTGGTTGCGTCGCTCACCTACATCATCGGGCAGATGACCGGCGTGGGTGTCGCGTTCTCGCGCTTCCTGGGTGTGTCGTCTGAAACCGGCATTTACGTCGGTATGGCAATCGTCTTTGCCTACGCGGTGTTCGGTGGCATGAAGGGCATTACCTACACGCAGGTAGCGCAGTACATCGTGCTGATTTTCGCCTACGTAATTCCGGCCATCTTCATCTCGCTGACGCTGACCGGTGTGCCGATCCCGCAACTGGGTCTGGGTTCCAACCTGTCGGGCCAGGACATATCGCTGCTTACCAAACTGGACCAGGTCGTCACCGAACTGGGCTTTGGCAAGTACACGACGACCACCGCCGGCAGCACGCTGAACATGTTCGTCTACACCATGTCACTGATGATCGGTACCGCCGGTCTGCCGCACGTCATCATGCGCTTCTTTACGGTGCCGTCGGTGGCTGCTGCACGTTCGTCGGCTGGCTGGGCACTGGTGTTCATTGCCATTCTGTACACAACAGCGCCCGCCGTAGCGGCAATGGCCAAGTTCAACCTCATCGGCACGGTCAATTCCGGCGCCCTGAACGCGAACAAGGACATCTATGCGCCGGATGCAACACTGGAGTACGAAAAGCGTCCGGACTGGATGAAGCGCTGGGAAAAGACAGGCCTGCTCAAGTTCGAAGACAAGAACGGTGACGGCCGCATTCAGTACTACAACGACAAAAACGAGAAGTTTGCACCCAAGGCCGAGGAACTGGGCTGGAAGGGCAACGAGCTGACCGTCAATGCCGACATCATCGTGCTGGCCAACCCG
>SSTB01000058.1 GCA_009469665.1 Azonexaceae bacterium | reverse complement strand
GTCGCCTTCGCCGGCGAAGTCTTCGAAATAGACGAGCTGATGGCCCCGGGCGTCGAGCAGGGTCTTCTGGTAATCGGCAAGGCTCATGCCGAGGGAATCGGCCAGTTCCCGTTCCGAGGGCGCACGGCCCTGGGCTTGCTCTAGGGCGTGGATGGTGCTTTCGATGCGCCGCAGTTCGCGCCGGATGTGGCGGGGCAGCCAGTCGTTTTCACGCAGGCCGTCGAGCATGGCGCCCCGGATGCGCTGGGTGGCGTAGGTATCGAACTGCGCACCGAAGCCCTCCTCGAAGCGGCCTATGGCGTCCAGAAGCCCGATCATGCCGTTCTGGACGAGATCGTCAAAGAGGACGTTGGAGGGGAGCCGCGCCATCAGGTGATAGGCGATGCGCTTCACCAGCGGAACGAAGCGCTGAACCAGCTGTTCCCTCTCCGGCTGACCAGCAGCGGTGTACATCAGATTCGGGGATGGGTGGTCGGGATGCGTTGGCTCAAGTGTAGCAGTTGCTGCATGAAGTGTTCGACACCGCCCGCCTCGGCCTCCTGCCGTGCCCAGTCGGCCATGGCAGCCGCGATGTCCCGGAAGGCTTCGGCGGCAACCGACTCGGGAGCCGCGGAAACCACCGGGCGACAGAGTTGGCCAGTCTGGCGCATGGCCTCGTCCAGCGGCACCGAAGCGACGTACTCCAGGCGGGCGATGCCGCGCTGCGCGGCGACGTGGGCCATATTATCGAAAATGGCCCGGGCATCGGCTTCGCAACGCACTTTGTTGATCAGGATGCGGAAGTTCCTCCGCCCGTGGACCTGACTGAGCTTTTTGATGGCGGTATAGGCTTCGGTGATCGAGGCGCTGTTGCCGGAGAGGACGAAGACCGTTTCCTGGGCGATCAGGCCCAGGGGCGAGAACCCCTGGCGGTGGCCGACACCGGCGTCGATCAGGATAACGTCGATGGGGCGGGCCAGCCCCGCCACGGCCTCCAGGAGGATGTTCTGCTGGGTGCCATTGAGGGCGCCCAGTTTCTGGGCCGCCCGGGAGGCAGGAAGAATGTGCAGGCCGGGCTGCGGACGCACGAGGACCTGCTCCAGGCTGCACTCCCTCTGCACGACGTGCAGGAGATCCCAGGGGGCGAGCAGGCCGAACGCAGCAGCCAGATCGTCGCCGCCCGAGGCTTCGTCGATGAGCAGTACCTCACGCCCCTGGCGGGCCAGAGCGACGCCCAGATTGGCAACTGCAGCGGTCTTACCCACCCCGGAGCAACCGGCGGCAAAGCTCACCACCTGCAAATGCCCGCCACCGAAAAGCCGCCGCAGGCCGGCAGCCTGGTCGCTGCGGAAATCAGCCACGGGCACCCCCCGCCGCAGAAAGGCCGGCGCTGGCCATGAGCATGGCCGGTTCGCTGCCCGCCAGACGATGGGGTGATTCGGCGGGGATATCCTTGAAGGCACGGTGCAGGAGATAGGTGCGATTGGGCAGATGGATGTCTTCGGGAACCCGCTGGCCATTGGAAACGTACAGAAGGCGCAGGCGATGCCGCATGATGACGTCGAGCGCGGTGGCCAGACTGGCCGCCTCGTCGACCTTGGTCAGGATGCAACCCGCCAGCCCCTCTCCCTGGTAAGCGCGCACCACGTCGTCCAGGGTGTCGCCACGGGAGGTGGAGGACAGGAGAAGCAGGCGCTGCACTCGGCATCCGGCCAGCATTCCGGTCAATTCGGGGACGAGGCGGTCCTTCTGGCTCATGCCCATGGTGTCGATGAGCACCATGTGCTTGTGGGCGAGTTCGGCCAGGGTCTGGGCGAGTTCGGAGGCATCCTTCACCAAATGAACCGAAACGCCGAGGATGCGGCCGTAGATGCGCAATTGCTCGTGGGCGCCGATACGGTAGCCATCGGTGGTCACCAGGGCCACCTTGTTGGGGCCGTGCCGCATGACGCAGCGAGCAGCGAGCTTGGCGGTGGTGGTGGTCTTGCCGACCCCGGTGGGGCCGACCAGGGCATACACGCCGCCACGGTCCACGATGTCGTCTTCACTCCCCACGGTAATCAGGCTGCGGTCGGCGGCGCCCTTGACCCAGGCCATGGCCTGGCCGGCGTCGAAGTCGGCGGGTAGGCCGGTGAGCACGTCGCGGGCAAACTGGGGAGAGAAGCCCGCGTCGAGCAGTTGGCGCAACGCCTCGGCCTTAGCGGGCGCCGAGCGGGATGTCTCGTTCCAGGTGAAGCCCGCCAGATGTTGTTCGACGATGCGCCGCAGGGAACGGATTTCGTCCATGACCTCGGCCGGGACGACTTCCGCCTCCCGCCGGGGTTCGGGCGCCCGGGGCGCTTCCGGCACCGGTGCCATGGCCGGCCGCGGGGTCTCGAACTGGCGCAGGGCACCGCTCCTTGGGATGCCGGCATTGACTACCGGCATGGTCAGCGCGGGCTCGCGCACCGGCGCCGGCTCGGCAGCGGGAGCCGGGGCGCGGACCGGGGCTGGCCGGGGCGCGCTGCTCAGGCTGACGCGATAGTCCTCGCCCTCCTGGAGCGGGGGCCGCTCGACGGCAGGACGGTCACTGCCGACGGCGGGCACGATCATCGCCATGTCTCGGGAGGCCACGGCCATGATCTCGACGCCCCCTGGAATGCTCCGGTTGGAGAGGATGATGGCGTCGTTGCCGAGGGTCTCCTTCACTTTTTTCAACGCTTCGCGGGCGTTGGCGGCGATGAATTTTCTGACGTTCATGCTCTGCCTCCGATGATCGAGGTCACCTTGATGATGCGGGTTTCGGGAATTTCGTTATGGGCCAGAACCTTGAGCTGCGGCACCGAGCGGCGCAGGAAACGCGACAACAGCAGGCGCAGGCTGGCGGGGACGATGAGGACGGCGGCCAGCCCCAGTTCCTCCTGGCGGCGGGCCGACTGCATCGTCTCCCGCACCAGGGTATCGGCCAGCCCCGGCTCGAAGCTGGCGTTGTCGCCACCGCCCGCCACTGCCTGGGCGAGGAGCCGCTCCAGGGCCGGGTCCAGGGTCATGACCTGCACTTCCCCGGTCCCCGGGAAGAGTTGCTGGACAATGGCGCGACCGAGAGCCGTGCGCACCTGGACCGTCAAATCGTCGGCGTTCTGGGTACGGGGCGCCGCATCGGCCAGGGTCTCGATAATGGAACGCACGTCGCGGATATGCACGCCCTCTTCCAGCAGGTTTTGCAGAACCTTCTGCAGGACGCCCAGGGGAAGGATCTTGGGGACTAGATCGTCGACCAGTTTGGGCATCTCCTTGCCCAGGTGATCGAGCAGTTGCTGCACTTCCTGGCGACCCAGAAGCTCCGCGGCGTGGGTGAGGATCAGGTGATTGAGATGGGTGGCGACCACGGTGGAGGAATCGACCACGGTGTAACCCAGGGCCTGGGCCTGCTCCCGCTCGCCGGCGTTGATCCACACGGCGGGAAGACCGAAGGCGGGATCGGTGGTGGCGGTTCCGGGGACCGTCCCGGCAACCCTTCCGGGGTTGATGGCCAGATACTGTCCGGGAAAGGCCTCGCCCCGGCCCACTTCGACGCCCTTCAGGAGGATGCGGTAGGCGTTGGGCTTGAGTTCCAGGTTGTCGCGGATATGGACCGGCGACACCAAGAAGCCGACTTCCTGGGCAAATTTCTTGCGAATGCCCCGGATGCGTCGCAGCAGTTCGCCATCCTGGGCCTTGTCCACCAGGGGTATAAGGCGGTAACCCACTTCCAGACCGAGTACGTCGAGGGGGGCGACGTCGGCCCAACTGGCTTCCTGTACCTCGGGTGCCGGTGCCGGGGCGACGGCCACTGGCGCGGGGGTGGCCTTGGCCTCGGCATCCATCATCTTCCAGGTGGCCCAGCCCAGGACAGCGGCCATGAGGAGGAAGACCATGTTGGGCATGCCCGGGATGAGTCCCAGCAAGCCGACGATACCGGCCGTGAGGGCCATGACTCGCCAATTGCGGAACATTTGCCCGAGGAACTGTTGGCCCACGTCCCTGTCGTCCGACACCCGAGTCACCACCATGCCGGCCGCGATGGAAATGATGAGCCCGGGAACCTGGGCCACCAAACCATCGCCGATGGTCAGCAGGGTATAGTTGCGCGCCGCGAGGGCCACTTCCATGTTGTGCTGGAAGACGCCGACGATCAGCCCGCCGACGACGTTGATGAGCATGATGACGATGCCCGCGATGGCGTCACCCCGCACGAACTTGGAAGCACCGTCCATGGAACCGAAGAATTCGGCCTCCCGCGCAATGTCGGTGCGCCGGCGGCGGGCCTCCTCCTCACCGATGAGCCCGGCGTTGAGGTCTGCGTCGATGGCCATCTGCTTGCCCGGCATGGCGTCCAGGGTGAAGCGGGCCGAAACCTCCGCCACCCGCCCGGCGCCCTTGGTGATCACGACGAAGTTGATGACCACCAGGATGAAGAAGACGATGATCCCGACCGCGAAATTGCCGCCCACCAGGAAGTGACCAAAGGCTTCGATGACCTTGCCGGCCGCATCGGGGCCGGTGTGGCCCTCGAGCATGACGATGCGCGTGGAGGCAACGTTGAGGGACAGGCGAAGCAAGGTCGTCACCAGCAGCACGGTGGGAAAGACCGAAAAATCCAGGGTCTTGCGCGTGTTGACGGCCACCAGGAGCACCAGGACCGACAGGGCGATATTGAAGGTGAACAGCACGTCCAGCAGGAAGGCCGGCAGGGGCAGGACCATCATCGCCAGGATGAGCAGAACGAGCACCGGCGCGGCAAGCTGGGTGAGGTTGAATCGGCCCAGCAGGTTCTGCACGCTCAGGGTTGCACTGGCCATTTAGTTGGCCTCCGGCACGAGTTCAGCGGGAACGGGCAAATCCTGGGGAGGCACGGGAATCTGTCCACCGCGCACCTTCCACTGGGAGAGTTGGTAGACGTAGGCGAGCACTTCAGCCACCGCCGCGTAGAGCTTGCCGGGGATTTCGGCATCCAGATTCACATGCTTGTACAAGGCCCGGGCCAAGGGGGGCGCTTCGAGCAAGGGGACGGCGTGGGCCGCAGCGATCTCGCGCATGCGCCGGGCGATTTCGCCCGTGCCCTTGGCGACCACCCGGGGGGCCGCCATGCCTTCCTGGTAGGCCAGGGCCACGGCATAGTGGGTAGGGTTGGTCACCACCACGTCGGCCTTGGGAACCGCCGCCATCATGCGCTTGCGGGCCGCCTGCATCTGGAGGCTGCGGATACGCCCCTTGACCTGGGGGTCGCCAAGCATTTCCTTCATTTCCTGGCGCACCTCGTCGCGGGTCATCTTCAGGCGATCGAAGTATTGCCAGAGTTGGAAGGGCACGTCGGCCACGACCACCAGGGCCAGAATGCCAACCAGAACCAGGAAGGAAAAAACAACGAGGTGGCCGGCATGCCCCACGCCCTGCTCGATGGGCTCCCCCACCAGACCGAAGATTTCATCCTGGGTATGCCACAGCAGCAGTGCCGCGACCCCTCCCACCAGGAGCGCCTTCAGGATGGCCTTGGTCAGTTCGGCCAGACTGTGCCACGAGAACATACGGCCGAAACCGGTGAGGGGATTGAGCCGCTTCAGGTCCGGGGCCAGTGCCTTGGGCGCAAAAACCCAGGCATTGAGAAAGAAGGGAGGAAGGAGTGCGGCCAGGACCAGGAGGGCGAGGAGCGGCGCCATGAGCAGCACGGCATCGCCGCCAATATCGGCAAAACGCACCAGCATCTGACCGGGCTCCTTCAGGCTGCCGGAGTCGAGCGCAAGCCCCTTGCGGGTGAGCGCCAGGGCGCCTTGGGCGAACCAGCCGCCGGCCAGCCAAAGGGCTGATGCGGAAACGATGAGGGTCAGAAAGGTGCCGAGTTCGCGGGAATGGGGGACCTGACCCTGCTCGCGGGCTTGCTCGAGTCGCCTGCCCGTGGGCGCTTCTGTTCTGTCGAGGTCGCTCTCTTCCGCCATGGCCGCTTCGCAGGTTGCTTGCGGCTATTATAGGAAAAATTCAAGAAAATTAAATAGGTAGCCGTTATTTTTTAATTGGTTTCGAGGATGCCACCGGTAAGTCCATGACAGGACGGTAAACCCCTAAATGAGAACGGGGGCCGAAGCCCCCGTTAAGCCGTTGACCTCAAAGGTGAATCAAGCCAATTGCAGGGCCCTCATGCCACGGTCGACGTCCGGATGCTGCCCGAGGTCACTGAGCAATTCCTTCATATCCAGGATGAGGACGATCTGGCCATTGGACAGGGTGGTGACGCCGGCCACGCCCCGCGGACGGAAGTCTTCCAGGGACTTGATGACCGCGTCGTCTCGCCCTGCAAAGCTGTCGACTCCTAGAATGAAGCTGCGCTCCGCAGTCTGCATGAAGACCCCGTACTCGGGGTGGCGATCCAGGGGCCAGCCCAATAGGCGTGCCAGGGAGATGACGGGCAGAACCTCGCCACGCACCACCAGGGTTTCCTTGCCGCCCACTTCCTGAATCTTGTCGTACTCGATGGGCAGGATTTCGCGCACCAGGGACAGCGGCAATGCGAATGGCTGGTCCCCGAGGAGCACCAGCAGCACCGGCAGGATGGCCAGCGTCAGCGGCAGGGAAATGACGAAAACTGATCCCTTGCCCGGCTCGGAGCGAATGTCAATGGAGCCGTTGAGCTTCTGGATATTGGTCTTGACCACGTCCATGCCGACCCCGCGTCCCGAGACGTCGGAAATCTGGGTCTTGGTCGAAAAACCGGGCAGGAAGATGAGATTGAGACTCTGGCGTTCGTCGAGGGTATTGGCTTCCTCTTCCGAGATCAGCCCCTTTTCCACGGCCTTGGCGCGGATGCGCTCAGCGCTCATGCCCTTGCCGTCGTCGGCAATGATGAGGACGATGTGGTCGCCCTCCTGGCGAGCCTCCAGTCGCACCAGACTCTTCTCCGGCTTGCCGGCCGCCTTGCGCTCCGGAGGAATTTCGACGCCGTGATCGACGGCGTTGCGGATCAGGTGAATGAGGGGATCGGCCAAATCCTCGATCATGGTCTTGTCGACCTCGGTCTCCTCCCCCGCCAACACGAGTTCGACGTCCTTGCCCAGTTGCCGTGCCAGATCCCGGGCGATGCGGGGATATTTCTGGAACAGGCGGCCAATGGGCTGCATGCGGGTCTTCATGACCGAGTTCTGCAGGTCCGAGACCAGGAGATCGAGCTGGCTCACGGCCTGATCGAGGGCGTGCAGGGTTTCGGAATCACTCTTGCCGGCCAGGATGTCGGCCCGCAGGCTGGTGAGACGGTTCTTGGTCAGCCCGATTTCGCCGGAGAGGTTGAGTACCTGGTCGAGGCGGGCCGTATCGACCCGAATGGTGTTTTCCCGGGCACGCTCTTCGGTGCGGCGGCCGACGGAGCTGGCACCCGGCTTGTCCGTCGAACGCCGGCCATAGGGCGAAGGCGCTGCGGCGGACGCTGCCGCGGGTGCCGGTGTTCCGGCAGGCTGGACGATCATTTCTGCCGCTGCAGCGGCTGGCGCCGAGGCCGGCCCCGGGGCCGCCGGTGCGGTGCCGGGTTGGCCAGCCGCAGCGGCATGCAGAGCGTTCCAGTCCGGCCCCCCCGCGGCGGCCGGTGCAGCGGCGGCGGGGGCTGCCGGCGCAGCCGCCGGGGGCGGAGGCGCCGCAGTTGGCGCATGCCCTGCCGCCCCTTCGCCCAGAGCGGCATGAAGCGCCGCGAGGACTTCCGGGTCGGCGGCTTGGGGCTGGACCGCCTGGGAAAGCTCGCCGAACATCTCCCGCACCCCCTTGGTCGCCGCCATGATGGTATCCATCAGCTCCGGGCTGAGGTGAAGCTCGGCGTTGCGCAAGCGGTCGAAAAGATTCTCGGTGAGATGGCAGAGCGTGACCAACTCAGTGGCGTTCAGGAACCCGGCTCCCCCCTTGATGGTGTGGAAGCCGCGGAAGATGTCGTTCAACAGCCCGCGATCGTCGGGCATGCGTTCCAGATCGACGAGCTTGTTATCCACGTCGGACAACAGGTCGTGGGCTTCCTGCAGGAAATCCTGCAGCAGATCCTCCATGCCGCCAAAGTCGCTCATGGCCCTCTCCTCAGAATCCGAGACTGTCGAGCAGGTCGTCCACCTGCCCCTGGTCGACGACGACGTCGGTACGCCCTTCGGCGGAGATCACCGGGCCGTTCATCAGGCTGTTTACTTCTTCCGTACGTTTCTGCTCGGGCACCACTTCGATCAGCAGGCCCATCATGCTCTGTTCGAGTACCTGGGACAGATTGACGATCTTCTTGATGACTTGCCCCGTGAGATCTTGGAAATCCTGGGCCATCATGATTTCGGTCAACTGGGCGTGGGTCGCCTTGGTCTTCTCCGGCACCTTCTGGTTCAGGAAGGCCCGCGTCTCGGCAGCCAGCACCTTGAATTCCTCGACCCCCAACTGGTTGGCGAAGACCTTGTCCCAGCGGGCGCCCAAGTCCCGGGCACCGTTCTCGATTTCATCCACGAGGGGGCCGGCGACATCGGTGGCGTTAAGCACGCGACAGGCGGCCTGCTCGGTCAGGTTGGCCACGTAGGCCAGACGATCCTGGGCATCCACGTTGGCATTCACAGTCTGCTCCAGCAGCTTCTCGTAGCCGAGTTCCCGCAGGGTATCGTGCAACTGCCGCGCCATGTGGCCCACGCGATTGAACACCGACTCCTGCTGGGGCCATCCACCCTCGGCGGGGGCCTCGGGTGCCGCTTCCGGCTCGGGCGTCGCGGCGGCGTGATATTCGCTGGACACGCTGTCGAAGAGCGACTGCAAATCGTCGTTGTCGCCGATGGCTGAAGCGGCTGCCACAGCTGCGGCGGCAGGCACCGGTGCCGGCGTGGGGGCAGGCGCAGGCGCGGCTACCGGAGCCGCTTGCTGGAAATCGGAAGCGATGCTGTCGAACAGGGCTTCCAGTTCGTTGGAATCGTTATTGGCGGTCATGTCGGACCCTTTCAGCCCTGGCCCATCTTTTCAAAAATCTTGTTCAGCTTTTCCGACAGCGTGCCAGCGGTGAAGGGCTTGACGATGTAGCCACTGGCTCCCGCCTGAGCTGCTGCGATGATGTTTTCCTTCTTGGCCTCGGCCGTGATCATCAGCACAGGGAGGTGTTTCAGATTAGGAGTCGAACGGATGGTCTGCAGCAAGGTCAGGCCATCCATGTTGGGCATGTTCCAGTCGGTGACCACGAACTCGAAGCCGCCGGCCTGAAGCTTTTGTAGGGCGATTGCCCCGTCTTCGGCCTCGTCGACGTTGGTGTAGCCCAGTTCCTTCAGAAGGTTGCGCACGATGCGGCGCATGGTGGAAAAGTCATCCACCACGAGAAATCTCATTTTGGGATCAGCGGACATTCAATACTCCAGGGTTCAGCGTTCAAGCAGGGGTCTCAGGGTATCGGCCAGGGCCTCGGCGTCAAATTTGGCCACGTAGGCATCCACGCCGACGGACTTGCCCATGGCCCTGTTGGCCTCGGAGGACAGCGACGAGTGCATGACGATGGGCACCCCCTCGAAACGCGGGTCGCTCTTGATGTTCTTGGTCAGGACATAGCCGTCCATTTCGGGCATTTCCGCATCGACCAGCACCAGCCTGACTTCGTCCCGCATGCGGCGGCCGGTCTGATGGGCGTGGGCCGCGATGGCCTGCAGGCGGGTCCAGGCTTCGGCACCGTTGGTGGCGTGTTTGTGGCGCACCCCCAGTTTTTCCAGCACCTCGGTAATCTTGCGCCGTGCCACGATGGAGTCGTCCACGAAGAAAACGCTGGTGTCCTCGTCGACCCGGGCCGGGGGAATATCGATGATGACCGCTTCACCAAAAGCGTTGGCCAGAATCTGCTCGACGTCGAGAATGGAGACCAGGTGGCCGCTCTCCAACTCGATGACCGCGGTGATCAGTCCCTGATTGGCGGTGAGCACGCTCTCGGGAGCCTTGACCCGTTCCCAGTCCACCCGAATGATGCGATCGACGTCCTGTACGAGGAAGCCCAGAGTCCGCTTGGAGTACTCGGCCACCATCATGGTCTTGCCCAAGCCGGGCGGACGCCCCTCCAGTTGAAGGAAAGGTGCCAGGGAGAGCACCGGAATAACGTTGCCGCGCAGCGAGATGAGCCCCTCGACACCCCTTGGCATATTGGGGGTTTTGGTGATGTGGGGAGTACGCCCCACCTCGCGCACCTTGAAGACGTTGATCCCGAAAGTCTCCCGGGTGCCCAGGGAGAAGAGCAGGATTTCCATCTTGTTGGACCCGGCAAGCCGGGTACGGGCATCGACGCTGTCCAGCAGATTCTTGTTTTCGACCATTTCCATGGAGGCTTCCCTTCGGCGTCAAGCGGCCTTGGCCGGAACCGAGCCCATCAGGCGGCGAGAAAGCGTCTCGGACAGACGCTGGGGCTCGAACTTGGGCACGTATTCATCCACCCCCACCGACTGGCCGAGTTTCTGGTTCGACATGCCGGAAAGAGAGGAATGCATGATGACGGGGATGCCGGCAAAGCGCGGGTCGGACTTCATGCGCTTGGTGAGGATGTAGCCATCCATTTCCGGCATTTCGATATCGGTAAGGACGAGGCTGATGAGCTCAGCGGCGGGCTTGCCTATGGATTGGGCGTAAGCAGCCATTTTCTCCAGTTCGTCCCACATTTGCCGCCCGTTGATGGCGGAAACCGATTTGACCCCCATTACAGCCAGGGTACGTTCAATCTGCTTGCGCGCCACACTGGAATCGTCGCAGTAGAAAACCGTGGCCTCCGGCCGATTCACCTGGACCACGCTGCGGTACATGAGCTCGTCATCGTAGGAGGTTGTTTCGGAGAGGATGCGTTCGACATCCATCATCATGACCAGGCGTCCGTCGTCGAGCTCGGTCACCGCGGTGACGAGACCGCCGGTCTGGGCGGTGAGCATTTCGGGGGGCACCCGCATCTTGCTCCAATCCAGGCGCAGGATGGTATCGACGCCCTCGACCAGAAACCCCTGGGTGTGCCCAGCATATTCGGTGACGATCATGATGTCCCGGGGTGTGGTCGCGGTGATTCCGGAATACCTGGCCAGATCAATGACCGGAACGAGAACGCCCCGCAGGCTGACCATGCCTTCAACCGACGAGGGCATGTCGGGGGCCGCCGTAATGGGCGGAGTACGCATCACTTCGCGCACCTTGAAGACGTTGATACCGTAGGTTTCGCGGCGACCGGTGCGCTGATCCTCGCCCAGGAAGAAAAGCAGGATTTCGAGCTTGTTGGTCCCCGCAAGCTTGGTTCTCGCGTCGATGTTCTTGAGCAGATCAGACATTCCACACCCCTCTTCCCGACACGCCGAACCCGCGGCAAGCCTCTTCCGGCAACGGTAATTCAAGCATACACAGTTTCATTGCAAGGTAAAACCTGATTCCATCCCGGCCAATCGCCGCAAATCCGCATCAGTCGCGGACTTTGCCCCCGAAGGGCTTATCGACCATCAGCCGGCATTCCTTTAGGAGATGCGGAACAATTTGCCGAAATTGGCAATATCGAGCACCTGCTTCACATTGCCACTGACGTTGACCAGCAGGACGTCCTTGCCCGCCCCGGTCACCTTGTCCCGCAGCATGAGCAGCATGCCCAGAGCCGAACTGTCCAGGTAATCGACGCCGGAAAAATCCACGCCCACTTCGCGGACCGCGGCATCGCCCACCAGGCCCTCGTAGGCGGCACGAAAATCGCGGTGGGTATTGAAATCGAAACGGCCGGAAAGCTTGATGACAGCTTTGCCTCCCTCCTTGGTGACGCTAGCCTGCATGATGTCTCCTCTTCTTTATGTCTGGCGCCCGAAAACGCCAATGGTGCCCTAGTGTAATACGCCTCGCGGGGCTTGCGGGAGCCCCTGCCCTTCAACGCCCCGCCGCAGCAAGGACTTTGCGCGCCATATCGGCCAGACCGCACTGTTCCTCGACGGCGCCGACCAGGAAGGCCTCCCGCGGCATGCCGTACACCACACAACTGGCTTCATCCTGACCGAAAGTGCGGGCACCCGCCTGGCGCAGGCGGAGAAGCCCCTGTGCACCATCCTTTCCCATGCCGGTAAGGATGGTCGCCACCGCTTGCCGCCCAAGCACCTCGGCCGCCGAATCGAAGAGCACGTCCACGGACGGCCGGTGACGATTTACCGGCGGCGTGGACAGCAACTCGGTCGTGAACCCCGACGCCCCGCGGCGGATACGCAGATGCGAGTGACCGGGAGCGATATAGACCGTGCCGGGCTCTACCCGCTCGTTGCCTGCGGACTCGATGACCCGCGGCGCGGAAAGACTGTCGAGGCGCTTGGCGAAAGACGCGGTAAACGACTCGGGCATATGCTGGACGATGAGGATGGGCGGGCAGTCCGCCGGCACGCCGGAAAGAAAGTGCTTGATGGCTTCGGTACCCCCCGTCGAGGCTCCGACGAAGATGATCTTGTTGATGATGCCTCCTCGATTGACGGGACCGCTTGGCCGAACGGGCGCCGCCGCAACCGGTGGCGGCAAGGTACGCAGCCGCGCCCCCCGTGCGGCGCGTAGCTTTTCGGCCAGATCCTCGGCGTATTCGTCCATGGTTTGCCCGGCGTCGGAACGAGGTTTGCCGATGAAATCGACGGCACCGAGTTCCAGGGCGCGCAGGGTGGTGTCGGAACCCGCCTCGGTATAGGCGGAGACCATGACCACCGGCATGGGGCGCAAACGCATCAGACGTTCGAGGAAGACCAGGCCGTCCATGCCGGGCATTTGAACGTCCAGGGTCAGCACGTCCGGGTTGAGGGCCTTGATCATCTCCCGCGCTGCCTGGGCGTCGGGGGCGGCCCCGACGACTTCGAGGTCGGGGAAGGCACCGATCATTTCGGTCAGTAGCCCTCGCATCAGGGCGGAGTCGTCGACGACGAGGACGCGTATCCTGGAGTTCATGGGTTCTTGCGCATTCCGACGGTCATCGCCGCCTTAGACGAAGAGTTCGACATCGCCTTCCACCTTGGCCGTGGTGAGCCGCGCCTTGTATTCGCGCTCGCGGCTGAAGAGGGTGTCGTTGTGCACCCGGTGCAGCTTCTTGACCAGGACGCGGCCGCTCTTGGGGAAGTAATACACCTTGCGGGGATAGGAATCGAGCAGGTCCTTGGCGACGACGGGCACCTTTTCCGTATTCAAGAACTTGAGCACGAATTCGGCGTTCCTGACCCCGACGTTACTGCTCGAAAGGCTCTCCATGACGGCTCCGCCCCCGAAGACCTTGGCTTCCAGACGGTTGCGGCGCGCTCCTAGTTTCAAGAGGTGATTGATGAGCACTTCCATGGCATAGGTGCCGTAGCGGGCCGAGGTGCTCAGCACTTCACGTCCGCCTTCATCGGGAAGCATGAAGTGATTCATGCCCCCCACCCCGGAATCGACATCGCGGATGCAGGCCGCAACGCAGGAGCCCAGGACCGTCACCAGCAGCATGTCCTGGGTGGTGACGAAATACTCCCCCGGCAGAATCTTGGCCGCCTGGGCCTCGAAATGCCGGTCGAAGTAGCGATTGGTCGCCAGATGCTCGTCGAAGGCGTGCGTGCTCACGGCGATCCTCAGCGCCCGCGCTGGCTGCGGGTCGGCGCGTAGACGGTCTTGCCCAGGGAGCGGAACAGGTCCGCCGCGTGGAGGAAGCTCTCGGAATGCCCGGCGAACATGAGGCCATCGTTTTCCATCATGGGTTCGAAGCGGGACAGGATTTTGTACTGAGTCGGTTTGTCGAAGTAAATCATCACGTTGCGGCAGAAGATGACATCCAGAGGCCCCCGCACCGGCCAATTGGGCTCCAGCAGGTTGATGCGTTGAAACTGGATCAGGCGCTTCAATTCAGGCCGCACGGCGACCATGCCCTCCTGGGCCCCCGTCCCCTTGAGGAAGAAACGGCGCAGGCGCTCCGGTTCCAGTTTTTCGACCCGCTCGATGGGATAGACCCCTTTCTGGGCCGCGGCGAGAACATTGGTATCCAGATCGGAAGCGAATATCGAGACATGGGTCACGTCGCTGCCGAAGGTCTCCAGAACGGTGATGGCGATGGAGTAGGGCTCTTCCCCGGTGGACGAGGCGGAACACCAGACCCGGATAGGCCGCCGCGTCCCCAGCCGCTTGAGGTGATCGGCGAAGATGGGGAAATGGTGCGGCTCGCGGAAAAAAGAGGTCAGGTTGGTCGTCAGCGAATTGACGAAACGCTCCCACTCGTCGCCGCCGTTCTTTTCCAGGGCGTCTAGGTACTCGGCAAAGCTGTTCTTGCCCGTAGCCCGCAGCCGCCGCGCCAGCCGGGAATACACCATGTCCTGCTTGACGGGAGAGAGCGAGATGCCGGCGTGGGCATAGATCAGCTTCCGGACCCGCTCGAAATCGGTCGAGGAAAAACTGAATTCCCGTGCCCCCCCCTCGCGCAGCGGGGGCTGCCGCAAGGGAGAGGGATTTCCGGGGCGGCTATCACCAAGGGACATGGTCAGAACTCTTCCCATTCGTCGTCCGGTCCAGAGACCGGCAGCTTCGCAGCGGGTTTCGGAACCCGGACCGCTTCGCTGTGTTGCAGGGCGGGTCTGGGACGGGTCTGGGGAGCGCGCTCGGGTGTCAGACGCCTGCTCTGCTGCGGCACAGACTCGCTACCCGTACGGAAGACGGCCACGGCGGAAGCGAGCGCATGGGCCTGCTCCTCCAGGCTTTCGGCCGCCGCAGCGGCTTCTTCCACCAAGGCCGCGTTCTGCTGCGTCACTTCGTCCATCTGGCTCACCGCCAGACTGACCTGCTCGATGCCCGAACTCTGTTCCCGGCTGGCCGAGGAAATATCCGCCATGATCTTCGCCACCCGCTCGATGGCTCCCACCACTTCTTCCATGGTCCGGCCCGCCTGCTCCACCTGCTTGTTGCCGGCTTCCACCCTTTCCACGGAATCCGAGATCAAGCCCTTGATCTCCTTCGCCGCCCCGGCGCTCCGCTGGGCCAGGTTTCTCACTTCCGTCGCCACCACGGCAAAACCCCGGCCCTGCTCCCCTGCCCGTGCAGCTTCCACTGCCGCGTTCAGGGCCAGAATATTGGTCTGGAAGGCTATGCCGTCGATCACCCCGATGATGTCCGCAATCTTGGCGCTCGATTGGTGGATGGCGCTCATGGTCTGGACCACTTGTCCCACCACCGCCCCGCCCCGCACCGCCACTTCCTGCGCGGATCCGGCCAGTTCGTTGGCTTGCCGCGCGTTGTCCGCGTTCTGCTTCACCGTGCTGGTCAGTTGCTCCATGCTCGACGCCGTCTCTTCCAGACTCGATGCCTGCTCCTCCGTCCGGCTCGACAAATCCTGATTGCCCGAGGCAATCTCCTTCGCCGCCGTGTTGATCGCCTCCGTCGCCCCCTTGATCTGGCCCACGATGTCCTGGAGGTTGTCCACCGTCGCGTTGGCGTCGTTCTTCAACTGGCCGAGCATTCCGCGATAGTCGGTCTCGATCCGCTGGCTCAGGTCCCCCTCGGACAGGCGGTTCAACATGGCCGCCACGTCACCCAGGGCGCGATTGTTGGCGTCGAGGAGGTCGTTGATGCCGGTGGACAATTTGCGGAAGAAGCCGGCCATCTTGCCGGCATCCAGACGCTGGCTGAAATCGCCCGCCACCGCGGCCTCGATGATTCCGGAGACCTCGCTTTCGAGCTTGACTTCGGCGGTGCGGTCGCGCCATTCGACGACAGTCCCCAGGCGCTCACCGCGGGCATTGGCAATCGGCGCGGCAACCAAGGCGAAATGGCGGCCACCGATGACCAACTCGGTCCGGTAGCTCTCCCGCAGACCGGCAAGCATGTTGCGCTGATGAGCCGGATTCTTGTGGTAGCTGTCGATGTTCGACCCCAGGATGCCGTCGGCGCGGAAATTGGGCAGGTCGCGCCGCACGTCGGCTTCTGCCTGGCGCATCATTTCGATCACCGCGGTGTTGCAATAGATGATCTTGCCGTCCGGATCGGCAACCATGACGTTGTTCGAGGTGACGTCGAGGGCGACCTTGATGCGCAGGTTCTCGTTGTTGGCCCGCGCATCGGTTTCGAGGCGATCCCGCAGTTGCTTCTGCATTTCGTCGAGGCGCCCGATCAGATGCCCGACTTCGTCGCGGCTCTCGGCACGCAGCGGAACGTCCAGGCGTCCGCCGGCAATCTGATCAAGGGCCGCGGAGGCTTGCACGATTCCGCGGTTCACCCGGCGCAGAATGACAAAGCCGATCGCGCCGGCCAGTCCGATAAGCGCCAGGGCGCCACCGAGAATCCACAGCCGCGTCGCGCCGATCCCGGCGATCCTTGCCAGGAGCATGGTGTCGAGGGAATTCGTCCCGTCGTCGTAAAGCTTGAACGACGTGTCGATCGCCCGCGTCGTCTCGTCGAAATAGCGGGTCGGGTCGTAGCTGAGGGCCTCAGCCCGCAGGATGTTCTGCTCGACATTGGTGACAAAGAGCGCAATCCCGCTCCGGGCCTCCTCGAACAGGGGCTTGAGATGGGTTGCCGCCTCCGGATTGGCTTCGATGACCTTGCCACCGGCGTTCAGAATCGCCCGCTCGCGCAGGCGCATTTCGGCCAGGGCGCCGATGAGCAGGTCGCGGCGTTCCTGGCCCAGGACCTTTTCCGTCAGGACCAGAGAGCCGAGCGCCCGGCTCTGCCCCATGCGCTCGGTGGCGGGAGGCAGTTCGATGATGCTCATCAGCATGGCGTAGAAACTGTCGAGGTCGGGGTCGAGAACCAACCCGGATCGATCGGCGACCGCCGCCATGGCGTCGAGGAGCGACGCGATCAACTCGCTATGTTTCTTGGTGTTGGTCTGCGGATCGAGGCTGGCGTAGCCGCTGCGCAGGGTTTGCCAGTCGGAACGGAATTTGTCCCAGCTGTCGATCTTTCCCAGATCCTTGCCGTGCACGGCAAGCGCCGCATCGACCTTCTGCAGCGCGCTATCGGCTCCCGCACGGGCCTTGTCCGCCCGCTCCCGGAACTGCTCCTTGCCGGCCAGCAGCGAAGTCGTCGATCCCCGATGTCGCTGGATGTCCTGGAGCACCAGGCGCATCTCGCGATGCACGGCGACCCCGGATCGCTCCAGTTCAGCAACCGTGATGCGCTCGTCGAACCCCTTGAGGAGCGTCACCGTGGGGACCGCAACGGCGACCGCGGCGAGCAGCCCGAGGGCGAAAAATTTGTTGGCGAGCTTTCCGGTGAGGGCATTCATGACGCTGTCTCCCTATTCATTCCCTGACCGGGCGGTCAGAATTCTTCCCATTCGTCGTCCAGCGAGGTGGGCAGCGCCTTGGCGCTCTTGCGTCCACCGACTTTGTCGCCTGCCGGCAGTTGCGCGGGCGCCGCGCCGCGCAAGCGCCGGGGCGTCCCCTCGCTGCCGGTGCGGAAGACCGCCACCGCGGAGCTCAGGGCGTGCGCCTGTTCCTCCAGGCTTTCCGCCGCCGCCGCCGCTTCTTCCACCAGCGCCGCGTTCTGCTGCGTCACTTCGTCCATCTGGCTCACCGCCAGACTGACCTGCTCGATCCCCGAACTCTGTTCCCGGCTCGCCGACGAAATGTCCGCCATGATCTTCGCCACCCGACGGATGGCGTCCACCACCTCCTCCATCGTCCGCCCCGCCTGTTCGACCTGCTTGTTGCCCGCTTCCACCCGCTCCACCGAGTCCGAGATCAGTCCCTTGATCTCCTTCGCCGCCGCCGCGCTGCGCTGCGCCAGGTTGCGCACTTCCGTCGCCACCACCGCGAAACCGCGGCCCTGTTCTCCCGCCCGCGCCGCTTCCACCGCCGCGTTGAGTGCCAGGATGTTGGTCTGGAAGGCGATCCCGTCGATCACTCCGATAATGTCCGCGATCTTGGCGCTCGCCTGGTGGATCGAGCTCATGGTCTGCACCACCTGGCCCACCACTTCCCCGCCCCGCACCGCCACTTCCTGCGCCGTCCCCGCCAGTTCGTTCGCCTGCCGCGCATTGTCCGCGTTCTGCTTCACCGTGCTGGTCAGTTGCTCCATGCTCGACGCCGTCTCTTCCAGACTCGATGCCTGTTCCTCCGTCCGGCTCGACAAATCCTGATTGCCCGAGGCAATCTCCTTCGCCGCCGTGTTGATCGCCTCCGTCGCCCCCTTGATCTGGCCCACGATGTCCTGCAGCCGGCTGACCGTCTGGTTGGCATCGTCCTTCAACTGCCCGAAGGTGCCCGAATACTCGGCGGCGATCGTCTGGGTGAGGTCGCCCTCGGCCATGGCGCCGAGCACCTTGACCACGTCGTCGAGGCCGCGCTGGCTGGTTTCCAGCAGGCGATTGAGATCGTTGGCCAGGGTCAGGAAAAAGCCGGTCTTGCCGGTCGCCGCGATGCGCCGGCTGAAATCGCCGTTGGCGGCTCCCGAGACGATGCCCGCCACTTCCTCCTCCACTGCGACTTCAGCGGTGCGGTCCACCCACTCGACCGCCGACCCCAGCCGCTGGCCGCGGTCGTTGATCACCGGGGTAACGGTGAGGGCAAAGGTGCGCCCGCCGACCTTGATGGACGCCCGATGGGTACCCGAAAGCGAAGCCAGCAGGCCGCGCTGGTGGGCGGGATTCTTGTGGAAGATGTCGATGTTCGCGCCCATCAGGTCGGCCCGCGAGAATTGGGGCAGATCCTTGCGAATGTCACTTTCGGCCAGCGCGAACATCTCGTGGATGGCCTTGTTCATGTAAATGATGTGGTTACCCGCATCGGCGATCATGACGTTGGTGGCCACGTTATCGAGGCCAATCTTTACCCGGGACATTTCATCCCCGGTCCTCCGAGCATCCGCGACCTCAAAGCCGAGGCGGTTCTGCATGGTTTCCAGGCCCTGCATCAAGCGCCCGATTTCGTCATTTGCTCCGACGGCAATGGCGGTGGTGTAGTCCCCGCTGGACAGCGCCTGAAAGGTTGGAATCGCCGACTGGCGAAGGGGAATGATGATCAGGCGGCGCACCAGGAAATAGATTGCCGCAAGGATTGCCAGCATCATCACGGCGCCGACACCTGTGACCAGGATGCGCGTCCTTGCCGCCAACCCGTTGAACTCGTCGACGTAAGTGCCCCCCGCAAGCACCCATTGACCGTCAGCGACGCTTTCAAAAATGGCGATCTTCAGCCGGGCCTGGCGCTCGCCGAGTTCGCTGTTTAACCACGGGTAGACGATGCGTCCTGACTTGCGCTCGAGAATTTCGCGAATAAATTCACGGCCGCTATCGTCCTTGGCGCCGACGATATTCTGTCCTTCCTTGGCCGGATGGACGAGCAGGGTGCCGAAATCCTTGCCGGGGGTCGCGTTGAGGACGTAGAAGTAGCCGGTTTCTCCTATCCGCACCGCCTTGATCGCTTTTTTCAAGGCTTCGAATTCGCTGGAAACATCCACCCCCACGAATGTGGCACCGACGACCCTTCCGCCCTTGGCGACGATCGGTCGGTAGCTGGTGTAGTAGTCCTTGCCGAACAGCTTTGCCGGACCGACATAAGCCTTGTTCCCCGCCAAGGCCGCATAGGCGGGATGCTCTTTTGCCAGCGCGGTGCCAACCGCCCTTTCGCCGTTTTCCTTTTTTACCGACGTCGTGACGCGAACGAAATCCTCACCCTTGCGAACGAAGAGGGTTGCCACCGCCCCGGTTTTTTGGGTGAAACGATCCACCTCGTTGAAGCGATTGTTGAGTATCTCCTTGGCACCATGCCGGAGGATCGGGGCATCGTCGGTCCCCTCCAGGGTGATCTCCTCGGGAAAGAGCCCCTCGAAGGCACCGTTCAAATGGTCAACCTCGCGCTTGGCGGCGTCGAGATTGCTGTCGACAGTTCCCTTGGCGAGGGCGACTACTCTCGCCAGATCGGCTTCCCCGGCCGCGGTCAGCGAATCCGACAATTTGGCTCCCAAGGTTACCGTGCCAATGCCGAGTGCCACGGCGCCGACGACGACACTGACGATGATCAGCTTGCTCGAGATTGACGCATCCCGCCATGCGGAACGGGCGCGAGCCAGCAATCCCGATCCGGCCACCCAGCCGTGTTCGATGCGTATGCCCGCTGCCTTCCCGCTGCGCAGCTTCCGGTAAACCTGTTCCGCGGCCTCGATCTTGTCGCGGGCCGGCTTGCGCCGGACAGACATGTAGCCGACAACCTGACCGTTTTCCCAGATCGGGGCGGCGTGCGCCTCAACCCAGTAGTAATCGCCGTTCTTGCAGCGATTCTTGACATATCCGACCCAGGGCCGGCCTGCGCTCAGGTCCCTCCAGAGATCCTCGAAAGCCTCCGGCGGCATGTCGGGATGGCGAACTAGATTGTGCGGTTCGCCGATCAGTTCTTTTTCCGAGAATCCGCTGATTTCCAGGAAATCCCGATTGACGTAGGTGATGCGGCCCTTGAGGTCGGTCCTGGAGACGATCAGGGTATCGTCCCCCAGGGGGATTTCCTTGTCGGTGACGGGCTGGTTGTTGCGCATGGTCGTTCTCCTCGGCAGAAGGCCCGCCCCGGCGGGGCCGGCCGGCAGCGCACGCTCTCAGTCGGCGGCGTCCATCAGTTCCATATCCCGGCTGCTCATCAGCTGGGCGATGTCGGTGACGATGAGCATGCGGTTTTCGATGGTCGCCAACCCCAGGATGTACTTGGTATCGAAGCTCGCCGAAAAATCGGGGGCGGGCCGAATCTGCTGCGGGGTCATCGAAATGACGTCGGAGACGCTATCGACCACCACGCCGATCACTCGGCCAGCGACGTTCAGGATGATGACCACGGTAAAGGGGGTGTACTCGACCTGGGCCAGATTGAACTTGATGCGCAGATCAACGATGGGCACGATGATGCCTCGCAGGTTGATGACGCCCTTGATGAAGGGCGGCGCATTGGCGATCAGGGTCGGCGCCTCGTAGCCACGGATTTCCTGTACCTTGAGGATGTCGATGGCGTACTCCTCGGCCCCCAGGGTGAAAGTGAGAAATTCGCTGGCGACGAGATCCTCGTCGGCCACGGTGCCGGCTTGACTGTTGTCCATGTCTCGCTCCTTGGGGCCTTCAGGCCGCCTTCTGCAAATTCGATTTGGCCCGGCCGGCAAGGGCCGAGACGTCGAGGATCAAAGCCACATGACCATCGCCCATGATGGTCGCTCCCGAAACGCAGGGCACCCGGCGGTAGTTGGCTTCCAGGCTCTTGATGACCACCTGGTGCTGCCCCACTAGGCCGTCGACGAAGAGCGCCGCCTTGGCGCCATCCGCCTCCAGGATGACCATGATGCCCTGCGTAAACTCCGTGACGGCCTTGTCGAGGTTGAAGAGTTCGCGCAGCACCACCACGGGCAGATACTCTCCCCGCACCTGGATCACCCGGGCGAGGTTGGAGAGGGTCTTGATGTCCCCCTCCTTGGGTTGCAGGGATTCCACCACCGAGGCCAGGGGAAGGATGTAGGTGTGCCCCCCCACCGCCACCGACATGCCGTCGAGAATGGCCAGGGTGAGGGGCAGGCGCACGGTCATGCGGGTGCCGATGCCGGCCATGGATTCGATATCGACCCGCCCGCCCATGGCCTGGATGTTACGCCGCACGACGTCCATGCCCACACCGCGGCCTGAAACGTCAGTGACTTGCTCGGCGGTGGAGAATCCAGCTTCAAAGATGAGATTGAAGACCTCGCCGTCGCTCATCTGATCGGAGACCTGCAAACCCTTTTCCCGCGCCTTTGAGAGAATCCTCTGGCGGTTGAGCCCGGCACCGTCGTCTCCCACCTCGATGACGATATTGCCGCCTTGGTGATAGGCCTTGAGGGTGATCGTCCCGGCCGGGTTTTTGCCCGCGGCGACACGCTTCTCCGGCGACTCGATACCGTGATCCAGGCTGTTGCGGATGAGGTGGGTAAGGGGGTCGGTAATTCGTTCGATGAGGCTCTTGTCGAGCTCCGTCGTTTCACCCGAGGTGCGCAACTCGACCTGCTTGCCCAGTTTGCCCGACAAGTCCCGCACCACCCGTGGAAAGCGCGAGAACACGAAGGAGATCGGCAGCATGCGGATGGACATCACCGATTCCTGCAAATCCCGCGTATTGCGCTCCAGTTGGGCGAGTCCAGAGGTCAGGCGTTCCGGCGCAGCATCCTGCAACTGCAGGGCACACTGTTGCAGCATGGCCTGGGTGATGACCAGTTCTCCCACCAGATTGATGAGCTGATCGACCTTTTCGACGCTCACGCGGATGGATGAGTCCCCTGCTGCGGCCGCCGGGGCGGCAGAGACCGGCTTGGGGCGGGAGGCAGGCTCCCGGCTTGCCGTCGTGGCGGGAACGGGGATCGCGGCGGCGGCCGTAGAAGGGGTCGGTGAGGGCGCTGCGGCGGGAGCCGCCGCCGGTGCCCCCGCCGGGAGCGGAGCAAAAAAGCCATATCCCTCGCCCTCCTCTGCCGAAGCGGATTTGGCTGCGGTCGGGGCGTGGTCGCTCGTCGCCGCAGGGTTTGGCAGGGGCGCGAAGAAGCCAAAGCCGTCCCCTTCCTCGGCAGCCTGCGGCGCTGCCGCCGCAGGCAAAGGCGCGAAGAAGCCGTAGGCCCCCTCCGCCTCAGGCTTGGCCTCCGCCACCACGGCCGGTGCATCTCCGGGCAGGGGCGCAAAGAACCCATAGGAGGCGTCATCGGCCGCCGCACTGGGAAATGGATCGAAGAACCCATAGCCCTCGGCCTCGGCCGGGGTTCCGGGCGATCCTTCAAAGAGGCCAAAAACCTGTTCCCCCGAGGCGTTACGCGAGGCATCTTCGTCGACACGCCAGGCGCCTGCATCGGCGATGAAATCGAGTTGCTCTTCGAAGGCCTCCCTGGCGGCCTCGGTGGTCAGCCGCAGTTGCCAGAAGCCGACCCCGTCGCTTCCGGGCTCCGGTTGTCCGAGAGTTTCAAGCCCCCCCAGGCGCCGCAAATCCTCGATGAAATTGCGCACGCCATCGCCCGCCGCCGAGGCTGCGGTGGGAACGAACTGGATGTCGTAGACCCGAGGGCCGCTCCGCACCGGGACGGCAGGACCTGGGGCGGGGACCGCTTCAGTAGGTGGCGCCGCCGGCACCTCGCCGGAATCACCAGAGGAGAGCCGGCGCAGGCGCTCGCGCAGGGCCTCGGCCGCTTGCGGATCGACCTCCCCCTGCCCTTGGTGGGCGGCGAGCATGGCTTTGAGCAAATCGCCGGCTTCCAGAAAGGCGTCGACCATGTCCGCGCGCAGGGCAAGTTCCTGCTTGCGGATGCGGTCGAGAAGGTTTTCCAGGATGTGGGTGGTCTGGGAAAGATCGGTGAAGCCGAAGGTGCCCGCGCTGCCCTTGATCGAGTGGGCCGCCCGAAAAATGGCGTTCAGTTCCTCGGCGTCAGGATTGCCGACGTCGAGTCCGAGGAGTAGCGATTCCATGGTGGCCAGGTGTTCTGCCGATTCCTCGAAGAACACCTGGTAGAACTGGCTCATGTCGATGGCCATGATTCCCCCTTCCCTCGCGGGTTGGCGTGCGGTCGAACCGGCGTCAGCCGATGACCTTGCGGACGACTTCGATGAGCTTCTGGGGATCGAAAGGCTTGACCAGCCAGCCTGTGGCTCCCGCCGCACGGCCCTGGGCCTTCATGGCATCGGACGACTCGGTGGTGAGCATGAGGATGGGTACCGAGGCGTACTGGGGCATGCCGCGCAGACTCTTGATGAGCGTCAGCCCATCCATGCGTGGCATGTTCTGGTCGGTCAGGACCAGATTGACGCTGCGTGCCTTGGCCTTGTCCAGGCCGTCCATGCCGTCGACGGCCTCGACCACCTCGTAGCCGGCACTCTTCAGGGTGAAAGACACCATCTGACGGATGGATGCGGAGTCATCTACTGCAAGTATGGTCTTGGCCATGTTGTCCCCTCATGGTTTCAAAACAGTTCTACGTCGCCGCTGGATAGACCGGTCGGCTGACTGGTCGTGTTGCCGGCACTTTGTTTGAGATCGCCCACCTGCCGCGCGATGTCCTCAATGCGCGCGCACAGCGCTTCGATGGCTGCAGCCGCGGCCGCAGCGTCACCGCAACCGCGCAGCGCTCCAGCCGCGCCGGCCTCGCTGCCCGCCATCTCGGCCAGGGCATCCAAGCGCCGCGACACGTGCCCGAGCAACTGGGTGACCAGATCCTGAAACTGGAGCGACACGATGGCTTGATTGACCGCCACCTCCATGGACCCGGCAATTTCGTTCAACTGGCCGACAGTGTGTCCTGTACGCCGGTTCATTTCCTCGATCCCGGACATGGCCTGCTCGACACCATCTTTGGAGGTCAGCGCGAAGGTCATGTCCTGGGCGGCCATCTGATTGATGGCCCCTTCTGCCGCTTCGATGGAAACCTGCATGCTGGCGAGCTGGCCGCGAATCTGCTGACTGAAGTGGTTGGTCCGTCCGGAAAGATCGCGTACCTCATCTGCCACTACGGCGAATCCCCGCCCCGCCTCTCCGGCCCGCGCCGCCTCGATGGCTGCATTGAGGGCGAGCAGATTGGTCTGCTTGGCGATACCTTCGATCTCCCCCAGCATGCCTTTGACGTCGCGCATCTGGGCCATGATGCGGTCGGTGAGTTCGACCAGGGTCATGGCAACCCGCGAGTTCTCGATGACGCTATCGACGAAACGCCGTAGCGTTTCAGAAGTGTGCGAGGCAAAGGACTCGAAGGCGGCCACCGAGCTCTGCCCCCCGCTATCCCCGCTCCCGGAGACGATTTCCGTCCCCAGACGTTGCTGCCTCTGCACCTGCTCGTTCATACCGCTGAAACTGGCAATCAACTTTCCGATGGCGTCGCTGAAGATGGCTTGCGCCTGCGTCACCTCGCTGCGCATCTGCGCGACCTGCTGAGAACTGTGCCGTGACAGAGCTTCCAGGGCCTGAGCACTGCGGTCGGCCAGGAGACGGTCGTCCCCCGGGGCATCGGAGCGTTCGGATGGGGAGGGCGCCGCTGCGGAAGGAAAGAGCAGCAGGAGAATCGCGCTCAATAGGCCCCAGGCGATGGCCACCGCCGGAATGCGGGCAGCCGGTTCGAACGCCCAGAGCAGAGCTCCAAGCAGGAGCGCGACAACTCCTCCCAGCCAGCGACGACGACCCGTGGTTCCCATGCCTCTCCTCATCCCCAATTCGTCATACTAACCGAAATTGGCATTTTTGTTAAAAAATTATCGCCGCCCGGGCAAATTTCGCACCGAATCAGTGCGCCCTACCGCTGGACTCACCGGGCGACGGGTCCAGCTCGCTGATTTCGGCCTCGGGACCCTCCTCCTGAAGGATGGCCAACTCGGTTTTCTTGTTCATGACGACGATGCTGATGCGTCGATTGACCGGATTGAGCGGATCGTTCTTGTCGAAAAGAATGGTCGAAGCCCCACCCACAACACGCAATACCTTGGATTCGTCCATTCCCCCCACGACGAGTTCCCGGCGCGAGGCATTGGCACGATTGGCCGACAGTTCCCAGTTGGAAAAACCCTTCTCCCCACCGCCGAACTGGGCGGCATCGGTATGGCCCGTGAGGCTCACCCGGTTGGGTACGGCGTTCAGCGCCTTGCCGATCTGCCGCAGGATTTCCTTGGTATAGGGCTTCAATTCCGCGCTGCTGGAATCGAACATGGGCCGGTTCTGCTCGTCGACGATCTGAATACGCAGGCCCTCGGCCGTGATGTCGAGCAGCATCTGGTTCTTGAAGGGGGCAAGCTGGGGATTGTCACCGATGGCTTTTTCGATGCGTCCCTTCAATTCCTCCAGGGATTCCCGCTCCTTGCGCTGGAACTCCAAGGAAGCTTCCTTCTGAACGAAACGCTTTTCCTTGGTCTCGGCCTCGCCCTTTTTGACCTGCCCCGCCTGCCGGGTCAGGTCCTTCCCCCCACCCTTGAGAATGGAGGAGGAATCCCCCGAGCCGCTGCCCCCTTGCAGACCGACTTTGAGGGGGTTCTGGAAGAATTCGGCAATCCCCTGCAAGTCGCCCTGGGCGGTGGAGCCGAGCAGCCACATCAGCAAGAAGAAGGCCATCATGGCGGTCACGAAGTCCGCGTAGGCGATCTTCCAGGCGCCGCCGTGGTGACCGCCGCCACCCTTCTTGATGCGCTTGATGACTATGGGACGGGTGGAATCGTCGCTCATGCCTTGGCCTTATCCAGCTTCTCGCACAGGCTTCACTTACCCTTGCGGGCCTTGAGATCCTCTTCGAGCTCGCGGAAACTGGGCCGCACGCTGGAGCCGAGAACCTTGCGGCCGAATTCCACCGCCACCTGGGGCGCGTAGCCCGACATCGAGGCCAGGAGAACGACCTTGATGCACTGGTAAATCTTGCCCTCTTCTTCCGCTTTCTGCTCCAGGATGCTGGCAATGGGCGCGACGAATCCGTAGGAAATCAGGATACCGAGGAAAGTCCCCACCAGCGCGCCGCCGATCATTTTGCCCAGCACGGCGGGCGGCTGCCCCACAGAGCCCATGACGTTGACCACCCCCATGACGGCCACCACGATACCGAAAGCCGGCACGCTGTCGGCCACCTTGGAGACGATGTGGGCGGGACCGGCAACTTCGTGGTGGTGGGTTTCGAGTTCCATGTCCATGAGCGCCTCGATTTCCAGGGCATTGAGATTGCCGCCGACCATCATGCGCAGGTAGTCGCAGACGAAATCGAGAACGTGGTGATCTGAAATCACGTTGGGATACTTGCTGAAAATGGGGCTGGCTTCAGGGTTCTCGATATCGCCTTCAATGGACATCAAGCCCTCCTTGCGCACCTTGCCAAGGATTTCGAACAGCATGGCCAGGGTATCCATGTACAGCGCCTTGGTGAATCTGGATCCCTTGAGCGCCCCCGGGACCGCAGCCACCGTGGCCTTGATGCTCTTGATGTCGTTGCTCGCCACGAAGCCGCCGATCATGAGGCCGACAATGGCGATATATTCGAGGGGGACCCAGAGCGCCGCCAGGCTTCCGTGGACGGCGTAGGTGCCGACCGACGCGCCGAGTATGACGACATAGCCGATGATCAGGAACATCCCAGAACCCTTCCGCGCCGTAATGCCGGCGACCTGCCCAACTCTGTTATTGGTATCTTGGCCAGCCGCCGAAAGCCTTGGCTAAGGCCAGCCTGCGAGCGGCCATTGTAGGACGGTCGGCCCGGACGGCGCAATGCTACACTGCGACTCGAGCCTTGCCATGTGCGCCTTCGCGCGACTTTCCCCGTGATCCGATACTGCCCCCTCTGCGCCGCCCCGGTCAGTCACCGCGTCCCTCCGGGAGACACGCTGCCCCGCCACGTCTGCGACGATTGCGGCCATATTCAGTACGAAAATCCGCGCCTGGTGGTGGGGTGTATCTGCACCTGGGAAGACTCGATCCTGTTGTGCAGGAGAGCCATCGAGCCCCGCCACGGGTTCTGGACCCTGCCGGCAGGTTTCATGGAGAACGGCGAAACGACGGCACAGGCAGCGGCACGCGAGACGCTCGAGGAAGCCTGTGCAGTAGTCGTGGTCGAGAGACCCTTCGCCCTGGTCAATGTGGCCCGCATCCATCAGGTCCATCTTTTCTACCTTGGACACCTGCCTCATCCCAGCTGCGCGGCCGGGAGCGAGAGCCTTGAAGTGACCCTCGCCAGGGAAGACGAGATCCCTTGGTCGGCCCTCGCTTTTCAAAGCGTGAGCCTGTGCCTGCGCCAATTCTTTGCCGACCGCCAGCGAGGCGCCTTCGGCTTTCACTGCGCCGACATCGAGCCAGCCTGAACGCTGCGACGGACACGGGACGCACCTTCCGGGACAGGCACACCGGAGGGACGACGCCCAGCCGCACTGCGAATCATCCTGGAACCCTCAGTTGATTGCTTCCCGATGCCCGGAATTCCCTGTGCCCTCGATCATCGCACCACTCCGAAACGCTCACCCGCCGGGTGGTATCGCCACGCGCCAGACACCCACCCGAACGCACCAACGGACTCGTCCAACCGAGGTTTCCAGGATCATTGCTCAAGGGAGTAATTGACAGGCACCGCAACGGTCAGTGCGTCGCCGCGCAGACGTTGCGGTAGGGACACCCGGGCGGCTGCCTTAGCCACGGTGTCCATGGCCTGGCGGTCCAGAATCGCGTGTCCCGATGAACGGCCCAGGGATACCGCCGGGAACGTCGTACCCGGGGCGTAGACGAGAACTACTTCGACCGTACCGGTCCAGCCCCGCTCACGTGCCAGGGCCGGATAGGGATGCTGTCCCCGCAATTCCCGCGCCAGTGCAAGACGCAGCTCCTTCACCGTATCCTGATCAGGCTCGGGAGGCCGCGCAGTCGGCTGGGCCACCGCTTCGCTCTCGGGCGTGACGCGGGCAGTCTCGGCAGGGGTAACGGCAGCGGTGTATACCGCTGGTGCCGTCTCGGCAGCCCGCAACGTCGGCGCCGGCCCTATTTCCCGGGCGTCTGTCTTGGACCGCACAGGCTTCAGGGTTTCCTGGACCGGCACCGCTTTCCGCATCACCGGAAGCGTGCTCGTTTCTGCCGGAACCCTGGGCGGCAAAGCTTCCTGAACGAGGCGCACGGCAAGCGGCCGCGCTCCCTCGGGCGGCCCGGGGTGCGGAGGAGCCCCCCAAAGCAGGAGGCCGTGGGCAATTGCTGAAGCCACCAGCGCACGCCGCAGTATCAGCTCGTTCTCCCTGCGTAGCATCGGGGTCATTGGATTGCCAAGCCGGGACGAAAAACCCCCGCCGGAATCCGGTCGGGGGTTCACTGCCTCGCAAGCGGGCAAAGCCGCTGGGACGGCTCAGCGCCCGGCGTTCTTCGCGTCTTCCTCTGCCTTGGCGTTGTACATCTTCACCATGCAAACGCCAATCACCACGACGCCAACAATGACCCCAAGGCTCATCAAGCCGAAGTCACTGCCAAACAAGAGTTCCCATGCCATAAATCATCTCCCGGTTTCAGATTTAACAAGTGTTGCTGCTGCTCCGGACCCCAGCCGGAGCGCTTCCTGGGTACCGGATTGCCACTCTCCCTGGAGACGCCAGCTACCTCCCGGCTCTTCCAGGGTGACGATCCAGCGCCCCGAAATCTCGGCGGACAATTTCCCGCCATACAGACCCTGCCCTTCCGCAGCGAGAACCGCCTGGCGGTCCTGACCGGACTGGGTCGGATGGATGAACTTAGCATTCAGGGTAGCCGGCAACTGTGCCGGTGCCCGTGCCAGCACAATGACCCGCACCTGACTGCCCGACACCATCAGATCAGCGGCGAGCCCAAGGTCTGAAGCCTTGTGATCGCGCTGCAGGCGCCGGTTCACCTCCAGCCCCTGCTTGTAATAATCGTCTTCCACCAAGCCGTCGAAACTACGGACGGCAAGCCAGAGCGTCACCGCCCCGGCGATCACCACCGCCAATGGGCCAGCCATCAAAATCCACGGCCAACGCTCACGGTACCAGGGAAGTTCGCCCCTCTGTTGCAGTTTCATTTCAAGCCTTTCAGGGCATCAGGAAGGAAGCCTTTTCGTGGACGGCAACCCCTTCCCGGTCAACAGCCTTGACGTCGAAGAAGAGAACGTTCGCGCCCTTGCGGCCGTTCTCCGGGGGCACCCGGACACTGACGACAACCTCCTTGTTCTCGGCGCTCGCCACCTCGACCTCACGCTCGCCGACAATCTCGGCACCTTCTAGACCCGATACTGCCAGCGCAAAGCGGCCAACGCGCTCCGTGACGTTCATGATCTTGACGTGATAGAGGTTCTCGATGCGTCCATCGTCTGCTTCCCGGGCCAGCACCGAGCGGTCCCGTAGCACGTCGACCTTGAGGGGAACCCGCATCGCCAGAGACCAGGCCGAGGCGGCCGTGATAGCCAGCAGGATACCGGTATACAGCATGATCCGCGGCCGCATGATATGAGCCAGGATTTCTCTGGGCGTATAGTGCTTGGCCAAAGCATTCTCGGTGGAATAGCGAATCAGCCCCTTGGGCTGCCCGGTCTTACTCATCACCTGATCACAGGCGTCGATACAGGCAGAGCAGCCGATGCACTCGTACTGCAGTCCTTTGCGGATGTCGATGCCGACCGGACAGACCTGAACACAGAGCCCGCAGTCAACGCAGTCCCCCAGACCTGCCGCTTTGGGATCAACGCCTTTCTTCCGCGCTCCACGCGGCTCACCGCGTTCCGGATCGTAGGTAACGATCAGTGTGTCAGCGTCGAACATGACCCCCTGAAACCGAGCGTAAGGGCACATGTACTTGCAAACCTGCTCTCGCAGAAAACCCGCCTGCATGTAGCAGAAACCCGCGTAGAACAGGATCCAGAAGATCTCCCAGGGACCGAAGCCAAGGGGAAAGGACGCGAGTAGCTCGGAAGTGGGCGTGAAATACGCGACCAGGGTGAAGCCCGTCCACAACGAAACCGCGATCCAGGCCGAATGCTTGAGCGTCTTAAGACGCATCTTGCGTGCGTCCATAGGGGCCTTGTCGAGTTTCATGCGCGCCGAACGATCCCCTTCGATACGCGCCTCGATCCACATGAAAAGCTCTGTATAGACGGTCTGAGGACAGGCGTAACCACAGAAAAGTCGCCCCGCAACGGCGGTAAAGAGGAAGAGCGCACAGGCGGAGATGATGAGCAGCAGCGCCAGATAGAAAACGTCCTGGGGCCAGAGTACCAGGCCGAAGAGATAGAACTTGCGCTCGACCAAATGAAAGAGCACGGCCTGCCGGTCGTTCCACTGCAGCCAGGGGCCACCATAAAAAATGAGTTGTGTGAACCAGACCAGCGCCCAACGCCAATTTGCCCACCAGCCTTTCACTTCCTTGGCGTAGACGACCTTGTGCTTGGCGTAAAAGGAAACCTGCTGTACCGCCGGGGCCGGCGCATCGGTCGACGCACCGCTCTCTGTATTTTTATTCATGCTCGATCCAGGTTCGTATCAGGATGGCTCAAGGTGCCATTGTGCCCCAAGGGCACCCTAAACCATCGTGATGCGAAGCAGAACTTCCCGCGCCGCAAACAAAAACGCGGGGTGGCTGGCCACCCCGCGCTCGGACAGGCTTAACTTACTTTCCGCCCAGGCTCAGCACATAGGCAGCCAGGACATGAACCTTGCCGTCACCCAGGAATTCCTTCCAGGCCGGCATCTGGTTTTGACGACCATTGGTGATCGTCTCGACGATGGTGGCTTCGGAAGAGCCGTAGAGCCAGACCTTGTCGGTCAAGTTGGGGGCGCCGATGGCCTGCATACCCGTCGCTTCGGGGCCGTGGCAACCCGAGCAACCCGCCGAGTTGAACGTATCCTTGCCCTTCGCGGCGCGCGCGGCGTCGTGCGGCAGACCTGACAGGCTGCGCACATAGTTGGCAAGATCCTTGATGGTATCCGCGCCAAGTTGGGCATGGGGAGGCATCATGCCCATGCGGCCGGCGGCGATGGTCTCGACGATCTTCTCAGGTTCGCCACCGTACAGCCAATCACCATCGGTCAAGTTGGGGAAGCCTTTGGCACCCCGGGCGTCTGCCCCATGACACTGCATGCAGTAGGTCATGTAGAGCCGCTTGCCCATTTCCATGGCCTGCTTGTCAGCAGCGACAGACTTGAGATC
>SSTB01000057.1 GCA_009469665.1 Azonexaceae bacterium | reverse complement strand
TTCTTTTATGAACGGCTGAGATGGGTGTAGCTGTGAGTGAGTGAGTGGCAAAGCCTTATAAATAGACCTAAAGCAATCTGATTGAGTTTTTGATGTCAATAAGTTAGTAAATAAGAAACCGAATTCCCGATCCTATACTTACAAATCACTTTGAATTTTGGTTTGTGGCTAGAAAAATAATTACTCGCACAGACCCTTTGCCGTCCGTGGTGCTTCAACTGGCTATGACGGCAAACGCCTCATTGCAGCCCTACAAGGTTGGAGCCATGAAGTGGTGCATACGACCCACTGCCGACATTGCGCAGTAGTTCTAATGAGAGTCCCCTATGCAGCTACCTGCAGCCATCCAGTGCTCCGGTTGCTTAATGAATGTTTTTATGAACCCCTCTCACATGCACGGCATCGGCTTCACCCGTTGATTTCGGCGTTACGGCCAGTTCGTTGAGAATTCCGCAATGTTGGGCATCACGCGTCTCGTGACACAAAGCTCGTAGCCCCTTCAGTTGTTTCTCCAGTAATCGCAATTCTCGAATCCGGTCGGCGACGTGACCGATATGCTCGTCGAGCAACGCATTTACCGTGCTGCAATCTTCTGCCGGGGCATCCCTGAAGCGCAGTAGTACCCGGATTTCGTCAAGCGTCATGTCCAGATTGCGGCAGTTGCGAATGAACGACAGTCGCTCGACATGGGCATCCCCGTAAATGCGATAGTTGCCCTCAGTACGCGCCGTCTCGGGTAGCAGCCCTGCGCGCTCGTAGTAGCGAATGGTTTCCACTTGCGTCATGGCAATGCTGGCCAGTTCTCCGATTTTCATGGCTGGTTACGAATACGTTTGAGGAAACTCGATTCTACTGCTTGACTCTGTAGCCACTATAGGGTTTCTACTGTCTCCATGATTTAGGAGATCACTATGACGACATGCGCCCTATCGCAGAAAAAAGAAACAACCACAACGGACTGTGGCTGTTCGCCTCAAACAAATAGTCCAGGCGACGGTAACTCAACGCCATCGCATGCTGCTCCTGCTGGAGCGACTCTCATCAGTATCCCCACCATGGACTGCGCCTCGGAAGAAAGCGATATCCGGCGCGCACTCGCCGACATTTCGGGAATTCGGTCACTCAATTTCCAGCTCTCTACCCGCACGCTTGCCATTGTTGCCACCCCGGATGCCCTGGAAAACGCCATAAAGGCGATCCGGGAGGCGGGATACGCTCCCGCAGTCCTTCAGTCAGGCGCAGATTCTCCACTCCCGCACAACAGCCGGCGGGAAATACAACGGGCCATCGCCGCATTGCTTCTGGCCACAGGCGCCGAAGTAATAAGCTTCTTCATGCCTCATGGCGGGTTGAGTGATATGTTGGGCATGGCGATTGCCTCCATCGCGATTGGGCTGGCCGGCATCTCAACCTACACCAAAGGCATCGCAGCGTTACGGCGTGGTCAGTTGAACATGAACGCGCTGATGGGCGTGGCCGTGACCGGGGCCTTTCTAATTGGTCAGTGGCCGGAAGCCGCCATGGTCATGGCGCTGTATGCCATTGCTGAACTGATCGAGGCACGCGCAGTGGATCGCGCACGCAACGCCATCAAAGGCTTGCTCGACCTGACCCCGGAGTCCGCCGAGGTGCGTCAAGCCGACGGAACGTGGCGCGACACAGCCGCCAAGCTCATCGCGATCGGTGCCATTGTCCGGGTCAAGCCGGGCAGTCGCATTCCCCTCGATGGCAAAGTCATTGCCGGGACCAGCGCGGTGAATCAAGCCCCCGTAACCGGCGAGAGCTTGCCGGTCGATAAAAGTCCTGGAGATCTGGTCTACGCCGGCACGATCAATGTCACTGGTCTGCTTGAATTTGAAGTAACCGCCGCTGCCGACAATACAACGCTGGCGCGCATCATTCAGGTCGTCGAACAGGCACAAGGGACACGTGCTCCGACTCAGCGATTCGTGGATAAATTTGCGGCGGTCTACACGCCAGCGGTGTTTGTACTGGCGCTGGCTGTTGCGAGCTTGACCCCCATGCTGCTCGGCTGGACCTGGACGCAAGCTATCTACAAAGCACTGGTGCTTCTGGTCATCGCTTGCCCCTGCGCTTTGGTCATTGCTACACCAGTCACCATCGTCAGCGGACTGGCTGCTGCGGCACGCCGAGGCATTCTGATTAAGGGTGGGGCGTATCTGGAAGCCGCACGCCATATCAAGGTCGTGGCGCTGGACAAGACCGGCACAGTGACCGAAGGCAAGCCACGTCTGGTCGCTACCGAGGTGCTCACTAAAGCCCACACTGAGGAACAGGTGCTGGTATGGGCTGCCAGCCTGGCCAATCACTCTGATCACCCCGTCGCACTCGCCATCGCTGCTGGGCTCACTCAGCCGCACAACGGACTTTCCGATGTGGTTGATATGCCGGGACGCGGCATCGATGCCAAGGCCCAAGGACAACATTTGACGCTGGGCAATCACCGTCTGATCGAAGAACGCGGCTTATGCAGCGCCCAGATTGAAGCCCGGCTGAACGCTCATGAGTCGCAAGGGCGCTCGGTCACGCTGCTGGCATCGGATTCCGAAGTGCTAGCGATATTTGCGGTTGCAGACACCATCAAGGAAAGCTCGCGTTCCGCGATCATCGAATTGCATGAGCTGAAGATCGCGACTGTGATGCTTACTGGGGACAACAGCACCACGGCCACGACCATAGGCCGGCAAGCCGGTATCGCCGATGTGCGCGGCAATCTGCTGCCCGAGAGCAAACTCGCAGCTATTGAGGAGCTGCGCACCGGGCAAGGCACGACGGCCATGTGCGGTGACGGCATCAATGACGCGCCGGCACTGGCACGCGCTGACATCGGCATTGCCATGGGCGGAGTGGGCACCGATACGGCCATGGAGGCCGCCGATATTGTCATCATGAACGACGATCTGCGGCGCATCCCCGAAACCATCACGCTGTCAAAGCGGACGCACACAATCTTGTGGCAGAACATTGCCCTGGCGCTTGGCATCAAGGGTGTATTTCTGGTCTTGGCCGTCTTTGGTAACGCCAGCATGTGGATGGCGGTGTTTGCCGATATGGGGGCAAGCCTGATTGTGGTCGCCAACGGCCTGCGCATCTTGCGGGGAGCTAATGATGTCAGCCGCTGACACTTCAGAAGCCGCTACGTCCAGCCGTGCGTATTTGGGTGTGGCACTGGCGGCCGTGATCGCCGATCAAGGCACCAAGTTCGCCATCACGCAGTCGCTCTCTCTTGGCCAATCGATTCCCTTGACCTCGTTTTTCAATCTGGTGCATGTACTCAACCCCGGTGCCGCGTTCAGCTTCCTGGCGGGGGCTGGCGGCTGGCAGCGCTACTTTTTTATTGTCCTGGGGACGGCCATTTCTATCTGGCTGGTTGTTCTCTTGTACAAAGGGGTTGAAAACTCCAAGGAGGCACGCGGCTACAGTCTGATTCTGGGCGGGGCCATGGGTAATGTCATCGACCGGGTTTGGGGTGGTGCCGTGATCGACTTTCTGGATGTTCATGTGGCCGGCTGGCACTGGCCGGCTTTCAATGTCGCCGACATCACGATCAATGTGGGTGTCGGTCTGCTGCTCTGGGCCTCGTTTACCCGACCCGTAGTACTGGCCGAGCCTTCTCACTGACCCGACCGTTTCCCACGTGGCTATGTCTCACCATTCAAAGGAGTTCTGTTTCATGACGTCCACTTTACGCTGTCACTTGCGTCAGCTATCCCTGCTTCTTCTGCTCAGCCTCGGCCCAGTCCCGGCCATGGCGGCGGAGCAACCCTTGCCGCCGGATGAGGCCTTCAAGTTCAGCGCCACACTCAAAGGCAATGACACCGTCGTAGCAAACATCATTCTGGCAAGGAATCACTATCTGTATAAAAACAAGACACGTTTCGCCTTGAAAAACGCCAAGGGCGTCATGCTCAAAGAAATTCAGTTACCGGTGGGGGAAATGAAGAACGATCCGTTCTTCGGCATGATCGAGGTGTACAAAGTGCCGATAACCGTAAATCTGCCCTTGGAGCGGTCACCCAAGGCGGAGGGCCTGACCGTTTATGCGACTTATCAGGGGTGCAACGAGAAACTAGGCATCTGCTACCCGCCGATCGAAAAGACCGTCGATCTGAAATTCAGCCGATGACGCTGCGACTAAAATCGCTGCAAGAAAGCCAAGATATCTCTCAATTGCGCGACTGTTCAAGCCTTTGGCGCACCCCTGACCACCTGACAATGCTCCCATGGTTCGCAAGCTGACGCTGATGAAGCGCACTCTCCTCTTGCTGATGACTCTTATTCTGCCCGTGCAATCGGTATGGGCGGGGTCGGATGTTGATTGTCAGACGAGCTATCTGGTGGCCTGTGAGCACAGTGCGACAGGCACACCCATGGATGATCAAAACCCGACGCAACCCAGTACGCATCTGGATGACTGTTGTGCCTGCCATCTGGGCCATGCCGATGGGGTGGCAATGAGTTTGACGGTGACTGCGGCGGATGACATCCGTCCGGCACAAACTCGCGGCAATTCGCCGCTCGCTTCGCACATCACGCCCCCGCCTGAACGCCCTCAGTGGGCTTGAACGCCTGACGGCGTTCCACTCTCCCTGCGTCTCGCTCTCGCCGGAATCACCCGGCCCCCATGGCTTGGCCTCAGCGCCTGCCATACCTGCGCGAAGGAACCGTGATGAAGTACAACCAAACTGTAGCAATCGCTTTTGAATCAACCATGGCCGCCGCGGCAAAAGCGCGCGCCGATGGCAACCACAACCAGTGCATGGCGCTCCTGGAACGCGCTCACCTGATAGGTCAAGGTATCTTTGTCTGGCACTGGCGAACCCATTGGCACATGCTTTCCCTGGCACTCAGCCAGTCGAATCGCCAGGAGGCTATTGGCCAACTGGCGCGACTCAGTCTGGTGCCGCTGGGTCATTTGCTGCAACGCTTGCCGCTGGGAAACGTAGGTAGCACACGTATGGGCGCCTTCGATACCGCTCCGCTTCCGGACGATATTGCCCGTCTGCTGCATAGCGACAGCACAGGGAGCCCGCAATCATGAGCCGACACCTAGTCCGCCCCTTGGTCCGACCCCGACTGTTTGGCGTGTTTGCCGCCGTGCTGTGTTGGGGACTGGCCGCACCGAGTCATGCCGGGCGCGATATTCTTGATCAGTCGGTCACGCTGGCGTCCGAAGCCGATTTGATGCACGCCGTGAGCGCTACCTTGCAGCATGCGCTGGTCACCACCGAGCAGTTTCAGGCACGTACCCCGCGTTTGCAGCGCTTTGCACGCCAGGAGCTGGAAACTCGGCGCAAGAGCCTCAAGGTGCTGACCAAGCGCGCCGGTATCCAACCCCCATCCATCAAGAAACTGGCCATTGAACCGAGAGACGAACGTCAGTATGTGCAGGCCATGCTGCGTAATCATGCGCGGCTGCTGGAGTTGATCGAGCATGGCTTGGGACTCTCCCTTTCGCCTGACGTCAAACGGATGATGCTGGGCTTGGCGGAAAGTGCCTCGCAAGAGCTCTCGACGCTGAGTTCTTTGGCGCGCTCGCGCAGTCTGGCCGGCATGACGACGGACTTCCAACAGGTAGCTCCATCATGACGGACACCTCACACTCACGGCAATGGAATCTACTGTTCGTCTGCTGGTTGATTGCGGTATCGGCGACATTGGGCAGCCTGTTCTTCAGCGAAGTGATGGAGCGGGTTCCCTGCGTGCTCTGCTGGTACCAGCGTATTGCCATGTTCCCGCTGGCATTCATTTTTACCACCGGGCTGTTTCCGCTGGATGTGCGCTGTGTCCGCTATGCCCTGCCCATTGCGGTCGCCGGCTGGGCCACGGCCTTGTACCACTGCCTGCTGTATCTGGGTTTTATCCCTGAAGGAATGCAGCCTTGCACGCAAGGCGTGTCTTGCGCCGACGTCAAGATTGAGCTGATCGGTTTCGTCACTATTCCCTTGCTATCACTACTCGGTTTCACTCTCATCATTGCGCTGCTGCTGGCAGTGCGGAAAGGCATCAAGTCATGAACAAATCAGTCATTGTTGGCAGTGCAGCGGTCATCCTGGTCGGGGCCTTTGTTATCGCGACAAACCTCTACAAGGGCCAACAGGCCGAAAAGGTCAGCCAGGTTGCAGCCAGCGACACGGACTCCCCGTTCAATCGCCTGGATGCGCCCATGATCGGAACCATCATGGCAAAGGTCGAGATTGTCGAATTCTTTGACCCTGCGTGCGAGAGCTGCCGGGCGTTCTACCCTCACGTCAAAGCCGTACTGAATGCCCACAAGAATCAAGTGCGACTGAGTTTGCGCTATGCCGCCTTTCACAAGGGCTCCGACTATGTCGTCAAGATTCTCGAAGCCGCACGTATGCAGGGGCCGGATATTTACATAGCCACTCTGGAAGCTGTACTTGAAGGACAGCCGGTCTGGGCCGACCATGGACGGCCAAATCCGGAACTGGTCTGGACCATGCTGGGTAACACCGGCCTGGATATCGAGCGCGCCCGAAAGGACATGAACGACCCCAAAATTCTCGCGCGACTCAAGCAGGATGAGGCGGACATCGTCAAGCTCGATGTGCGCAGGACGCCCACTCTGTTCATCAATGGCAAGCTCCTACGAGAGTTCAGCCCGGATGGACTGGCGTCACAAGTAGCCAGCGAAATCCGCCTTGCCTACAAGCGGTAGCGTAGTGTCGGCGCGTGCATGAGATTCGTTCCGCACATTGAAAGCACAAACTCATCATGAAAAACAAAGATTCGATTATTCATTTCGTATTGGCAGGCATTCTGCTAACGATCATTGGGGCAGGGGTGATCTGGAAAAATTTTTACCAAGGCCCGGAGCCGGCTGGACAGTTACGGTCCGTGACCGAGTTTCGCGATAGCGAGCCATTGCCGGCCTTCCGCCTTAACGGTCCCAAAGGGGATTTCACCAATGCCCAACTGATGGGGCAGTGGACATTCATCTTCTTTGGCTTCACGCAATGCCCGGATGTGTGCCCA